>NZ_JCAIUL010000039.1:0-1537 GCF_059445505.1 Paenibacillus sp. Y301 | reverse complement strand
CACGTACCCATCCCGAACACGACCGTTAAGTCCTCCAGCGCCGATGGTACTTGGACCGCAGGGTCCTGGGAGAGTAGGACGCCGCCAAGCACAAGAACCACTGTTGATTTCGATCAATGGTGGTTCTTTTTGCGTTTTTTTAAAGATTGAAGTAGAGGTAATCATACTTTTGAAGCAATTTAAAGGAATTTTTTTTAGCTTATTATGTATGAGGATATGATGATAAGAAACCTTTAGTATAAAACTACAGAATAAATTACAAACAACATTAATTTTAAACTATTAAATCATTGATTAGAGAGGAAGGAGGGTGCAAAATACGTTGTCTTAATGTGCAATTAGAAAGAGAAAACCTCTTTCGTAAAGAAACAAGTTAATACCAGTCAACACAAGGTAATTAAGTGACTTGTTATTCTATTTTGCTATGATAAGTGTTGTTTTTATTGGACATAGTGTGATATTGAAGTGGCTTTATGAAGTGAACAAATGCTAAGTGATAAGTCTGTGTATATAAGAACAACTATGGATGTGTATGGACGCAGGTAGGTTCCTTCTTAGATTGAGGGTTGCGTGAAGGCTGCTTGAAAGAGTGCTCATGTATTACAGGTGCCTATCTATATAATTAGCTGTTAAGTGGTAAGCATTAATTCAGGAAGGCATTAAAGGTGGAGGAAGAAATACTTCTATTTGTTTTAGAAGTTCCTAAAAGGGTGTTCATTGTATTTGATAGCATCTATTTGTAGGCACAGTACTAGTTCGTGTTTTGTCCATTTATCACGCATTATTTCTATAATTTGCATATTTCTCAATCAAGGATGATATTGTACTCGCCAATTTTTTTAAAAACGGTCCCTTGTGATTAGATAGGGCAAGAAGTCTTATTAAGAACATAATTTATCTACGGTTTTTCTTATCCAGTCGTGTGCTCCTTAATGGGGTAAAAATGTGTAAAACAGTATCAACTAAACATGTCCTAGCACGTGGCAGATTGTTGAGCCTTATAAGGGTTTTTATAACACCTAGATCCTTGAGTATACAAGTTTAGCCTAATGATGATACCTAGTACGCAGTGCTCGTGTGTATTTACCTTAGGGACTTGTCTAATATGATAATTTATATATATTTAGTATGAGGTAGAGATTGATAGGAAAATACTTATTCTCATTTAAATAAGTCGTGGTGAGCTTATTCTAAGTAACAAACGAGGCTCTTATCTAATTATATATAAAATTTTATTAAAAAAGTGTTGCAATCATTAATTATACGTGATATATTATTAGTCCGGCCAGTAAATAACACATTTATTGAATCGGCAAGCCAAACTCGAATGAAACGTAAACGAAAATAAAGCTTGCATAAACGAACCGGACATGTTATGATATAAAAGTTGTCACAGAGAAACACTGATAACGACAAAATGAACAAATTGGTCTTTGAAAACTGAACAACGAGTGAGTAGATTTCACGAAAGTGAAGTCAAAACAAATGAGAAATCATTTGATAGAGAAAGTAATTTCTCGTCAGTTTGTTTTAAATG
>NZ_JCAIUL010000038.1:0-1704 GCF_059445505.1 Paenibacillus sp. Y301 | reverse complement strand
TAGGATAAGCCCTCGACCGATTAGTATTGGTCAGCTCCATGCATTGCTGCACTTCCACCTCCAACCTATCTACCTCGTCGTCTTCAAGGGGTCTTACTAATTGGGAAATCTCATCTTGAGGGGGGCTTCACGCTTAGATGCTTTCAGCGCTTATCCCGTCCGCACGTAGCTACCCAGCTATGCTCCTGGCGGAACAACTGGTACACCAGAGGTGCGTCCATCCCGGTCCTCTCGTACTAAGGACAGCTCCTCTCAAATTTCCTGCGCCCACGACAGATAGGGACCGAACTGTCTCACGACGTTCTGAACCCAGCTCGCGTACCGCTTTAATGGGCGAACAGCCCAACCCTTGGGACCTACTTCAGCCCCAGGATGCGATGAGCCGACATCGAGGTGCCAAACCTCCCCGTCGATGTGGACTCTTGGGGGAGATAAGCCTGTTATCCCCAGGGTAGCTTTTATCCGTTGAGCGATGGCCCTTCCATGCGGTACCACCGGATCACTAAGCCCGACTTTCGTCCCTGCTCGACTTGTAGGTCTCGCAGTCAAGCTCCCTTCTGCCTTTGCACTCTTCGAATGATTTCCAACCATTCTGAGGGAACCTTGGGGCGCCTCCGTTACTCTTTAGGAGGCGACCGCCCCAGTCAAACTGCCCACCTGACACTGTCCCCGAACCGGTTTACGGTCCTAGGTTAGAACCTAGATACGATCAGGGTGGTATCCCAACGGCGCCTCCTCAGAAGCTTGCGCTCCTGGATCTCTGGCTCCCACCTATCCTGTACAGATCGTACCCAAATTCAATATCAAGCTGCAGTAAAGCTCCATGGGGTCTTTCCGTCTTGTCGCGGGTAACCTGCATCTTCACAGGTATTAAAATTTCACCGGATCTCTCGTTGAGACAGCGCCCAAGTCGTTACGCCATTCGTGCGGGTCAGAATTTACCTGACAAGGAATTTCGCTACCTTAGGACCGTTATAGTTACGGCCGCCGTTTACTGGGGCTTCGGTTCATAGCTTCGGATTGCTCCTAACCACTCCCCTTAACCTTCCAGCACCGGGCAGGCGTCAGCCCGTATACTTCGCCTTACGGCTTCGCACAGACCTGTGTTTTTGCTAAACAGTCGCTTGGGCCTTTTCACTGCGGCCCCCTCGTGCTATTCACACTACCGGGGCACCCCTTCTCCCGAAGTTACGGGGTCATTTTGCCGAGTTCCTTAACGAGAGTTCTTCCGCGCGCCTTAGAATACTCTTCTCGCCTACCTGTGTCGGTTTGCGGTACGGGCACCTTCTCCTGGTTAGAGGCTTTTCTTGGCAGTGTGAGATCATGACCTTCGCTACTATAATTTTCGCTCCCCATTACAGCCCAGCCTTATAGTGTGCGGATTTGCCTACACACAAGCCTCACTGCTTAGACGGACTATTCCATCAGTCCGCGTCACTACCCTGCTGCGTCACCCCATTACTCATAACGGATTACGGTGGTACAGGAATTTCAACCTGTTGTCCATCCACTACGCCTTTCGGCCTCGCGTTAGGTCCCGACTTACCCTGAGAGGACGAGCCTTCCTCAGGAACCCTTAGGCTTTCGGCGGATCAGATTCTCACTGATCTTTTCGTTACTTATACCGGCATTCTCACTTGTATAGTGTCCAGCGCTCTTTTCAGTACACCTTCAACCTCTATACAACGCTCCCCTACCCCAGAT
>NZ_JCAIUL010000037.1:0-3195 GCF_059445505.1 Paenibacillus sp. Y301 | reverse complement strand
CGCCCTTGATCGCCTAGAAGGATTTCTGAGGAGATTATTCAGGCGATACATTCAACCAGCTAAGTCTGACGACCCGTTCCCTTTGGTCACTTAAGCTGCTTGAACGTCAGGAATGCCAAACGTTACCTGAAATATCTGAGATAAGAATATTAAGGGCAATACAAAATTAATGACAGTGAAAATTCAGAAGAAAATGCTTGGCTGCGAAGTAAGATTACTTACAAAATGGGGAGGTTGATCATGAAGATAAAGAATAATGCTTTAATAGTAGTCGTTTTATCAATTGTGGCTGTCATTGGAGGTTTAGTTCTAAATTTTCAAGAGTTCCTAATGGGAAGCACGGCAAACGTAAAAAATTTGATTGTCACTTTTATATACATAGTTATTTGGATTCTTGTTTTAGTATTCGGTTCCAAAAGCAAGAGTCGTATAATAATGATGTATTGTTTTACATTTTGGTTCGCAACGTTTCTGGTCTCTATGTTAACTATATATATAAATGCAACAGAAGCTACTTTTAATTGGGCAATACCATTTGTCATTGTTCTCTTAGGGCAGTGGTATGGAGTTAATTTTTTCGTTGATGATTTTCAGACTGCATCAATCATAATAGCTTCAATTTCTTTTGGAATATCTACGGCTATTATACTCTTGCTAAGACGCATAAAATGGATTGTTAGATAAATAAAAAAAAGTGAATATTTGAACCCACCATAGAGGCATTTCGAAGAAGTATAAAGAAGAATAGATCTAAGTCACATGAGATTAATGACATGGATTATTAAATTCGAATTTGACGGAAAATTCAGAGGAGTCAGATACATCAGGTAACACCACATTCCTACTTCGGGCATTCGCCCTTGATCGCCAAGAAGGATTTTCAAGGAGATTATTCAGGCGACACATTCAACCAGCTAAGTCTGACGACCCGTTCCCTTCGGTCACTTAAGCTGCTTGAACGTCAGGAATGCCAAACGTTATACGCAACCCCTTTGAGAATTGTTAAACTGAAATGACCAATAAACCTTCAATAACGGTGAAACGATTAATTATATAAATTATTACTGATGGGTAGACATATAAGGCATAAATCAATTTAAAGGATATGTTTGCATTTACGAAGAAGTAGTTGAAATCTTAGGACAAATGGATAGTAGAGAGGTAACTTTCCTATGCGGAAACGGACTGATAGATCCGAGAGACACAAACATATAAAGACATATTAAATACATAGGCTATGTTAATACTCATTGTTGATGGACATTCGTTCTATAATAGTGTTAAGAATGCTTGTTCGAAGTTAATAAAACGTATAGAAATATCACAGAAATCTTTAGAGGAAGTTTCAGGGAGGATGGTGTATTTATGAATCATTTTAAATATTTTCTTTTTCAATTTGGACAATACAGTGTAATCATCAGTTTATTTGTTTTTCTTAGTAAATATATTGGTAAGCCATTTACTTATATTGACGTACTAACGGGTGTATTATTTCTTGCAATCGTTGTTATTCTAGATACATTTACAAGTAAGTTCAGAGCTAACTTACTTCCTATTCAATTCATGCATAGATTTTCTCTTTCTTTAATTTCCTTTATTTTGGTATTTATATGTATAGGGTTTGTAATAGGAGAAATACAAGTGAAGATTTAATTAGCTTGAGTAAATTAATCTTATTTAACATAAGGAGGCTCTTTAAAGATTTACTCACCAAAATAAACGAAATAGAGTCGATCCTACAGCTTAGTAGAGCCAACTCAATTTTTATTTTCCGACTAAATCAACATTAAAATTAACCTAGCCAGTACATAAACAAACAAGACAGCTATGTGAGTGTTATCGAAGAAGAAGGGGCAGCGTATAACAATGTTTTTCAGCATCGTCGCTGACGCTCCTTGGTCGCCAAGAGGAATTTCGTGGAAGTGGAATCAGGCGACACATCCAACCAGCTAAGTGGCGAAGCCACCCGGACCTGCGGTCCTTAAGCTGTTTGGACGTCAGAAATACGCAACGTTATGTGAAATACCTAAAAGGTAAATGATAGTGCAAAAAAATCAAAAGCAATTAAAATCGGAAGGGAGAAATGAATAATATGAACTTTGTATGGATATCAATGTTGTGGCCTTTTATTAACGTTGCACTTCTTGCATTGATAATATTTTGGATTTATAAACTGGTAAAGCGTAAATCCAAGAACTATTCAGACACAAGAGAATCCTTAAGAAGAATAGAAAAAGATTTGGAATCGATTAATAAAGATAAAAAGTGAATTTAAAATGAAAACAAAAATGAACAAGAAGAAATGAAAATATCAAACGCAGAACGGATAGTATTTCAAGGATGTTATGTACTTCACATAACAAAGCATTTCTACGTCGTCGCTGACGCTCCTTGGTCGCCAAGAGGTATTTCGGAGAAGTGGAATCAGGCGACACATCCAACCGGCTAAGTGGCAAAGCCACCCGGACCTACGGTCCTTAAGCCGTTTGGACGTCAGAAATGCGCAACGTTATAAGAAATCCCCGAAAAGTGGACAAAAAGCGATAAGTTCAGAACCACTGAAAGGAGATTCTAGTGATTAAAGCAAACAAAAGAATTATCATTTTTTTATTAATCATTGTGGTTATATTTATGTTTTGGAATTCTTTTCGATCTTCAACTTATGAAGTAGTTACCGTTCAGAAGGTTAGTGAAAATGAAATGACAATAATAAATCAAAGTAATCGAGTAAGAACTATAAGAATTCCAATTGATATTACAAAATTAGTTGAAGAAAATAACGAATACACAATATTTTATGATAAAAGAATTTTTGATAAATATAGACTAAGATCAATATCTTCGTGATCAATGGAAGAACTTAATGTATTGTACATGAAATGAGACAAGGATCAGAAAAGCAGTCTAGTAATACCTTCGAAGTCGGGGACATCTTATAACAAAGCATCTGCGCTTCGGGGCATTCGCCCCTTGGTTGTCAGGTGAGTAATCATGGAAGTAATCTCAGACAACACATGACCCGGCCTAAGATAAGAGCTATCTAAGGCCAGGTCACGTCGCAGATGCGCATACGTTATGTGAAATACCTAAAAGGTAAATGATAGTGCAAAAAAATCAAAAGCAATTAAAATCGGAAGGGAGAAATGAATAATATGAACTTTGTATGGATATCAATGTTGTGGCCTTTTATTAACG
>NZ_JCAIUL010000036.1:0-3198 GCF_059445505.1 Paenibacillus sp. Y301 | reverse complement strand
GCGCTCCTTGGTCGCCAAGAGGGATATCGAAGAAGATTATTCAGGCGACACATTCAACCGGCTAAGTCTGACGACCCGAACCTACGGTCCTTAAGCCGTTTGGACGTCAGAAATGCGCAACGTTATCTGAAATACCCTAACTACGAATAATAATAAATTAAGTAGGTGAAATCATGGATGAAGTGAAGTTAAGAGCATATAGAACTCTGTTATATCAAGCTTTTATAGATATCCGAGTTACAACTTCTCACTTAGCATGGGAGACTGATCTAATCTCAAATAAGACTTTAACAGATAGTCATAAACAGATCTTCCATATAGCAAATGCTTTTCATAACTTAGCATTATCATTAAGTGAAAAAACAATTGAATTAAATGAAGAAGAATTTTGGAATAAAATGAATTTCTTAAAAGAAAAATATCCGGAAATCACAAATTACAAAAACTTATTTAATCAAATGCTATTAGAAAACAAGTAGATAAAACATAAATTTAACTGAGTTTTTGTTAGTTCAAAGAAGAGGGTACTTCAGATAACACCATATTCACGCTTCGAGCCATTTGGCTCTCGGTCCGATCAGAAGTTAGAAGCGGACTCGGGGATGACATTGACAGCAGCAGGGAAGTGGAATCAGCCGGACACACCCGCACCACCTAACCGCATCGCGGCCGGTCACTTCGTGACCTTAAGGTGGTGGGGCGTCGTGAATACAACAACGTTATCTGAAATACTACGGGAGGGAAATCATGAAAAAATCATTAATAGAAAGTATAGGAGAAAGGATTTTTATCAAGAGAAGAGGACTATTTCCACAAGCTAATATTGTATTATTCCATCCTGGACACTTTCCTGAATTGAATAAAGATATATCCTTTTTGTATCTAGAAGAAGGATTTGATGAGGTTTGGATACCAGATTTACATAATAATTTTTAGAATGAAAGTGAATATACATACCATAAAACAATATTAGTATCACAGGGTATTCCAGAGAACAGAATTAAACCCATAAAAGTACAACAAAAGAATGTTGAGGAAGTAATTAGTCAGGCCTTCGGAGAAATAAGTAATAATAAGAATGAGAAGAAAAATGTGTTATTAGCTGGAAAATCCTTTTTTGTAATGAGGTTCTATACATTGGCATGTTTATATTCAAATGAAGAGATTAATATCGACATTTTACCCCTTGAGGATAGCAGAGGAATCAATATGAGTGACTGGAATAAATCAGAAAAGGGAACAGATCGAGTAATAAGTGAGATACGAAAGATTTCAGAAATATTAGAAAGACATAATAAGATTTTAGCAGATTCAAAGATGTCGTAGTACTTCAGATAACATTACATTTCTGCATCGTCGCTGGCGCTCCTTGGTCGCTAAGAGGTATTTCGGAGAAGTGGAATCAGGCGACACATTCAACCGGCTAAGTGGCAGAGCCACCCGGACCTTCGGTCCTTAAGCCGTTTGGACGTCAGAAATGCGCAACGTTATACGCCATAACTTCCAATAGATATATAAATACAGATTAAGGGGTGAATTCCAATGGAGGAATTGAAACATATAAAAGCAATCTTATTTGATTCTGGCCGAGTATTGAACCATCCTAGGTCAGGTCATTGGTTTATCTCACCTAAATTCTATAGTTTTGTCAATAAAGAGAAATTTGAATTAATAGCACTAGATCAAATAGAAAGTGCATTTCATAAAGCATTACAATATATGGACGAAAATCCGTTGATACTATCTGAAACAGAAGAGTACAAACATTTCATACAATTTTACGCAATCGTTTCTAAAGAATTGGCTTTACTTGAACTTAACAGAGAACAAATAGAAGGGTTAGCTTATGATACCGTTTTTAACGATGATAAATTTAAGTTTTATCAAGATGTCTTTGAGGTAATACCAGAGCTTAACAACAATTATAAGTTAGGGGTTGTATCGGATACTTGGCCGTCATTAGAACGTGTGTTTAAGAATGTGGGGTTAAGAAACTATTTCTCAACGTTTGTCATGTCTTCAATTTTAGGTGTATTAAAGCCACATGAATTAATGTTTCAAACAGCACTAGCTGAATTAAATATCAAACCAGAAGAAGCTTTATTTATTGACGATAATATTAATAATCTCGAAGGAGCTAGAAGACTAGGGTTACACACTATGTGGTTATTAAGAGGTGAAGAAAATTCAACCGATTCAGGGCATATATTCATCAATAATTTAAAGAGTTTACAGGAAATATTAGATAAATAATTGTGTTAGTAACTCAGAGAGGGGAAATTACGGCGCATAACAATGCATTTCTGTATCGTCGCTAGCGCTCCTCAATCGCCAAGAGGGGTTTCAAGGATGTAGAGTCAGGCGACACATCCAACCGGCTAAGTCTGACGACCCGTTCCCTGCGGTCACTTAAGCCGCTTGAACGTCAGAAATGCGGGTACGTTATATGAAAGGGATGCGGGTTAAAAAACGTATATTAAGATCATAAATACATAAATCAAAATTACATAGGAACGCTTGTACGCATTCGGAAAAGAAGGTAAAATAAAGATACAATTGAATCTTGGGTGGGCATGGTTTCTCTTCGTAGGGAGGTGAAGCCATGGAAGTAAAAGATGCAATAACGATTATGTTCCTATTTGGGACGTTTATCCTTGCTCTTTTAACATACATTAATAATAACAACAAGAAAAAGTAAAAACCCACCCATAGATTAAACGCCTAAGGTGGGTTTTGATTCCTTTATGACTTAGAAGGGAATAAACCATCCAAGCCAATTGTACTGACCAAGTGTACCAGCACTTGGTCTTTATTAAATATATAATAACACACTTAAAAACATGTATCCAAACAGAAAATGAAAAAAAGTTAAATAATATTAAAGAGCGTTATTTAAGTGTACTCAAAGAAGGCATCCCCATCATATAACATTACATTTCTGCTTCGTCGCTGACGCTCCTTGGTCGCCAAGAGGTATACCATAGAAGTGGAATCAGGCGACACATTCAACCGGCTAAGTCTGACGACCCGTTCTCTGCGGTCACTTAAGCCGCTTGAACGTCAGAAATGTGCGAACGTTAGCAGAAATTGACGGAAAGCGGGTGTAAAAATCAAAGGACTTAAACTACTATTTATACTGGCATCAATTCTTACTCTAATATTATTGAGTGCTTGTAACCAAGTAGACCCCAAAATACT
>NZ_JCAIUL010000035.1:0-3465 GCF_059445505.1 Paenibacillus sp. Y301 | reverse complement strand
AATATATATATCCGAGATAGGTACATAAACAGATTAGTAATAAAGCAATGATAACTAATATTTTTTTCAAAGTGACCTCCTGTATATGCTTAATAATTCCTATTTTCGGTAATTTCACATAACGTACCCACATTTCTGACGTTCGAGCGGCTTAAGGTGCGTAGCACCGGGTCGTCAGACTTAGCCGGTTGAATGTGTCGCTTGATTAACCTTCTTCGATATCCCTCTTAGCGACCAAGGAGCGCCAGCGACGACGCAGAAATGTAATGTTATCGGATGTCATCGACCTCTTCGAATATGATCTCATTATTGGTAACAGATTTTATGTAAGTGACTTCATTTTACGAGGATAAAATTCATTTATTTCAATTGAATACGCCATTTCATAGATATCAAAATTTGTTCTCCCAGTTTCTTTGCATTTTCTTTTTATAATATCTATTATTTCTAGACGTGCTTTTTTAGGTGTCTTCATACCGAAAATAATTGATTCAAGATCTTCGAATTTATACTCTAACAATCTATTTTCTGGTTCATCATAAAAATCAAGTGCGCTAGTTAATATAATTCTGTATTCTCTCTCATGCGACCACTCTGGTAATTTTTTAAGATAAGCTCCTAAGTAAATACTCCAATGTTGTTTTCTCCATTCATCTGTTTTATTTAGTACATTATCGGAACATACACTATAAACACCATTATCATCTGTGTACCACTGTTCTTTCAACTGTGGCATTGGTAAGCTTCCTATATTTCCGAAAAAATCTAATTCATCAAAACTAGTGGAATATTCAATAGGATGCATTTCGAAATTTGTGTAATTATACCCATATCCTGAAGAACCGTAAGATGTAATCGCTTTTAATTCTAGAGTTGGATTTTCATTATTCATCTTAAATTTCAGACAAACTCCTGTATGATTTACCCCGTATGTCCCCCAGATGGAAGGATTAGTGCAATTATCCATAAAACATGCCACATAAGATTTAGGATAAGTTAACTCTACAATGACATCTAAATACATCTGAGTAAATTCAATTAATAGAAAATGAATTTTAGGTGAATCTCTAAATTTATGTAGTAATCCAGTATCCCAAACCTTTAAAGTTTCATGAATAGTCCATATAAATTGCTTGTATTCATCTTCATCCATTGAAGTCCATGCATTCCCAAAATCAAATTGGTTCAGAATTGTCTTTACATTCTCAAAGCTAATACTTGGAGGAAATCCGCTCTCTTTGTTTACTGTAAGAATGGAATCTAATGCTATTAAGGATAGTATTCTAAGATGAACATACAATTCCTCTTGATAAACATTGTTTAGATTTCGAGTAACGAATTCAATATGGGCCTGAACAAACTTACTAGAGAAGAACTGATCATAAATTTTCTTCATTCGTTCTTTATATATTTCGGTGGGTAATTTACTTAAGCATTCATAAATCGGTATATGTTCCCTTAAAATTTCTTCGTCATCATTTAATAAAGTAGATAACATAGTTATACGCTCTAAGCAAAGTAGGTAATGTTTCATAAGATTTTCCCATACTATTTTGTCCCCCTTCCAAAAATAACGACGAGTTCCTTCCATAGGATCATTTAATTGATCAAGCGATGCAAAATATATTTGTTGCTTCTCAAGTTCTTCATGTTGTCCTAATAAATTCTCAATACTTCGAAATCTATACATTTGATTTGATCACCTTTTGTTTGATATTTATAGATATTAATAATGATTGTTATTCTTTTCGATGATTTCCGATAACGTATCCGCATCTGCGACGCGACCCGGCCTTAGATAGCTCTTATCTTAGGCCGGGTCGTGTGTTGTCTGAGTTCACTTCCATGATTACACTCCCGACAACCAAGGGGCGAATGCCCCGAAGCACAGATGCTTTGTTATAGGAAGGATCGGCTTCGAAGCTTATACTATCTATGTTTGTTGTTCGATTACTTTATGTAACTTAGGTTCTAATTCATTAATGTCTCTATAGGTTATAATCTTGGTTGATATTCCTTCCAAAGTTTTCGAAATTTCAGCTCCTTCTTTAGCTATTAAAATAATTTGTTTCGATTTAGCATATCCATAGCCTGCTTCTATACCTAATCCTGTTCCCTTCTCTGAAAATTCAATCAGTAGTATATCTGCTTTATCAATCTGTTTGAATGTTTCCTTCATTAATTGATCTGGTTGATACTCGTGGTCTCCCCATTCCTCCATATCTCGCACGACACAGTAGGTTTCATGTCCTTTAGATTCTAGCATATTTAATATTTGTTCGATTTTCTTTCGATTTGAAAAGTCTTCACAATATTTGATTCCAAAATATATTTTCATCTGTTCTCTTCTTTCTTTTATTGCATTTTCGTTAATTACCGATCTTTCCTATAACGTTGTTGTATTCACGACGTCCCTCCACCTTAAGCCCGAAGGGCGGCCGCGATGCGGTTAGGTGGAGGGATGTGTCCGGTTGAATTCGCTACCTCGCTACTGAAATGCCCCTCCGAATCCACATCTAACTTCGGCCGGACCGAGGGGCGGATGCTCCGATGCTTGAATATGGTGTTATGCGAAGTCAACTCTTCTATGAGTTTCTTACATTATTGTTTTTCTTTGTAGAGCTCGTTAAAAGTTATCCCTTTATTTAGTCCGTTAATAAGATTGTTCAATCCTGTTTTCCCATTAGTTCTATACCACCTACTAACTTCACTTTTTGCGATTAGATAATTCTCTCTAGATCTTATCAAATCATAAAAGGTACCCTTATTTTTTAGTCCATCAAGATCATCAAAATTGATTTCATTTGTATTATTAATTGAATATCTATTGTCAACTAACGTTGCTAACCCTTCATCGAACCAAACTGGAACTAAGTTCTTGTTTCTAAGTCGTTTTCTCAGTTCAGAATGCATTAGTTCATGCGCTATAACATCTTCATTAAACCCATTTGGGCCAATCACAATATAATTACCCCAGTACATATAGTAAGTCTGACCAGTTTGGTTTTGTGCATAACGTTTTAAGGATTCTGGAGATTGAACAAAAATGATAGTCGGTTTTGCCCTAATCTCATCGAAATAATCTAATATTTTGATCTTTGACTTCTCATAGTCATTAATTAATTCCTCTTTAGTCTTTTTTGGGATACTCTCCTCCAAATAAATATTGTTATCGTATTCCGTCATACTAGAAAGACTAACCATCATCGCATTTACTGGTTGAGGTGTAAGCATATAGCTAACTAAAACAATTAAGATAAATAAGAAGAGTATTATACAACTGATAAAAACTAGTTTTTTCTTTATTTTCATACAGTTTTTCCCCTTAGTTGATTTCGCATAACGTTTGGCATTCCTGACGTTCAAGCAGCTTAAGGCACGAAGTGCCGGGTCGTCAGACTTAGCTGGTTGAATGTATCGCCTGATTCCACTTCTTCGAATTCCCCCTTGGCGATCAAGGAGCGA
>NZ_JCAIUL010000034.1:0-3902 GCF_059445505.1 Paenibacillus sp. Y301 | reverse complement strand
AATATATATATCCGAGATAGGTACATAAACAGATTAGTAATAAAGCAATGATAACTAATATTTTTTTCAAAGTGACCTCCTGTATATGCTTAATAATTCCTATTTTCGGTAATTTCACATAACGTTCGCGCATTACCGACGTCCAATCGGCTTAAGGACCGTAGGTCCGGGTGGCTCTGCCACTTAGCTGGTTGGATGTGTCACCTGAATTAACTTCCACGAATCTACCTCTTAGCGACCGCTGTGGTAATGTTATGTTATGTGATGTACTCGACCTCGTAGCATCTACTTACAATATCTCATTAACATTTATTTCAATGATTTTATAGTCACTCAAATCTAAAAAAGCCCCTAAATCAAAAAGAAAATACTTTATTTCATCATATCTTTTACTTTTTCGAATGGTAAGAAATTTCAAAAATATACGATCTCCAACACTCATTGGATCTATTGGATCTTCCATATTAAATGCTTTAATTCTTCTGTCTTCTCCCCAAGTCCACCCCTTACTAAACCCAGATATCAAGTTACTATCAGATTCATCTATTTCTTTATTTACAATTACTTCAACACTAAAAGCAGTCCCCTTCTTATGTATAAAATTAGGGGCCTGATAATAATTTAATATTCCAGTCCATTCAAATTGATCATCAGTATAGTAATCGAAATTATCAGTTGTCATACTATTTCTCCTATTATTAAAAATATAATCATTTAAGGATATTAAACCAATTTCGAGTATTTCACATAACGTACCCGCATTTCTGACGTTCGAGCGGCTTAAGGTGCGTAGCACCGGGTCGTCAGACTTAGCCGGTTGAATGTATCGCCTGAGTAAGCTTCTTCGATATCCCTCTTGGCGATCAAGGAGCGCCAGCGACGACGCAAAAATGCTATGTTATGTGCTGTACCGCTCTTCGAAGCTATTCTTACACAACTCTTAATTCCTTATTTGATATTCATATATTCTTGTTTCATCATCACCTATTGAGTAGCCCTTACCTATATGATTCCAGTTATTTCTTTCATAATAATCAGTTAAATCAGTACATAAATACAGTTTTTCATATCCCTTCAGCTTTACTTGGTTTATTGAGTGGTTCTGGAGTTGCACTCCTATGTTCTTTCCCCTATATTCAGGTTCGACAAATAGACAAGCCAACCAAGGAAAAAGGTCCTGTCGGCTATTTAAGTCGCTTCTCAACAGAGCATATGACCCAATGATCTTATTGTCTTCCATTGCTATATAAAATCTAGGTATATCACTCTGTGTTTCAGATGCTCTTTCAATACAATCTCGATAAAAGTTGTAATTCGAATCTGAACCCCATTGATTCCAAAAGTAATCTATAGCTTCCTTTAGTAATTGTGGTTTTTCCCTAATATCGAAGATTTGGAACATGCTCATTCTCCTTGTCTTATTTGATTCTTCTCAAGCGGTATTGCACATAACGTTGTTGCATTCCCGACGCCCCACCACCTTAAATGCCCAGAGCCAGGCGAAGCTGGCTCGCGAATGGCCGCGATGCGGTTAGGTGGTGCGGGTGTGTCCCCTGAATCCTCTCCATCGAAAATGCTTCTCGGGGACCAAGGGTCGGCTTCAGCCGGCCCGCTGCAGGAATGCGGTGTTATGTGTCATTATTTAAGTACCACCACATGACTTTATGGTAGCCGATTAGTTTAGAACCAATTTCTCTTTCGTCATTTATTGTGTAATTACGAAAGTATACATTCTCTTCCTGATAAAGCTGATATGCTCCATCTTTAAGTATTTCATCTTTATCTTTGAATAACGCTACGATGTATCTTGCACTATTGTGACTCACACTAATTTCTAAGTCATCTCTGGTAATATTATCTATATCTTTAATAGCACGAGTTGCATCTTGAATCTGCATGACAACAGAAGGGTTGAATTCTTGTGGGTGTCCAATTACTGTAATTGATAGTGTAATAATAAGCGTGAACAAAACCCCAATATATTTAATCCATAGATTTCTTCTCTTTATCGCCAAGTAAAGCCAGATAATTAATGAATTAACTATTATTGTAGCTGGAACAGAAGCAATTCTTCCTAGCCCCGTATAGGGAAACAGATCTATTAGTAAAACCAGCATTACTATTGTAGGAAAAAGCAGTAATATAAATTTTGTTATGTCTAGCCATTTAATCTTCATAGACACTCTACTTTCAGGTTTCTTTTGCCGGTAATTTCACATAACGTTTGGCATTCCTGACGTTCAAGCAGCTTAAGTGACCAAAGGGAACGGGTCGTCAGACTTAGCTGGTTTAATGTATCGCCTGAATAATCTCCCTGAAAATCATTCTTGGCGATCAAGGGCGAATGCCCGCAGTAGGAATGCCGTGTTATGTGCTGTTCTTGCCTTCTTGATATGCATACATAATTACTATTCTTATACATAAATCTTTGTCCCTTTTCACTTATTTTTCAACAATGACTAATGAGACGGAAACATTAGTTTCGCCAACTCCCATTGGTTTTTGACTCATTACTTTCCAACCATCTGATAATAAATTATTGAGCTCTTCCAAATTATTTTTCTTCTCTGTAAAGAACCAAACTATTATTGCTTTTTGCATTAAGTTCCTTCCTTTCTATTCATAAAATCATTCTAAGTATTATATAGTTTTCGGAATTTTATGATCTCAATCTTATAATATAGAGACAAAATGAAGTAAGTGATGTTTATTGATTAAATTAAGCTTTGCAAGAATTGCACATAACGTTGCGCATTTCTGACGTCCAAACGGCTTAAGGACCGTAGGTCCGGGTGGCTTTGCCACTTAGCCGGTTGGATGTGTCGCCTGATTCCACTTCTCCGAAATACCTCTTGGCGACCAAGGAGCGTCAGCGACGACGTAGAAATGCTTTGTTATGTGAAGTACCTAACATCCTTGAAATACTATCCGTTCTGCGTTTGATATTTTCATTTCTTCTTGTTCATTTTTGTTTTCATTTTAAATTCACTTTTTATCTTTATTAATCGATTCCAAACCTTTTTCTATTCTTCTTAAGGATTCTCTTGTGTCTGAATAGTTCTTGGATTTACGCTTTACCAGTTTATAAATCCAAAATATTATCAATGCAAGAAGTGCAACGTTAATAAAAGGCCACAACATTGATATCCATACAAAGTTCATATTATTCATTTCTCCCTTCCGATTTTAATTGCTTTTGATTTTTTTGTACTATCATTTACCTTTTAGGTATTTCACATAACGTTTGTGCATTCCTGACGTTGATTTCCCTTAGATAGCTCTTATCTTAGGGAAATCAATGTGTCGCCTGAATCTCTTCCTCGAATTGCCTCCGGCGACCAAGGGGCGAATGCCCCGCTGTAGGAATGCGATGTTAGGTGAAGTCTTCGACTTCATTGAATTACCCTCTCTAAATCTCTTCATATTACTTTTCTTAATCCTTCATTATGTTATTTTTTATCACTTGATTTTATAGCCTTATAAATTATAGTGCCCAATAGGAATACACCAATTATTACACATGATAATTTAATATATCGGATTTGATCATTCATCAAAAGTAACATACTACCAATTACAATTAAGCCGATGTTCTCTCTAATATGTTTATTATTCTTAAAAAAAAAGACACGATAAAAAATAATTGAATATATAAGAGCAGACCAGACAATCGGAAATATGGCAAGAAAAAAATCCATCAAATTCCTCCTTTAATTTTTTTTCCTTAGTTTTTTATTAGATTTCTAAGGTCTTCTACAATATTCCGAGGATTTCACCTAACGTTGCGCATTCCTGACGTTCAAGCAGCTTAAGTGACCGTAGGGAACGGGTCGATAGACTTAGCTGGTTGAATGTGTCGCTTGAATCTACTTCTCCGATACCCCTCTTGGCGGCCAAGGAGC
>NZ_JCAIUL010000033.1:0-5284 GCF_059445505.1 Paenibacillus sp. Y301 | reverse complement strand
GATTAGTACAACGGTGTCTAATGAGCTTACTCTCCGAACAGCAACTGTATTCCAAGGCGACGAAATCCTGCGAATGAGTGAGTATATATGAGATAAACCCTTAAAACCGAGGGACGGGCAGGATAGCGTAATTTCTAAATGGAATTTGAATAATACATTTTTGAAATGTTTATGATGGTGGTAAGTTTTCGTCGATCTAGATTCATGCACCTTTGTTGCTGTTGTGAGAGATCACTGCCATGTTCCAAGGATATTGGATTAATGAATAGAAAAGGCCAAAAGAATTTGCTGATCTTCCGTTATGGACATATAAAACATTATGCTTGCAGGGCTCCTTCAACTCTTCCAACCGCTTGCACTTCATCAGCCGTTCTTGAACTTGATTGTAACTCATCAACACATTATATCCTTGCATAGATGCTTGCAACCGCCTATCTTATTAGAACGTAAAATGAATAAAGAAGAAAGGATGAGCGCATATTTCTAACCGAGCGGCATTATTCCGAAAAATGAAAACACCTGGTTTTATTTTCTTAGTCTCCGTGGTCCTCGTGTCCGTCTTGACGGGCGTTTTGTCAAGGCCCTATTTCGCGGACCGCGTCTTCTACCTGTACGAGGATACGTACAAATTCGCCGGCGAGCAAGACCGTCTCGTCACCTATCATAGTAGCACGGCTGCTCCCGTCCAAGTACGCACCGACGATGAGTTGCACCGCACAGTGATCATCGGCGGGCAGTCCTATGCGATTACGGACAAAAGCGTCCCTTACTCGAACCAGTTCCGAGTGACCTATCCAAACGGCCATTTCTACATCGTCGAGGATAATAATGGCTTGCTCTTGAGCTACGATGACAAAGGCAATATCGTCATGGCTATTCAGATGTATGCCAACGGAGAGCGGATTAAGGAGGAAGGGGAAGAAGATTTCCAGCCGTCGGCGCTCGTAAGCGCGGCTTACTCCGATTACCATGTCAAACGAGGCATGCCAGGGTTTCTGTTTCTTGCCATCGGCCTGTTGATCTTTGGCTGGTGCAGCTTCCGTTATCAAGCCTTCCAAGATTTAATGTTCCGTCTATCTCCGCAGCGACTCATGTACGAGAACCCCGAGCCGAGCGACTTCTATTATTTCATGAGCAAGGTCGGCGGGATTGTAGTTATGATTAGTTCGATAATCGTCGCTTTCAAAGCTTACTAGGCGCATGTGGATTGTTGCCCCGCGCCCGGTTGCTCGGGCGGTGAAAATACAGCTATTGACGAACCAGGTAGCGAGTGATAACCATAAGTATATTTTCAATGGAGGACTTTGTCTCCTGGATATGGACCGATTGAAAGTGTTGAGGAAACACTTAATACTCCTTGAAGACAAGATAAAAAGCTAGTTCATTGAACTCCCATGAAAATTAACTCTGCAGTCACAATAAAAGACAACAGTAAAGAAGACGCACCACATACATTTTTTTAAAAGGTGTGCGCTTCAACTTTTTTAATGGATGAGATCAGATTTATTAAGAAACTTCAGAGATTTTCACTGAATAACCTAAGTTTTCGAGCCGACGCACTGCGTACTTTACAATAGATTGCTGTTTCTGTTTGTCAAAATAATCTTCGCCTAGGTCTACATACATTTCTTCCCGTGTTAATAGATAATAGGTTATTCTCAACATAGCATGCGCAACAGAGATCGCTGCTCGTTTTCTTCCTTTTCGCGCCGATGTTCTTCTATACATGGCTCCGAGATAGTTCTTTGACGCTGCAACGGAATGGGCTGCTTCAACTAGAGCAGACTTAAGATATTTATTTCCGTTTTTGGCTTTGGAAGATTTTCTTTTTCCTGCACTTTCGTTATGTCCAGGTACCAGTCCTGCCCATGAACATAAATGTGCTGCACTCGGAAATTGCTTCTTAATATCCGTCCCAATTTCCGCAAGAATCTGTTCTGCCATTCGAGTAGCTATGCCAGGAATAGAGTCTAAACGTTCGACTTCTTCATGAAATGGGGTTACCCTCAAAGCAACTTCCTGATCAAGCACTCCAATTTGCTCACTTAAGAAATCAATGTGAGTTAAAATGGTCTTGATCATTAATCGCTGGTGAGGATTTACATAGCCTTGAAGAGCAAGTTCGAGCTCATCCTTTTTTCACTTCATAGTACGCCTAGCAAAGTTGGCTAGTATTTTTGGATCATCTTCGCCCTCTGCAATAGCACGCAGCATATCGCGAGAAGAAACGCCCATAATATCTGACACAACAGAGCCGAGCTTAATATTGGCTCCTTCTAGTACTTTTTGAATTCGATTGTGTTGTCTGGCTCTTTCTTCAATAATACTGCGGCGGTACCGAACAAGTTCCCGAAGCTCCCGCTGATTTCGATCTGGAATGAAACTTGCTTTGAGTAATCCATGACGAAGAAGCTTGGCAATCCATTCTGAATCTTTGACATCTGTTTTACGTCCAGGCAAAGCTTGCATATGCTGAGCATTCACCACTAAGAATTCAATTCCTTCAGCTTCAAGTAAATTAACAATAGGCTTCCAAAATACTCCTGTACTTTCCATCGCAACGTGAGTGCATTTATGTTGTTTTATCCAGTCTATTAATTGCAATAGAAAGACCGTTTTAGTTGAAAATGTTTGAATCTCCTTTCCTTCCGACGTTAAGATGCATGCAGTAATATTGTCTTTATGAATATCCATACCACATGCTCGTTCAATGATAACTTCCACCTTGAATACATCCTCTCTATGGCTCAATCGAAGTAGAGGCTGGTGCAACAATCAGAGTAGGATTAATCTCCCATGAGTGCTTCCCGAAAGGGAGCGACAATCTGTGATGCACCGTGATCGTTGGAGTCAGACTAACGGATGGGCTCTATGGCACCATAGTTCATCGACCTTCCTCTCCCAGCCATAGTAGCAGTATAGACAAATTTGCAGTCCCATTTTCATCATCTGTGGTGCGGCGCGTGCGCTGCATGTATGACTAACGGGACACGATAGCGCAACTTTAAATCGAAGCTTACGTCTTATTTGATGTGTATTTTAGGAGGGGAACTATGAAAATATTGTGGTTTATTATTTTGGGTATGGCTATTGCATACATGTTTTTAATCTTGGGTGAATTTGGATTAGTATTGCTTGGAGGAGCAATTTTTGGGCTCCTTCTGTACATTGCAATTACTATTTCAAATAAAAATAATAAGTGAGTAATGCCGCTCAACTAACGGAGAACTTTAGTTGAATGATACACATTAATGAGCAGGCGCTACGGTAGCCTGCTGTTTTTATTGAAGTAACGGGCAGATTAGTGGAACAAAGAGGAGGAAGACTAATTACGGAGAACATTATAATTAATGAATTACGCGACCACGGCCAAACTTGGTAAAAAATATAATTTATATACATTAAAAAAGGGTGTAATTGTAGGGGAGAGTAACTAATTATGAGGAGATCCTACTTAGTTTTACTTATTATGGTTATTTTGTTTTTATCGGCTTGTCAATCATCAGAACAAGTAATGCCGATAAAAGAAGAAACAATTGATTTTGACATAAACACTGCAATTGAAATGATTGAGAAGAAAGAAAAAATGATCATTGATTTAGCGTTGAGAGAAAAGGTATCAAAACTGGAGTATAAGGAATTAGAGAAATCTTTTACCGAAGAGTTTGGAGTCTATGCTAAGGAGATTCTATCATTATTTATCAATAATATGGATTCCGATCCCGAGTCAGATATGTATGTACAACAGAACACATTTTACCCAACTGTCTTTCATAAAGGAATAACTATAACAAATGCGGTCATTTATAAGAGTTACTTCGAGAATGAGTTTTTTAATCAAACTAGATTAAGCATTAAGGAAGAATATGTTGATGATGATGAGAAGTTAAAGGATTGGAAAAGAGAATACATTTTTACTCCAAACAAAAATGGAGAGTGGGAATTAAATGGATTTTCTGGAGTGGTGGATTTCTTTGGATTAGATTATAATATGAATTTTTATAATATGAATTATTTAGAGTTAAAGAGGTAATTAGTTAATCATTGAAGACCATCTCATGTCGATATGGTAAAAGAATCTCATGGAGCACAAGCCCATGTTGTTCAATTAACGGGACACGATAGTTCAATGCCAAACGGCAGCCCTTCGTTACGCTAACGGGCAGTTTAGCGCAACATTACTTCATAGTTCTCGTCTATAGTATAGTTCTCCAAAATATGCTAAGAAAGGAATTTGATATCATGAAAAAGGTTCTCACAGGAATTTTCGCTGCATTAATTTTATCTATCTCTTCACCTGCCTACGCGGCGGCAAATTTGCAAATAAAAGTTGAGGGTATTACTATTGCCTCCGATGTGAAGCCCGAAATTAAGCACAATCGTACGATGGTGCCTTTGCGTTTTATCAGTGAAAATTTGGGAGCCAAGGTCAACTGGTCGGGTTCGAAAGTTACGCTCGTAAAAAACGATATGCAGGTCATCTTAACATTGAAGAGCAATACAGCGGTTAAAAATGGTAAACCCGCAATACTCGATGCAACACCCTATATTAAGAATAATCGCATCATGGTTCCACTTCGCTTTATTGCAGAAACGTTTAACTGTAGCGTCGAATTCAGAAATTCAACAGTATCTGTTGAACCTGCCCCATTTTTACTAGACGGCGTGACAGTGAAAGCATTGCAACACGAAGTTTACTATACAATGGGCAGCATAGTAAAACAAATGAATGTGAGTTCCTATAACGAAGCGATTTATCATATTTTTGAGAACAAAGGAAGTAAGGTGAATGCCCCTGCTAGGTACACTTCGAGCGTTATAGAGCTTACACCGGGGGACTATTACATGAGTGGACAGTTTGATTTCTTGGATCAAAAAGGGAACAGCATTAAACGATTTAATCTTTATACTTTATCACAGTCCAAGGGCAATCCCGATGTTATGCTATATGATGCGACTGAAAACCAATGGTATTCGTTTACCTATTCAGCAGTTCAATCGATTTATCAGTTCATTGATACTGCTGGACAGAACGGTTTTCTGACGACGATCAGTGATACAAATCCATAAGGCAACATTTATTTCTTATTACGCTAACGAGACACGATAGTGGAGTAACAAAGGAGCAGTGCAGTTTGCTCCGGCAGTTGCCCCCTTTCTTTATTAAGCTAAACATTCCTGTAAGGCCTAAGATTTGGCCTTTGTCAAAAAAGGAGCGCCTCGGTATGATGGGTTTGTCGACGGGTTAATAACCCAACACCATCAAGGAGGCGCTCTAAATATG
>NZ_JCAIUL010000032.1:0-6594 GCF_059445505.1 Paenibacillus sp. Y301 | reverse complement strand
ATAAAGACATAAAATCTTAATAAATAATGACTAAGTAAAATATCTTATTAAGCTATCGGGACACGATAGCTCAATAAAGACACAACGGCAGCTGGTAAGTGGATCGGCTGCCGTTGTTCAGCTAACGGGCAGTATAGCGATATTTACGTTAAACCGTATTCAGTCCGAAATAATATGGTATAATCAATAATATTTTGCTAACATATCTATATATTCCAACGATAAATAGTAACCAGATTCAGAAATGTTATGAAAAGTAGATGGGAGTGTGTGGGGGACAATGGGATACATCTTTCATGAAATTATTCATTTTTCATTAGGGGCTTGTTTAGCATATTTTATAATTAAAAATGATTATATATCACGAAAAAAACGCTTAATTATATACATCATTGGTGGATTATCGGCAATTTCACCTGATATTCCAAAATATTTTGGGAACGATTTAGCTCATTCTATATTACTTGTCCCTTTGATAGGGATGCTGATTGGAATATTAGCAAAATTTCTTTTAAGGGATATATCATTTAAAAAATTGTGGCTTACAGTCTCAATTGCGGTGTTCAGCCATATTGTTATTGATTACATCGGTAATGGAGTGGCTTTATTTTATCCGTTTGTTATAGAGGAAACTGATTTTCATATTATCAATAGTGTTGATTATTTTCTTATGTATCTTCTTTTACTTGCCTTGATTGCCGCATTATTTTTTAGTAGAGGGCGACTTATAATTATAATTTCGTTATCTGTGGTTATGATATATCTGTCCTTGTTATCTTTTTCTAAAATCCAATTCGAACATGCTTTAAAAAACAAGTATCAAGATCAAAATATTCGTTTACTAATTACTTACCCCGCATCTAATTTTCAGTGGAGCTTTCAAGTTAGAACAGATAAAATTTGGGCTAATGGTCATACGTCTATTTTTAAAATAAAAATCAATGAAGATATGGTTAGCGAAGCATTGAACTAACGGGACACTTTAATTGAATAATACACATTGATGAGCAGGAGCTACGGTAGCCTGCTTTTTTCATTGAACTAACGGGCAGGATAGTGGAACCTATACTTGTAACCTTTTTATACTCATTACGTTTAACATATGAAACTAATTTGTGATTACACTTCTAAATATAAGAGGAGGAACATTTATCAATAGTTTATTTTTTAATGTAAATATGATTACAACTACGTTTGCTGCCTTTTTTAAAGACGGGTTATGGGTTTTAGGTTTCTTTTATTTACTAAATAAGACATTTGAAAATAAAAAACTAAAACAATTATCAAAAGTAGCTATTATTATCATGCTAGCTTTCTTATTACTCTATTATATTTCTAGCAGTTTGAGCTTATTGCACTAACGGGCAGGATAGTTCCAATATGTGGTATTCTAAGATACGGGATTTGAACAGGGGGGGCAATGTTGAGGAAAATAACGCATCCAGTTAAGAGTCCATCAAGTATTGGAAGCATCATAGGCATGATTGCTCTTATATTGAGTCAATCTATTCTTGTATTGAGATCAGGGGATAACAGAGATGTATTCTACGTTTCGTTAACAGCGGTTCTTCTATGTTTAGTTGTACTGTTACTTGCATTGTACAGAATATTTTTCAAGAAACCAACCGAGTTAAGCCTATCCAGTGAGCAAATCATATTAAATGGGAATATAATTAATTCGAGGGATATTAAAGTGATTATGATCAGAGGGTACTTTAAACCTGTTATCGGGATATTACCTTACAGGAGGAAAATCGTCCCAGCAGATATGGCATTTAGGTATTCAAAGGATGAGGATAGAGGTATCACGGATTTAAAGAGTTGGGCAAAAATGAATAATGTAAAGATGGTCAATAAATCGTTTCAAACGTGGATATAAGTGTATTCCTAGCACTATTCGGTACGGTCATTATCTTATTCAGAAGATGGGCTTAACTAGGATGACATACTTGTTCGTTACGCTAACGGGATACGATAGGGGAACAACAAAGGAGCAGTTTGCTACGCAGCTGCTCTCTTTCTTTATTAAGCTAAAGGGCAGAATAGTTCCAATTTATGGTATTATGTATTAGAAATATTATTACTTTGAATGGGAATGGAGACTTATGGGATGAGAATGTATACAGACCCTAAAGGTGAAGCTAACGAGCAGGTAATAGATTTGGCAATACGGAACTCGGAATGTTTTGTACTTGGGGAGAAAATTCCGGGTGATGTGGTAAGGAGCCATTACACAAGCGTATTGGAAGCGTTGGAACCTTATCTGGTGAAAACAATCATAATCCAAGGTGATAATAGGGATGAGTTTACACAAATAAGAAATACCTATCGCAGTAATGCCTTTTATACTGCAGGAACCTACTATTTTTATAGATGCTGCGAAGAAAGCGGGTATGTGCTGAAGCAAATGGCAAACCGCCTGTCGGATTGGATTTATCCTAGCCTGCCGGAAGACTTGTGTTTCTTGAAAGAAGGTGGCGGAGACTACCTTTACTCGGTTGTCCATGAACATATGTATGGTATGGAAGTAACTGAGGAAGAAGCAATTGAACTGATGGATCGAATTACAGGGCTTTTTTTGGAATTAAAGTCTCACCGGGACCTGAATCGTCTGCTAGATGATGCCATTAAGCATAAAACCGACCGGCTGTATATAAGCGGACATGGGCTGACAGAGCTGCCTGAGCGAATCCGGGAGCTTACAGAGATGCGTGATCTAGAAATTTTTGAACAGGATCTTTATCGTCTACCCGAAGGGCTGTTCGAATTAAGCAAGCTTGAACGCTTGAAAATCATGACGGCTGATTTGGAGAGTATTCCCGCATCAATAGCCAGACTGAAGAACCTGAGAGAGCTTTGCATCCAATGTGCGAGCTCGGATCGGCCGGCTCCCGGGTATCGGGTTAAGCCGAAGGAAGAGATCAGCCTAAACAGCATCCCACCGGAGATTGGAAAGTTGGAACAACTGGAGCAACTTACGATTCAATACACCTCGATCCATGAGCTACCCCTCGAGCTAGAGAAGCTGAAGCACCTGCGAATCTTGGACTTAGGAATGAGCATGATCAATCGGAAGCCAGATTTCCTCTATGGTATGAAGCAATTGAAATATTTAAATGTGTCACGGGATTCGTTATGGGAAACGATTGAATCAGAACAGTAGCGTAATGCATTACGCTAACGGGACACGCTAGCACAAGCAGGTTAGAAGATTAAAACCTCTCTTTAGAAGCAAACCTAGATGTAATAGCTTCTAAGGGGAGGTTTTATTATGAATTTAAGTGAGTTGTGGTATCTATATGAGGCTGATAAACGAATTCAAGGATATAGTCCGAGAACATTGAACGCCTACGTCCTCCAGAACAAAATGCTAATGACGGAACTAGGTGATCCCGAGATAGCGGAGATTACATTGCCAATGCTGAAGCAATATTTGGCGAAACAAGCAGAACGTTTGAAGCCAAGCAGCCTAGGGCATCGAATTCGTTTCGTCCGATCCCTATTTCGCTATGCGTATGAAGAGACTTACCTTATTTCAAATCCTTCTTTAAAACTAAGAGAACCCAAATTGGACAAGCGAATTTCTAAGTTTTTAGTCGAGGAAGATGTTATTCATCTTAAGATCTCGTGCCAATCATTAAGAGAAAGAGCGCTGCTTGAACTTCTCTATTGTACTGGCTGTCGAGTCGGGGAAGTAGAGAGGATAAATATCGAGGATATCAACTGGGAAAACTGCTCTATAGTCGTAAACGGTAAGGGCTCCAAGCAGAGAGAAGTGTACTTTACGACAGAGTGCAAAGTATGGTTAAGGAAGTACCTGACCAGTCGTAGAGATACCTGTAAAGCCTTATTCGTAACGGATACCAACCCAACTAAACGCATGGCTATTCCTACAATTAGATGGGCATTAAAACGGCTTGCAGATCGAGGAGAGATTGAAACGAATGTTTATCCGCATCGCTTTCGACATACCTATGCTTGTCAACTCCTTGATAACGGTGCTCCCTTGGATTTCATCCAAGGTATGCTGGGTCATGAGAAAGCCTCAACCACGCAAATATACGCACAACTTCGTGGCGAATGCAGGAGAGAAATGTATCGACGATTTTTTTAGCATAGAATAGCGGTAGATCCCTTTTAGAAATCTGCCGCTATTCAACTAAAGGGCAGGTTAGTACGGAAACTCATCTTAAGCTATACTTGAAACAATAGCATTTTTAAGGACTATTTGGGGTGAATTAATTTGGAGTATGAAGACTTAACTAAACGATTATTAGCTGAAGTACCACAAATAAAGCCGTACTATGAAGAGGAAATTGAATGGCTTCAGGAAGATTTACCACACGTGATATTTGGTATTGTGGTTACTCCGTTCATAATAAAGACTCATTATGAGGGAATTGTTGGAAAAAGTATTTTTAATTTTCTTGAAGAAATGGCTTTAAGTAATGAAAGGGTTCAGGAAGTGTTAGTAGTATCTGTTCTTGAATCATTAATAATTGAAAGAGGACTAATTGAGAAATTGAAAGCTAATATGGGAGAAATAACGAAGAAACTTTGTGAAAAATCAGAGAATGCTTATGGATTCCTTGATTAAGCTAACGGGCAGGATTGCTCAATAACATCACGAACTTAAATTCAAGGTAATTGCTCTACACATGAAGCAGTTTTGAAAGACAACTCAAGTTAATGGTATGTGGCATAAACCGTTGTTGCTCATTCAAATCGCTAATTCCAATGAGTTATTTTAAATTCTTCGTTTTGGTAGGAGGACTAATAAATGCGAAAGTTTTTTATGTTTATGTTGCCCATAATAATTTTAACCTTATCAGGATGTATTCAATCAGCAGTCTATGATTATAGGGATGGTCAGCCAGAAATTCTCATTTTGCCCAACGAGTATCGTTTATATGGGGGCAACCCTGGGCTTAATTTTATCCAAAAAAAACCTGATGGTTCCCCACAAGTGGTTGAACCTAGTGTAGAAAAAGTCGGATGGAATGCTGTCTATGTGCTTTACAAAAGAGTCGATTATGATAGTAAAACGGAGTATGGACTTCTGGATACAGAAAAGGGAACCATTGAAAAACTTGATTCAAACATTGATATTCAGAAACAGTTGAACGAAAGGGGTCTTGGTCCAATAGAGATGTTTGATGTGAACGAACTTGTGGAAAAGAAACGCGAAGAATTGGAAGGGTAACCAGTTGAAATCGACAGCTGTAAGTTTGTTGTTACTCTATCTAGGACTTTCTATACTCGCTTAAGCACGAGAGTACGTTAATGAAATGTTGGCGTTTGTAAAAGTTAATGAGTAAGGAAATCACCTTTAAAGCTGAGTAGATAGCATTTTGGAAGATAATTGATTGAACTAACGGGACACGATAGTTGAATAAGGATTTACTGGAGTCGGCCAACATACTAATTGTTGGTCTTTTTCTGTCGCATCTGGACGATCATGCGACTTAGCAAAATTGAAGGATTCCATCTTTCGATGTCGAAAAAAGACATAAAGGGAGTGGATTCTTCATGAATATAAATGAAAAAAAGGTTAAAAGATTAGAGTTATATCACCGTTCAATTGACGCAGCATACCAACACTTGAACGATGTACACTATAGCGATGATAATGACAAGGTCTTTATGGCTTTGAAATCTTTGTTAGATTTAATTTTCAGTGCTGATGAAATGCATTTTAATCCAAATTACCATGTTATAAAAGATAATGATAATGACGGAAAATACCTAAATGGTTTAAGGTACGCAGCAAATTTATTAAAGCATGAAAAAATTTGTTTTGAAGTGCATCAGTTGAAAACCACTCCATTGTTTCGTTTCCCGTTAGTAATACCGGAGGAAGGAATAAAAATGGGAATAATTCAATTGGAATGGATTAAAGTGGATACTTTACCTAGTAAGCGTGAAAACGATCCGAATCTCATTAAACAGAAACAGATTTATAATGAATGCCTTGTTGGGAAGGCGATATTTCATGCAATAGACTTAGGAATTAAATTTCTAAACAAAGAAAAAGAAAAGTTCATTAGAAAATGAATAATTTTTTTAAATAGCTTAATGACGCATCCGGACGCTAATACACAACATAAGCTAGCGTTATTTTATACTCTCTATTCTATTCATAATGAAAGTATCAGAGTTAATTGATATTCTTAATACTATTTCGTAACTTAACTGTTCCATTAACGTCTATAAACAAAAAGAGGAATGGAAATCCATGTTAAAGACTCTTAAATTTTGGTTAACTTTCTTTTCTCTCCTCGTAGTCCTCTATAACATAATGGGGAAGGACGATAAGAATTTATTGATGTTTTTTACAAGTCCACCTTTTTAGATGACAGAATATATGGGGATTGAAATTTCAATGTTGGCTCTCTATTTTTTAACAGTAGCATACCATAGAGTTTTTGGTTCTATCGCATCCTGACGAAACTGTTCATCTTTTTTATTAAGCTAAACATTCCTGTAAGGCCTAAGATTTGGCCTTTGTCAAAAAAGGAGCGCCTCGGTATGATGGGTTTGTCGACGGGTTAATAACCCAACACCATCAAGGAGGCGCTCTAAATATGAAGTTTA
>NZ_JCAIUL010000031.1:0-7219 GCF_059445505.1 Paenibacillus sp. Y301 | reverse complement strand
TATTATATTCACCGCGCGATGCAGATGGTGGAATACATTACTATAGGGGGATATATTTATGAAAAAGATGAAGAAGCAACTGCTCGCCATCACTACTGCGGCACTCCTGACCTCCGGCCTTGTGGGCTGTGGTTCTTCGAATTCCGACTCGAAGGCCGAACCTTCCAGCAATCAGCCGGCCCAGACGGATTCGAGCAAACCTACCGATTCCGGCGACGTGCCTACGTTGGTATGGTGGACGATCGGCGGTCAAGTTCCCGGCAATTTCGACAAGGCTATCGAGCAAATGAATGACTACACGGCCGAGAAAATCGGCGTGAAGATCGACATCAAGGTTGCAGGCTGGGGAGACTGGGACACGAAGATCAACACGATCGTGAACACTGGCGAGCCTTTCGACATCATGTTTACGAACAGCAGCAAGTACAATCAGCAAGTTACGATGGGCGCTTTTGCTGATATTACCGACTTGGTACAAAGCGAATCACCCGATCTTTACAAATTGATTCCCGAAAAGGTCTGGGACGGAACGAAGATTGATGGAAAAATTTACTCCGTGCCTACTTACAAAGATTCGTCTTCGACCCAATACTGGGTGTTCGACGACACGTACGTGCAAAAGTACGGCATAGACACAAACAGTATCAAGACGATGAAAGACCTCGACAAACCGTTCCGCGATATGAAGGCCGGCGAGGGCAAAAGCTTTTATCCGCTGCGACTCACTCAAGGCGAAGGATTTAACGGATTCTTTAATGGCTACGACGATTTGACGGCCGGTTTGCCGATGGGCGTCAAGGTAGACGACGCTTCCCACAAAGTCGTCTCCGTTCTGGAGCAGCCCGATATCATGGAGGGCTTGAACCTTATACATCAATGGTACAAAGACGGAATCATCAACCCGGATGCACCGACCAAAACCGAAGCAGACAAAGCCCGCCCGTTCTTCAGCGCACAAGCCTTCCCTGGCGCGGAAATAAACTGGCAAGTTACGGAGGGTGTTGAGAAGTACACTATGTTCCAGTACTTTGGCCCGATTTACACAACAAGCACGATTCAAGGCTCTTTGAACGCGATCTCCGCCAACTCCAAGTATAAAGAGGAAGCTCTGAAATATTTGCAACTGGTCAACACCGATCCGAAGCTGCGCAATATGCTGGCTTTCGGCGAGTTGGGCGTCGACTATAACAACGTGAACGAGGAAAAGGTTATCGAGCGCATATCGGATACGTGGCCGCTGGCTGCCTATACCCAAGCTACGTTCTTCACCATGGCCGTTACGAAAGGCGCTCCGGAAGATCAGTGGGAACAGGTTCGTAAGCTGAACGATCAAGCGATCTCCTCAACCAGCCTGGGCTTTGCCTTGGACATCTCCAAGCTGACCACAGAGGTAGCCAATACGAAGGCCGTATATGACAAATATCGCTATGAACTGATTAATGGTGCTTCCGATCCGGAGGCAATGGTACCGAAGATCGTTGCGGAATTGAAAGCAGCCGGCATGGATAAGGTTATGATCGCAGCTCAAGAACAAATTGATAACTATTTCAAGTAAGCCTTAAACGCGGGTGGGTATCCAAAACCCCGAACGGTGAGCTCTTCTGCCGTTCGGGGTTTCTGTTATACTGGTATAAATCCCCTATTTTTTTGTTGACGACTAGGTGTTTTTTTATCGACGATTACGGTATATGGTGGAGTAGTGGTGCGGCAAAAGCTTAATGCAAAGGAGAAACCGCATGCGTTCATTTATGCAGATCAAGATCTATCGCAGCAAATTCATTGCATATGCGGTATTTGTAGTGTTCATCGGCCTGACCCTCGGCGCACTCACCTGCGCGATACTGATGGATCAATGGTTAGGTAATTCTAGGAACGAGGCCGCCGGAGCGTTTACTAGAGTGGAAAGTTCCCTTCAGTACGATACCGACCGTATCGATGTTTTCATGCAGCGGGTGTACTCCAACAGCGAGCTGATGACCGATATTCGCTACTTCTTGGGAAACAGCGCGGAAAGCTATCTGACGAGCAGGTTGCAAGATAGCCTCTATAACAAGCCGCATGTCTCCTTTCCGGATGATATGAGGTCCTTTCTAAGCAACGGGGGAAAGGGAGACATCACTCAAATAAGCTTGCATACAGAATCAGAGGGCAACATTGTGAGCTTTGATAGTAACGGCAGTACAAGTTTTCTATTCCGTCTGCCCAATACGGATGAGGCGTTCCGTGAGACGATTCAAAAGGGATTCGTTTTCCGCAAAAAACTATCGGATCCTAACCAAATCTCACGCCAGTTAGGCGAATTTCAGTTTCTGGTCAGCAGTGACCGGATCTTTGAGGCAGTGCAAAATGGAGATGTAAGCGAAACGGCGGCAGTCAGTACTTCCGGAGACGTATACCTTATCGCGAGCAGCAACCGCAACAACGTGGAGGAGATTGTTCGCCAGGCGATGGTGGACGGACGCAGTTATGGCTTTCTATCAAAGGGATTTACCAATCGTACGTATTTTGTGATGTTCAACTCCACTGAGTTTAATTATCGATATGTCAGCATCGTGGATTTGGCATCGCTGATCCGTCAAAAGGCAAGTGTGCTACTCATCGTTTTTCTCATCGTTCTGGCGGCCATGATCAGTGTCTTGCTACTCATCGCTTACAATCTGCGAGAGGACGCGAACTTCCTGCGTCGGATCATCCGTTCCATAGGACGCGCGAAAACGGCGGATTTTACACCGGTTAACCCGGCTCGTTACCGGAGAAACGAATATGGCATGATTGCCCGGGAATTGGATGATATGATCATTCAGCTTGATAAACATATCCGCACCAATTTTTTGCTAAAACTTAAGCAGCAGGAAACCGAAATGAAAGCCCTTCAGAACCAAATTAATCCTCATTTCTTGTATAATACGCTTGAAGTTATCCGTTCTTTTGCGCTGGCGAATCGCCCCGACGACACATCCGACGCTATAGCCACCTTGGGTGCACTGTACCGAGATGTCGTGAAAAACGAGAATATTATTCCACTGGGTAGCGAGCTGAACCTGCTCCATAAATACTTGAAAATCATGGAATTCAAGTATCCGGAAAGGTTTTATTATCAGTTCATTGTAGAAAAGGCGTTATTGTCTTTGCCGACGGTGAAATTTTGGCTACAGCCGCTAGCGGAAAACTTTTTCCTTCACGGTTTCAATCCGGATAACGAGTTTAACTTGCTCATCGTTAACGGCTGGGAGGAAGAGGAGCGCTTCGTACTGGAGATCGTGGATAACGGCGTCTGGATCACCGAAGAGCGCTTGGCCGAAATTAGGAATACGCTTTCTAGTGGCGACGATACCTTGTCGGATAACATCGGTTTGCGTAATGTTTATACCCGGTTGCACTTTTTCTACGGGGCAGAGTGTTTCATGAATATCGAAAATAACGAGGAAGCCGGCGTTAAAATAACTGTAATCCTGTCCAAGGAGGCGATTGGAGATGTACAAGCTACTGATCGTAGATGACGAGCCGCAGATTTTGGAGGGGATGAAGCGAACGCTGGATTGGGAAAAATACGGCTTTGGCCGCATCGAAACAAGTGAAACGTATGAGGATGCGATTTCAAAGGCAGTGGAATTGTTGCCGGATTTGGCTATTTTCGATGTATGTATCGGCAAGAAGCGCGGTTATGATGTTATCCACAAGCTTAACGAACTGCGCCTTCCCTCGAAATATATCATCATGAGCGGCTATGGGGAATTCCAATATGCATTGGAAGCCATTCGCTGCGGCGCCAAGGATTATCTGCTCAAGCCCATCGACCGTTTGATGCTGCAGAGTGTGGTCGAGAAGATTATCGTAGAAGATCTGCGCGGTACGTTGGAGGGATCCGATCGCGGCGACTTGGACACGGACCCGGTGCTCGGCGTGCGGTACGATAGCCTGTCCAAGCTGACCAACCGCATTCTGTTGATCGTCAAGGCAGAGTATGCCCAGAACTTGAATTTGAAGTCGGTTGCGGAACGTTTTCGTATGAACGGGACATACCTCGGGCAGATATTTATCAAAGAGACGCAAATGAAATTTTCGGAATATTTAATGGCCTACCGGATGCTTCGCGCCCAGGAACGCATTCAGTCCACGGACGAGAAGATTGTCAGCATCTCGCTTTCCGTCGGATACCAGAACCCGAACTATTTTTATTCCCATTTCCAAGCTTATTTTGGGAAATCTCCCTCAGAATTGCGAAGAAAGGATTAGTGTCGTAATGAAACAACATCGGAATCTGACTTGTATCGTCGCTTCCTTCGTGCTCGTCACGATGCTGGTGCTGCCCTTGTCAGGCTGCTTCTCCACAACCGGCAATGGGGAAAATACCGCAGTGGCCGTTCCTACCGTGAATTTGATCTACTACACGATCGGGGATCCCGACAAAGACCTTCAGATGGTCAACGACAAGATCAACGAGATCCTGGTCAAAAAAATCGGTGTGACCATCACTTATATCAAAGCAGGCTGGCAGGAGTATGACAGCCTGCTGAATGCCCTCGTGTCCGCAGGCACTCCCTTTGACATCGCTTTTGCCTCGGAGTATACCACCTACGCGCAGCGTGGTGCGTGGCTTAAGCTGAACGATTATCTGTCCAATGTGGGGAAGGACATGCATGACGCGATTGATCCTATTTTTTGGAAAGGCATGCAGATGGATGACGGCGGTATTTACGGTGTGCCGACCAATAAGGAATTGGCCGTACGCGACCAGTGGATGTACCCGGAGGCGTTAATCAAGAAGTATAACATTGACATCAAGAAGTATACAACATTGGCCTCCCTTAAACCGTTGTTCCGAATGATTAAGCAGAAGGAGCCCGCTTATCAGCCGATGGAGTTGGACAAGGAGTCCCATAACTTTTTTGCCTTGGACGGCTACGAATACGTGTCAGAGAAAACGCTGCCACTCATGGTGCAAGCTCTGGATCCTGGTGCCTTAGTTGTGAATATTTTTGAAACGGAAGAAGCCCGGAAAGTGCTGGACATTCTTCGGAACTACTATGTGGATGGCTATATCAATGAGGACGCGGGCATGCGGGAAAGCCAAGGACTGAAGCGGGGCGATATGGTATTCTGGAAAGCCGCGGGGGGCGGCCCGCTATCCGAAAATAGTTGGAGTAAGGATCGTGGTTACAAGCTTGTGGCTTACTCTGTAACTCCTGCGTTAATCACGATGGAATCCGTTCGGGGAGGGGTAATGGCTGTCAGTGCCGATACGAAGTATCCCATCGAGTCCGTAAAATTTCTTAATTTACTGAATACGGACCCCGAGTTGCGCAACCTGTTCAATTGCGGAATTGAGGGCGTGCACTATACCCTGGACAGGAACGGCCAGGTGGTGTCTAAACCTGCAGAGGACAATAATGGCAACCCGATCCCGGACGCAGCGCCTAGCTATGGGGGCGTGCAGTACACTCAGGGCAATTGGTTCACCTTGAAGACCATGGGTGGAGAATTCCCGGATCCCTTGGACAAATGGAATCAGTTCCGTGCCAGCAACAAGGAAGCCGTCAATTCGAGCACGCTAGGCTTTACCCCGGACTTGTCCCAGATGCCGATTCAATTGCAGAACATCCAGATGGTCTGGGAGAAATACTATCCCAGCCTAATGACTGGTAGCGTGAACGTAGATTCGGAGTTGCCGAAGTTCAATCAGGAGCTTCAGCAGGCGGGCATCGACGAGGTGCAGGCCGAAGTACAAAGGCAGCTTGACACCTGGCGAGCCACCCATTCGTAGCAGTAGCGCTTATTTTAATTTACTCATGCAAGGGTATTGCATCAAATCCAGACAGACAATAATCTGTTGAATAATGAAATATAAGAGACTGGGAGGCACGGGGTTGCTCGTGTCAGAGTTTGCGCAGGGATATTTGTTCCGCAGAACATACAGCATGATGGCTCCAACAAGGAACGTGACGGCATCCGCTATGACGATCGACCAGACCACCCCGTGGAAGCCGTTCATTCGATTGGCGAGATACAACACAGGAATCAATGTAATTCCTTGAATAATGGACATAATAAACGCGGCGGTTCCTTGTGCTGTTGCTTGGAAGATCCCCGTAAACAACGTGGTCATTCCTGTAATGAACAAGGATAAGAACGTTACATGCAGGATGTAGCTGCCCATTTCGATTAATTGCGGGTCATTTGTAAATAATCCAATTAAGTGGTCGGAAATCAGATAGACGATGATGCCGAACACGAAGGCTAAGGCTACAATCGTCTTGATCGTGAATCCAATGGTATGCTTCATTCGTAATTTATTCGCTGTAAAAGAGAAGGCAATCAATGGCACGACTCCCTCGCATAATCCCATTAGAATAAACTCAGGAAATTGCAATAAACGTGATGATATTCCGTAAGCTGCTACAGCCTGATTCCCATATTCGACAAGAAAATGGTTGAAAATGAGCGACATTGCACCCAAGAAGATGCTCATAATAAAGACGGGGACTCCGATTTTGAATACATTGATGAGAATGTCTTTGGTAGCCTTGAACCATTTTACGGAGATGGTTAAGAATTTGCTCTTATTTCCAATATGGAAGGCAAAGAATGCACACGCAACTAAGTTAGAAATGACCGTAGCAGACGCAACGCCGATCACGTCCCAATGGAAGACGAAGATGACTAGTGCATCGAGAACAATATTCACAATAACACTGAGAATCATACCGATCATCGACGTGATGGCTGCACCCTCCGAGCGCACGATATTCTCCAGCGTGAAGAATAATACGAGGATTGGTGAACCAATAAGCATAATCGTGACATAGTCCTTCGTGAAAGCGAAGGATTCAGACGTCGCTCCCAGGCCATGTACGATTGAATCGATAAATGGGAGGCTGACGGCCATCAAGATAAGACCGAGAACTAAACTACTGTAAAAGGCAAATGAAGACACATGCTTTACATCGTTATATTTTTTCTCTCCCAGCAAACGGGAGATGAATGTACCGCTACCCATGCCAATCAAGTTGCCTACCGCCATAATGGCCGCGAATAACGGCAAGGTTAGTGCGAGTGCGGTTAACATGGCCGTATTGCCCAGTGTACCAAGGAAATAGGCATTCAAGATGGAATATATGACACTCATTGACGTGCCTAGCATCATCGGTACAGCGAAGTGAGCGACAGCTTTTGCTACCGGTGCTTTTTCAAAGTAATGGAGGTTTTCTGCATCCATGTG
>NZ_JCAIUL010000030.1:0-8853 GCF_059445505.1 Paenibacillus sp. Y301 | reverse complement strand
AAGCATTTCTACGTCGTCGCTGACGCTCCTTGGTCGCCAAGAGGTATTTCGGAGAAGTGGAATCAGGCGACACATCCAACCGGCTAAGTGGCAAAGCCACCCGGACCTACGGTCCTTAAGCCGTTCGGACGTCAGAAATGCGCAAAGTTACCTGAAATATCTGAGATAAGAATATAAAGGGAAATACAAAATTAATGACAGGGAAAATTTAGAAGAAAAGGCTTGGTTGTGAAGTAAGATCACTTACAAAATGAGGAGGTTGATCATGAGGAATAATGCTTTAATAGTAGTTATTTTATCAATTGTGGCTGTCATTGGCGGTTTAGTTCTAAATTTTCAAGAGTTCTTAACTGGAAGCACGGCAAACGCAAAAAATTTGATTGTCACTTTTATATACATAGTTATTTGGATTCTTGTTTTAGTATTCGGTATCAAAAGCAAGAGTCGTATAATAATGATGTATTGTTTTACATTTTGGTTCGCAACGTTTCTCATCTCTATGTTAACTATATATATAAATGCAACAGAAGCTACTTTTAATTGGGCAATACCATTTGTTATTTTTTTCATAGGACAGTGGTATGGAGTTAATTTTTTCGTTGATGATTTTCTGACTGCATCAATCATAATAGCTTCAATTTCTTTTGGAATATCTACGGCTGTTATACTCTTGCTAAGACGCATGAAATGAGTTTGTTAGATAGTTACGATTAAATAATGTGAATATTTGAACCCCCATAGAGGCATTTCGAAGAAGTAAAGAAGTATAAATCAAAGCCACATGACATTAAAGACATGAAATTACATTAAATTCGAATTTGACGGTAAATTCAGAGGAGTCAGATACATCAGGTAACACCGCATTCCTACTGTGGGCATTCGCCCTTGATCGCCAAGAAGGATTTTCAGGGAGATTATTCAGGCGATACATTCAACCAGCTAAGTCTGACGACCCGGACCTACGGTCCTTAAGCTGCTTGAACGTCAGGAATGCCATACGTTATAAGAAATCCGGGGTAAAGACATTTGTTATTGCTTAGGACATTTCAAAAAAGTAGATTTGAAGTGACATGCTACTAGGGTTTATCGAGGAAGCAAATTTGAAATGACATTGTACTGAGGCATATCGAAGAAGTAGATTGAAGTGACGTTTTACTGAGGCATATCGAAGAAGTAGATTTGAAGTGACGTTTTACTGAGGCATATCGAAGAAGTAGATTTGAAGTGACGTTTTGCTGAGGCATTTCGAAGAAATAGATTTGAAGTGACATTTTGCTAGAGCGTTTCGGAGAAGTGATTTATTAAAGAATTAATGAGAATATTCAAAGAAGCCCCGGACATCTTATAACAATGCATTTTTGCTTCGTCGCTGACGCTCCTTGGTCGCCAAGAGGTATTTCGGAGAAGTGTATTCAGACGACACATCCAACCGGCTAAGTGGCAGAGCCACCCGGACCTACGGTCCTTAAGCCGTTTGGACGTCAGAAATGCCAAACGTTATAAGAAATCCGGGGTAAAGACAGTTGTTATTACTTAGGATATTTCAAGGAAGTTGATTTGAAGTGACATGTTACTAGGGTTTATCGAGGAAGAAAATTTGAAATAACATTTTGCTGAGGCATTTCGAAGAAGTATATTGAAGTGATGTTTTTACTGAGGCTTCAAAGAAGTATATTGAAGTGACGTTTTACTGAGGCATTTCGAAGAAGAAGATTGAAGTGACATTTTACTGAGGCATTTCGAAGAAGAAGATTGAAGTGACATTTTACTGAGGCATTTCGAAGAAGAAGATTGAAGTGACATTTTACTGAGGCATTTCGAAGAAGAAGATTTGAAGTGACATTTTGCTGGAGCTTTTCGGAGAAGTGATTTATTAAAGATTTAGTGAGAATATTCAAAGAGGCCCCGGACATCTTATAACATTACATTTTTGCTTCGTCGCTAACGCTCCTTGGTCGCCAAGAGGTATTTCGGAGAAGTAGAATCAGGCGACACATCCAACCGGCTAAGTGGCAGAGCCACCCGGACCTGCGGTCCTTAAGCCGTTCGGACGTCAGAAATGCGCAACGTTATCCGAAATTGGTATAAAGACATATTGAAATACTAAAACATGATTAAAAAGCGGAGGGAGTTTTTTTCTTGGGAAACAACCTGTATAAGATTTTAGGGTCCATATTTATGATAGTCAGCGGGGTATTATATACTACTGAAAGAATCATAGAGAAATTATCTGCTTCAATAGTTGCAGCAGGCTATGCATCTCAAGGAACAGGTTCCGATAGAACATCTTATTATTCAGGTTATTCAGGATTTTTTGATAATTTTTTTGTTTGGTTCTTTTTTTTCTTAGGATTTCTTTTATTAGCTTACGGATTTCCAAAGAGTAATAAATAGAACGCAGAAATAATAAAGTGCAAAAAATAATACAAAGACTAAGCAAAGTAAATAAGAAACATAAAGAGACTTTGATGGGTTGATTCAGAGAAGCCACCAACATCGGATAACATTGCATTACCACAGCGGTCGCTACGCTCCCTTGGTCACCAGGAGGGATTTTCGAAGAAGTTAATTCAGGTGACACATCCAACCGGCTAAGTGGCAGAGCCACCCGGACCTATGGTCCTTAAGCCGTTTGGACGTCGGTAATGCGCGAACGTTATGCGAAATTGCTCTATAAACATTGGAGAAGCCCAACCCCATGAAAAAGAATATAATCCGGACGTAAAAAACCGAGGAAGAACAAGAATCATAGGAACTATCGCTCCAAGAAACGCCGAGGTCGGCGGTAGGATCGAACTCCTATGATTCTTTTGGCGTCTAGATTATATTCAGGAAATTTCATGGGGCCGAAAGATTCGCAAAACTTTCCTAATCCCATACCTTTGATTCCTAATGATAACTCGACTAGGTAGAGGAGCATAATTATTCGTCCCGAGGGATTTCAAAGAAGAAGGTTACTTAGAAGAAGAGTCAGAGTGAGCTTGGGCACGTAACCATCAAATAGACGAATAATTGAAGAAGACCGAGTTATCCAAGAAAAGAAGGAATCAAAGGCAAGAGCAAAGAAGGATTAGGAAAGGCGAATCTTTCGGGGGCAAATCGAAGAGGTCGAGCAACTACGCATAACAATGCATTTTAGCTTCGTCGCATACGCTCCTTGGTCGCCTAGAAGGATTCCTGGGAAGTGAATCAGGCGACACATCCAACTGGCTAAGTGGCGAGCCACCCGGACCTACGGTCCTTAAGCCATTTGGACGTCTGAAATGCGAAACGTTAACTGAAACTCCTTGAGAGAAATGTAAAGGCAAGAAAAAGCGCTAATTAAAGAGATGTTAAAGATGAGTAGAGCTTAAAACTGATATGAAAGTTTCCATACGGAAACAGATTTAAAGTAAAAACCATGAAAACATGATCAACTTATAACGAATATGGAATGTTTCCCACACGGAAACGATAATTGAAAAAAGTAGAAATGAAGAGCCTATATTTCAAGGAGTGTTTCCTATGCGGAAACAGGATTAGATAGGATCATTAAAAAAATAAGAGAGTTAAAGAAGTAAACACGTAAAAACCGGAACAAGTAATTTCGAAGGGTAAGTCGAAGATGAAGGAGCATCAGTTAACAATGCATTTTTGCTTCGTCGCTGACGCTCCTTGGTCGCCAAGAGGTATTTCGGAGAAGTGGAATCAGGCGACACATCCAACCGGCTAAGTGGCAGAGCCACCCGGACCTATGGTCCTTAAGCCGTTCGGACGTCAGAAATGCGCAACGTTAACTGAAACTCCTTGAGAGAAATGTAAAAGGCATAAAAAAGCGCTAATTAAAGAGATGTTAAAGATGAGTAAGGCTTAAACTGATATGAAAGTTTCCATACGGAAACAGAATTAAAGTAAAAACCATGAAAATATGATCAACTCATAACCAATATGGAATGTTTCCCACACGGAAACCATAATAGAAAAGGTAGAAATGAAGAGCCTATATTGCAAGGAGTGTTTCCTATGCGGAAACAGGATTAGGTAGAATCATTAAAGAAATAAGTGAGTTAAAGAAGGAAACACGTAAAAACCGGAACAAGGAATTTCGAAGGGTAAGTCGAAGAAGAAGGAGCATCAGTTAACAATGCATTTTTGCTTCGTCGCTGACGCTCCTTGGTCGCCAAGAGGTATTACGGAGAAGTGGAATCAGACGACACATCCAACCGGCTAAGTGGCAGAGCCACCCGTACCTGCGGTCCTTAAGCCGTTCGGACGTCAGAAATGCGGATACGTTAACTGAAACTCCTTGAGAGAAATGTAAAGGCAAGAAAAAGCGCTAATTAAAGAGATGTTAAAGATGAGTAGAGCTTAAAACTGATATGAAAGTTTCCATACGGAAACAGATTTAAAGTAAAAACCATGAAAACATGATCAACTTATAACGAATATGGAATGTTTCCCACACGGAAACGATAATTGAAAAAAGTAGAAATGAAGAGCCTATATTTCAAGGAGTGTTTCCTATGCGGAAACAGGATTAGATAGGATCATTAAAAAAATAAGAGAGTTAAAGAAGTAAACACGTAAAAACCGGAACAAGTAATTTCGAAGGGTAAGTCGAAGATGAAGGAGCATCAGTTAACAATGCATTTTTGCTTCGTCGCTGACGCTCCTTGGTCGCCAAGAGGTATTTCGGAGAAGTGGAATCAGGCGACACATCCAACCGGCTAAGTGGCAGAGCCACCCGGACCTATGGTCCTTAAGCCGTTCGGACGTCAGAAATGCGCAACGTTATCTGAAATACGGTTAGGATAATAATATTAAGGAGCATTTTTTATGAATGATAAACTGGAAGTCCTTGAGGAAGCGATTTCTGATGTAGGATATTGGTCTTGGTGGGCAGAGAAACTACCAGAAGTATTTCAACTCGAATTTGGAGGAACTCATATCTGGTCACCACCTATTAATTCCAGCCCACCGTCAGGTCAAGTTGCATTGAGATTTGGCAATCCTGTCTCTATTAGTTTTCTAAAGAGTGTTACTTCTAATCTACCGAATAATTGGACTGATCTATTTAGAGAAGATCAGTTAGAATCATTTTCAATAAACTATGGAGAGTTTAAATTTAACAACTCAAACTTTATTAGAGAGTTATTGAAATCAGATTATCTGGTCGAGATTAAATTTGGACAAGATCCATTACTGATGCTTGATAGTGACGAGTCTAAAGTCAGTCTGGCTTTCTTAGCTGGCGAGGTGGGTTTTATCATTATCGCACAAGAGCTTAGAATAATTAAACAAAACGGTGATATTGAATTAAATGATATAGAAGAATTAGTTTCGAGATGGTGGAGTTATTGGAAAGAGTATTGGAAAGTAAAGGGCACACAAGATGAACTTCCGAAGGATTATGCATGTGAAGTAACAATACCTTTGAAAGCTGATCAATGATGAACCGTACATCAGGTAACACCACATTCCTACTTCGGGCATTCGCCCTTGATCGCCAAGAAGGATTTTCAAGGAGATTATTCAGGCGACACATTCAACCAGCTAAGTCTGACGACCCGTTCCCTTCGGTCACTTAAGCTGCTTGAACGTCAGGAATGCCAAACGTTAGACGAAAGCACCTGAAAAACATAATAAAACACACCAATTTAAAGGACTGAAGTGACAATATGAAACAGACTATTTATTTTGTATCCGGCCCAGCTGGAGTGGGAAAATCAACAACTGCTACTAAACTTGTTCAATCTATAGATAGAAGTGCTTATATTTCTGGAGATGATATCAGTCATATTCCCGTAAATGGTCGTGGGCGGCCTTGGATATGTGAAGAAACATTAAATCTGACTTGGAAGAACATTTTAGATATAACAAGAAATTTGATTGGGGTTAATTATGATGTTGTCATAGATTATGTGACTTTTAACAAAGATTTAGAGTTGTTTTTAGAAGGAATTAAAGATTTGAATGTCAGAATTATATATGTAATTTTGATGGCTGATGAAGAAACACTTATATACCGAGATAAATTAAGACCAATTGAAAACCAAATGGGGGAAAGAAGTTTAATTTTACTTAGAGAATTTAGAGAATCAATTACAGAGGAAAGGTATGTATTAGAGACACAAAACTATAAAGAGGATGAAATAAATAAAATTGTAGAAGACATAAAGAATAATCTAAAGTACTTGGTTGTTAGCTGACTCAAGAAGCAGGTGCCATCGTCTAACACCGTTTTCCTGCCGGGTCGCTGACGCTCCTAGGTCTGCCCGAGGCATTTCGAGGAAGTGGAATCAGGCAGACAACCCTGCAAGGCTAAGTGGCGAAGCCACCCAGTCGCATGCGCTCCTTTAAGCCTTTCGGGTTCAGGAACACACAAACGTTATATGAAATCAACCTAATTAATGTAAAGGAGCCAAATGAATGATGATTCGAGAAGCAGAAGGAAAAGACAAAGAACAATTATTCAAGCTCTACAGAATGTTAGTTCCAAATAGCAAAAAAATGAATGTTTTAGAAGAACAAATAGAAAAAATCAGAGTAGACCCTATGAACTTTTTGCTAGTATACGATGAAGAAGGGGAAATCTTAGGGACAGTGACGCTAAACATATGTCTTCAGGCATTGCATGGTCTGAGACCATATGGAGTGATAGAGAATATAATTGTCCATGAGAATCATCAGAGTAAGAATATTGGACAAAAACTTTTGCAGTATATCGATGAGTATTGCAGATCTATTGACTGTCACAGAATAATGCTTTTAAGTAACTCTCAACGTCTAAGAGCTCACCAATTCTTTGAAAGAGAAGGGTATAGTGGGTCAGTAAGTAAGGGATTTAAAAAATATCTATAAATAGTTTATAAATAGAGTTTGATAGATCAATCGGGGAAGAGGTTGACATCATATAACAATGCATTTTTGCTACGTCACTGGCGCTCCTTGGTCGCCAAGAGGTATTTCGGAGAAGTGTATTCAGACGACACATCCAACCGGCTAAGTGGCAGAGCCACCCGGACCTTCGGTCCTTAAGCCGTTTGGACGTCATAAATGCGCAACGTTATACGACAGATTTAACAAATCAATTTACATGAATGATACGAGGGCAAATCCAATGAAGAAAAAACAGAATATTAGAGAGATAATCTATGTAAGTGGTAGCGAAATAGATAATAGTTGCTTCTATTCATATGGTATTGAATTCTTTGAATTTATGTCTTGTGTAGATAATAGACCAGAGAACCTAATTTTGCTTAAACATAAATTTGATAATGCTGAGTGGAATCAGCACTCCAGATTTGATTATGTAACATCTCAAGAAATAAATGAATTAATTGATGATTACATATATGGATATGGAGATTTTTGCTGGGTTGATTTTAATAAAGAAGAAGATCTCGATCAACTGACTAAAGTACAAATCGCTGAATTATTATTCTTTGGTCATCTTGCAAACCCATTGAACGATATACCAAAGGTAAGATTTGCTTATTATGCACATGATGATGGATGGTTTAATAAACTCTATGTAACAAAGCTAGAGGATTATGAAATGATTTTATCAAGAGCACTTGTGTTCAAACTACAGAAATTGACGAGAAGATCGATCATTAATATCCCAAGTGATATTTCAAGAGTTTTATTGGAATCTACAAAGGAAGGTTTATTTATAGATTTATCAAAGATCAAAAAAGGTAAAGATGAAATTCAGATTCCAATAACTGCAGTTGGACATTACAGAGACATGGATAAAGTTTATGATTTGAAGGATGAAATAATAGACTATAAGATTTGGTTAGTTTGTTCGAAGAGGTCATGGAAGCTTATTCAAGAAGGTTAAATCCGTCGTATAACACAGCATTCCTACTGCGGGCATTCGCCCTTGATCGCTAGAAGAATTTTCAAGGAGTATATTCAGGCGATACATTCAACCAGCTAAGTCTGACGACCCGTTCCCTATGGTCACTTAAGCTGCTTGAACGTCAGGAATGCCAAACGTTATAAGAAATCCGGGGTAAAGACATTTGTTATTGCTTAGGATATTTCAAAGGAGTAGATTTGAAGTGACATGTTACTAGGATTTATCGAGGAAGCAAATTTGAAATGACATTTTGCTGAGGCATTTTGAAGAAGTAGATTGAAGTGATATTTCACTGAGGCATTTTGAAGAAGTAGATTGAAGTGATATTTCACTGAGGCATTTCGAAGAAGTAGATTGAAGTGATATTTTATTGAGGCATTTCGAAGAAATAGATTGAAGTGATATTTTATTGAGGCATTTCGAAGAAGTAGATTGAAGTGATATTTTATTGAGGCATTTCGAAGAAGTAGATTGAAGTGATATTTTATTGAGGCATTTCGAAGAAGTAGATTGAAGTGATATTATATTGAGGCATTTCGAAGAAGTAGATTGAAGTGATATTTTATTGAGGCATTTCGAAGAAGTAGATTGAAGTGATATTTTACTGAGGCATTTCGAAGAAGTAGATTGAAGTGACGTTTTACTGAAGCTTTTCGGTGAAGTGATTTATTTAAGAATTAGTGAGAATATTCAAAGAAGCCCCGGACATCTTATAACACTGCATTCCTACTGCGGGCATTCGCCCTTGATCGCTAGAAGGATTTTCAAGGAGTATATTCAGGCGATACATTCAACCAGCTAAGTCTGACGACCCGGACCTACGGTCCTTAAGCTTCTTGAACGTCAGGAATGCCAAACGTTATATGCAATCAGGCTAGAGATGAAAGATCGTCGGAAACCCATTTCAAAGGAGTATCTTATGATAGAAATACTAGAAGAACCAATTGGGAATACGTACAAGCAATTAATATCATTGGCATTTAACATATGTGATGAGTTCATTTTAG
>NZ_JCAIUL010000003.1:0-423912 GCF_059445505.1 Paenibacillus sp. Y301 | reverse complement strand
GCTATTTTAATATGCTTTTTTTTATTAATAAGAAGCTTAGGCACCCAATTATTTCACAACTATCGTTACGTACAAATTTATTCTCCACAAAAGAGTCAATCCGTGATCATTAAATATCGGAGTGACATTTGGGATGGACGATTATCAAGCTACAGAGTATATCAAATGAAATCGGGATTTTTCATGAAAGAACTTACAAAAAAGGAAATAACGATAGAGGATCAACGTTATACTTCTCTATCTCCAAACGGAGTTTTTGGTTTTGAAACACCGGAGTGGATAAGTGAAAATACAGTCATTTTCTATACTTATGAAGGTCCATATAAATTTAGATTGAAGAACTAACACAAGAGCCATGCGGGTACGAAGACATCACCCAAGCAACTATATTAACACTTTAAACTAATTGAAAACTATTAGGAATATGTATAATATTCATTCACCCAGAAGAACAGAAACGCTCATGATTAAACATCGATCAGCTACTTTAGGTGAAACTACTTTTATTTATGAATTTTACAGAGATACTTTATGGGACTCTTACTTACGAAATTGGATAGATCGGATCTAAATATTTTTTTTACGAGATACTACTAACGATAATAAGGCTATAAATCTGCTTAATATTCAAAGTCCAACTTGGGTCGATGAAACTGAAGTTATTTTACACACATTAAGTGGTGACAAAACAATCATATTAGCCTCTGACATGTCGACAGTTAAGCACTCACTAGAATAATTAATAATTAATAACTTTCTCTAATCCTTTTAATGCCTCAAATATTTTAGTATCATCTCTAGGATCTTGAATTTTTCCAGAGCGTATTTTGTACATATCGTTATCGTATCTTTTAAGCCACATAGATGAGATCGTCGGAATATCAAGATCTAAAAATTGGGAAGAGGACGTGGACCAAAAAGTTCCTAGATATATTCTTTCATTTCCAACAACTACAACAAAAGGTTTACCGCTTACTGGTACTTCCGCTTCTAAATTCCCCTCTAAACTAAGGCCTTCCTTCATTGTAAATTCATGCTCTATCCAATTATATGTTTTAATCTCCTTGTCGGTAAGTACAGGTATTGTTTCTAATGGAAGATCATCAAGCTTTTTACTTATAGCTTCAGTTGTAGATAAGTCTTTAACCAAATAGATTGAGAATTCATTAACAGCTTTCTCCTTATTGCCATTATTACAGCCAACAATTAGGAATAGAATAACATTCAGAATTAAAAGTGATTTTATTTTGGATGACCTCATAAGAACCCCTCTCATTAGACACTCATTAAATTATAGATGTTAGATATATATATAAATATTATATTATCTTCACTGGAGCTCCCTCAGCAACAGCACGAGTCACTCGGATTTCAGATGCCACTAAATTTAATTATCCATTAAAATTTGAGTTGACCCAACTCTCTTTAAATTCATTAATTCGTCATCAGTAATATCACTTATAAAATCTATTGTATTTTCATTTATGTTATATCTATTTAATTTCAAGGATTCCTGTGGAAAATCACTTATATAATCAAAGTGGGCACCATCTTTGCTCCACATAATCCGATAAATACCTAAATAATCTTTTCCCAATGATATATAATTAAATTTCCTTTCTTCCACATCAAATATAGCTAATTTCGATTCAGATATCTTACCATAACTAAATGCTAGTTTTCTCCCGTTAGGTGACCAATTATTTGCACTGATGCTTTCAACGGTTCCTTTACCCGCAGATTTTAAAATATCATTTAAAATAGAATATTCTCCACTTGATAGATCAATTAACATTAATTTGTGCCCAAAATTGTAATATAGAGAAACAGCTAAATATTGATTTGAGGATGATAAAGATACCGAGTAAATATCAATAGGATTTGGATTCACTTGAATTTTGTACTTTTCATTCCCTTTCGCAACAGTTATTGAACTGATTCTCAACATACTTTCAGCTTTTTCTTCTTCTGTGGCATCTCGCTTATCGGCTATAAAGGTAACATCTTTGTCTGACCATGTAATTCTATTTGAAGTCATCTTTATTCTTCCCTCTTGATTTGGAGAATAGTATTGTAACAAATCAATTTTTCCGCCATTTGTTGTCTTTTCTTTTAGATTATTTTGCGAATTTTCCTCAATTGGGTTAGATATCTCGGTCTTATTGGTGCATCCAACAATCATAACTATTGCTAGCGCTAATTCAATCCATATTTTTATAGTTTTCATCTGTTCACTCCTTTTTTCAAATTTGGGTTTGATTACTAAGCTGTTGTCCCGTACTTAGTTATATCTTCAGAGAATATTTTGATTACGTTTTTATCCGCTGTTAAACTTTTAAGTGTAAATTTCAGAACTTAATCAATCTGAGCTATTTTCCATTCCCCTAGATCATTTTTCACAAAATTAAAAGTAGTACCTTTTTCGTCCTTCCCATTAGTCCTGTATTGAACATAAATATCTACTCTACTAAGATCAGCCTCTCTATCTATAATCTCTGGCTTGCCAAAAAAACTATATTGAATTTCTTTAGTTTCAATCCAAAATAGATTGGCTTTGGCACTGATCTCATTGACGAATCCTTCTTCAAATGATATTTTATCTTTGTTTGTAATCGCATTTAAGTTTTTTACTAATTCTTGTAGAATGAAATCATATTTAACATCATTAATATATTCGGAAATGTCGATAGAGACAACTGCGTTCGTAGAATTCACGTTCTCATCGGTAGAAGATCTATCATTTTTTGAATTTAAGTTAGTAATATTAGTGCTCTTAACTGTATTAGAACTATTTTGCTGTGAACAACCAGTAAGAAAAAAACAAACATAAAAAACATAATTACATAACGCATTCTTAATCCTCCTTTTATTGAAATATTAATGGTTATATTTCATCATAGAACAGTAGGATTAACTTAGATGGAGCAATAGCGCAAGCGGTAAGAAACCAACATTTGCTCGGATATCTAACAATGTTTCTTAAACTTTTCTACAAAACTAACGTTAGAATAATTATAGAGACAGAAATTAAATTGCTTCTTTATAATGGGGACGTGCCAGGGCGATTTCAACAATTAAGTAAGATCATAAAAAAACTTAGAAAATTGTATATTTGCATAGGGTAGCGTTGATCGTGATAGAAAATCAGTTGAAGGAGAAGAATGCACCTGCTAAAAAGATATATGTCCAAGAGATAATAAAATCTGTTGGAAAAAGGACTTTCGATGAATCGAATCAATGGTGTACTTGGAGAATGGCTAGCTACCACATTTTCCTCATGACTATATGATGAAGAGATATCTGCTAAATCTATCCGTGACTCCTATTTGTTATTCTATCAATACATTGATAAATTGCAAGAATGATGTTAAATACCACTTATACCGTTTGATGCGGTTTAGCAAGCTTAGGTATAGTTCTATTATAAAATTGAAAACCATTATACTAAGAAATGGAGTTTGAGCCATGATATCAAGCATTGGAAGAAAAGTTTTACTTTTTTTTATAATTATTGTACTGGCAATGGACATTATTCTATTCTTTCTAACAATAACTGGAGGAGACTATTACGTGGTTGTCTTTAATAAAAGTAATAATTTAATTCCTATTATTCTAAATATTTGCATGTTACTTTTATTAGTCAGTAAAAGTAAAGGAAGTATTCTAGGAGTTATAATTATAGCTATTTTAATATGCTTTTTTTTATTAATAAGAAGCTTAGGCACCCAATTATTTCACAACTATCGTTACGTACAAATTTATTCTCCACAAAAGAGTCAATCCGTGATCATTAAATATCGGAGTGATCTTGGCGATGCACGCTTCTCAAGCTACAGAATATATCAAAATAAACCGGGACTTTTCATGAAAGAACTTTCAAAAAATGTAATAAAAATTGAGGGTCCACGCTTTTCTCCTCTATCTCCAAACGAAATTTTTGGCTTTGAAACACCGGAGTGGATAAGTGAAAATACAGTCATTTTCTATACTTATGAAGGTCCATATAAATTTAGATTGAAGAACTAAAACAAGACCACTGCGGATATCGAATAGTCACCTATAACTACTGGGAAAACCATAATTTTTCATTTGATTATTACTGACCCCTCTCATGGTTATAATAAAAAATGCGGCGTTCAAACGCCATTAGTACGGAATATATCCGAATTCTTTACACTGGAGAAGGCAACCCTCCAGCTAATTTTAATACCTCTATTGATAAGGAGCAAGCTCTTATAGAAGCGATTACTACCCAAAATGATATACGCTCCTTGCTTCCCTATTTACATACACGTTTAAATAGTGTAGGGATCGAAGGGTATGGTTATATATGGATGAAGAAAACGGAGTTGAGGAAAAAAACGGATGGGATGCTCTAATATATTAAAACTATCTGAAATCGTTGATAATCCGAAATTAAAAAGGACTTTAAAAACTCAGCCGTATTTGCAGGTATAGTAAATAAAAAGAAAAACGCACGAATAGTAATTTACATGCATTAAATTTCCAAATATATGATAAGATGGAGATACGTTAACAAGACACCCGATGAAAAGATGAAAAAGAGAGACAATTGGGCGCAACACATGGCCTAGATGGTTCGATGTGGAATGTCATTGAAGAGTATGTTATTCAACAAGATAGTGTTAATTAAATTGAATTATTTACCATTATAAATTATTGTTATATTTATGGAGGTGTGTTTTATTGAGAAATTTTTTATTGATTCCAGGTATTATAGCAGGTATATTTAGTTTAATGTTATACTCCTCCTTCGGTAATAATACAATAAAAGTAGAAGGATTAAAGAATTATGATAGCCATGATCCAATTCGTACTGATATTTTCAATCTTGATGGAACAAAAATAAATACACCTGTTCGTGGAGATATTTTTTATCCAGATGGTACAAAAGTAAATGTCCCACAATAATTTGAAACTTGAGGTGTTATAACGTTATTTTTCTTGGTGAGGTAATTGAAATAAATTAGCAGCTTAATACTCACTGATTCTTGTACCTGAATGGATCTTTATTCAGGTTTTTTGTTGTTCTAATTTATTAGTTAAATTAATGTCACTTAACAATTTAAGGATCAGTATATAATTGAGCATTTTGCATTAATCTAAGCCCTTGGTACACAAAGGATTTTTGAGCATAAAAAAGGACTTCACCCCAACTTGGAGAAGTTTTCAAGTGACCAAACGAGAAAACCCAAGGGAGTGAAGTCACTATGTATATTCTCCAAGAAAGTCTATTTTCCTTTGAGGAACTGCAAAAAATCGATTCTAAAGAACGACTACCTATCTTTTTCAGTGCACTCGACCTTCGTCCTTACGCGAAAAAATTGAGAAATCCTTCACCCCGAGGAGCGGATGGCCACTGCCGCGAAGGAATTCTCTGCGCGTTGCTCGCTGCCCCTTTGGAGAACATCGACACGTTCACCGGTTTGCAACGCAGACTCGAATTTGACCTTCGTTTCCGTTACCAGTGTGGGTTACGACTGGATCGATCCGCGCCCTCCATTGCAACCTTGAGTCGTGTGTTTACCGATTTGACCCAAAAAGGTATTGCGCAGTGGTTGTTTGAGGATCTCGTCTCTCAGTGCCAGGAAACTGAACTCAATGACGGAACCCATATTGCCATCGACAGCGCAGCCATCCACGCCTATGAGAAAAAGGAACCGAAACGTAAAAGCGAACTTACAGGCAATGCCAACTGGGAGTGAAGCTCGACACCTTTGGCAATAAAGTCAAGTGGTTTGGCTACAAACTGCATCTGGCCGTCGATACCAAGAGTGAACTTCCGATTGCCCTAAAAGTTACACCCGCACATGTGAACGATGGGGACGAGGGCCCCCCACCCAAGCGATTATTCCAATGAATCCACGGAATGAAAGGGAACCACCTGCAGGCATGACAACCAAAGGAACACCTTGCTGTTCGATGGGGTTTACGATGACGTATTGGGGTCAGGAGAACGAACGTTTGAAATTCCGTTGTCCGCACGCCACTGGAAAAGTCGAGTGCCCTTTGGGTATGGTAGCTTGCTCGACTTCCAATTATGGGATGGTGGTCAAGGTCGACACTCAGCAAGACCTTCGTCGCTATGCGATGCCGCACCGAGAAAGCAGGGGCTGGAAGGAACTCTACAACAAGCGAACCAGTGTAGAACGCTGTAATTCTGTATGAAGACTTATTTAACCGCAGACCAATTGCATGTTTGGGGCATTCAAAAAGTCACGACTCACCAATATTTGAATGCGATTGTGCTTCTTGCTACTGCGCTGGCTGTATCGAGACAACGAGTCACAAACGCCGCTTAAATTTTCAACCTTCCGAAAATTCTGCCCGTCTGTCCATTTACGCCTACACTCTCTCAAAAACTCAATTAGTATGAGGTCTAACCTTGTCTCTCTCTTGAAAAATGAATTATGCAAAATGCTCAATTAACTTAGAACTTATGATTCATTGTATTTTTAAATCAATCGAATTCAGGAGGCATGAATGCAAGATAAAACTTCCCCTAAATATCACCCATTTGTTATTACTGCAGTTTTGATATTTGCACTTGATCTCCTCTATGTTTTTGCACATTTCAATCATTATAGTGTGAGCTTGTTTATAGGGAGTGGCTACATTATACCGCTAATCATTAACATTGGATTTTTAATGTTTATAGCATTCACTTATAACAGATGGTGGTTATATATCCTACCCTCATTTCTCTCTTTTGTGCTAGGCATATATATTGTTATTGTGCTTATTTTTAATTCTCTATCTTCTTGGCAATATGATAATATTCATTCACCCAGAAGAACAGAAACGCTCATGATTAAACATCGATCAGCTACTTTAGGTGAAACTACTTTTATTTATGAATTTTACAGAAAATCTTTTATGGGACTCTTACTTACGAAATTGGATAAATCAGATCTAAATATAATGGTACGAGATACTCACGATAATAAAGCTATGGATCTGCTTAATATTCAAAGTCCAACTTGGGTATATGAAACTGAAGTTATTTTACACACATTAAGTGGTGACAAAACAATCATATTAAAATAGGCTGTTTATCTAGCCTCTGACATGGCAACAGTTAAGATCATTCATAAATACTTCTCAAATAAAGAATTGCCGCTCCACTCCCATTTTAGGAGTGAGCGGCGATTCTTTTTTGTTTTAGATTTCAAATTGCTAGTACTCAGCACTCAATAGAATAATTAAAAATTAATAACTGTCCCTAATTCTTTTAATGCCTCAAATATTTTAGTATCATCTCTAGGATCTTGAATTTTTCCAGAGTCTATTTTGTAAATATCGTTATCACTTTTTTTAAGCCAATTAGAAGCAATACTCGGAATATCAAGATCCAAAAATTGAGAAGATAAATGGGACCAAAAAGTCCCTAGATATATTCTTTCATTTCCCACTACTACAACAAAAGGTTTACCGCTTGCTGGTACCTTCGCTTCTAACTTTCCCTCTAAACTAATGCCTTCCTTCATTGTAAATTCATGTTCTGTCCAATTATATGTTCTAATTTCCTTATCGGTAAGCACAGGTATTGTTTCTAGTGGAAGATCATCAAGCTTTTTACTCATAGCTTCAGTTGTAGATAAGTCTTTTACCAAATAGATTGAGAATTCATTAACAGCTCTCTCCTTATTGCCATTATTACAGCCCACAATTAGGAATATAACATTCAGAATTAAAAATAATTTTATTTTAGATGAACTCATAGGAACCCCTTAATGCTTCTAGTCTTATTGCTCGCTCAAACGCTTTATGTAAAAACTCTTTAGTCGATAAATCCTCATAGTCCCAATTCATAGCTTCTATTGCAGTCGCACCGGAATAACCCGTTCTCACAATTTCTTTCATAACTGTAGACCAATCAATCGTGCCGTCAAAGGGTAACCCGTGCTGGGCATAGCTTCCGTTATCATCATGTAAATGGATTGCCATCAACCGGGAACCATACATGGATAATAAATCTTTATTCGGATAGTAGTGGTAGTGATGTCCACTGTCATAACAGAATCCGATACGTAGGGAATTCACTTGCTCCAGCATATACGCCAAATTGGTAATATTTTTCAAATTCTCAAACGCAACATTGACACCAAACTGTTCAGCTTTTTCAGCGATTCTCTTGATTCTATCGAGTCCCAATGCGTTATATGGATTATCTTCGTGAGGCAGGTGCACCACCATTGTCGGAATCTCAAATCCGGCGCAATCTGCAACACATTGCAAATAACAGTCAGTTAAGGCTTCACCTTCCAGATTGTCAAGCCAGAGGTCGTTTTCATGTTGGACGGGTGTGTGGATATTTTCTATAACAAGACCCGCTTCCCGCGCAAGTTGTGGGCCATTGCGGTAATCATCGGTCCGGCCAAACCCTTCACTCCACCATAATAAAACACCATCAAATCCGGCTTCTTTTATTAACTGATAACGTTCCTTAATAGGCAATTCATAACCAAACCAATCATAAATAGTAATCATAAGCCTCTTCGCCTCGTTTACTTTGAAATATTAAAGAGTTCTTGAACTTCCTTGTATGCTTCATGAGTCCCTATATCATAGCTATCTCCATTGGCGAAATAGGCCTTGACCTCTTTCCTGACATGCAACCATTCCGGGAAATAACTAGGTGCATCTGGATTATTACCTTCACTTAAATATTGCTTGAACAACGGTAACGTATCTTGTCTATAAATATAGATGGCGAACACACCTATGTTGGTCTTCGGTTGTTTCGGTTTTTCTTTAAAAGATAACACACTGCACGATGCATCTAATTCTACGACACCCACACGTTGCAGGTCTTCCAATCGATCTAGTTGTTGAACTAAAATACTGTCTCTATATTCCTCATGAAAGAAATGGATATAATCCTTAAGATCAAATGTGAATATATTATCTCCCGCTAACACGATAAGATCATCTTGTATTTTCTCTTTTTCAATCACGTAATGAATATCGCCTATAGCGCCTAGTTTATTCTCTACAGAAGTTGTTCCATCATTTATGATGTTAATGATTGTAGTGGTCTTTCTTGAATTAGCCCAATCCACAAAAGCCTGATAGAACTTATCGTTGCTTACAATGTAGATTTCAGATATCTCATTTAATTGTTCTAATTGATCTATCATATAATCTAGAATAGTCTGGTTTCCAATAGGTAATAATGATTTAGGTTTATCTCTCGTGATTGGATAGAGCCTTGTTGCATAACCAGCAGCTAGTATTAATGCTTTCATCATATTCCCCTTCCGGCAAGAGCGTGAAACTATACTATGTTCTCTTACTAATTAAACGAATCTGTCCTCGATGATTGATCTCGTCTTCAAAAATGGATATACACGATAAACAATATAAACAAAATGTTATACGCAATTTCAAATGTAAGAAAAGATCTCCATAATGGATGATAGAACTCTGATTCTTTCGAAGTGAATAAGTCCCAATTGTCAGAAGAAATTATTATTATTGATTGAAACAACCGTACCAACAACTTAATCAAGCTGAAGTATAATCCGATCTATACTAGAACTAACCACCCACCTAATCCAGAATAATCTTGCGTGAGATTTCTATATTGCTCCTCTATTAACTCTGGTTCCATTCGTAACTCTCCCTTATGTAGTTATGCAATATTCTTCTTTAATAATGAGAGCATCCATAGATCTTGATATACATTTCTGTAAAAAGCGTACTCTCTTCTAGTAACCCTTCCTTCTTAAATCCTTGCTTCTCTAGCGTTCGAATGGAAAGATGTGATACATAGATGCCGCATCTTGAATCTGAATCTCTCTTAGTAGCAATCTCTCAGTTTCTAGTACTGGGAATAGCTATCGTTCATTAGTCTCCTCCATATCATTTTCCTTTCGATTTTTGGTAGATTAGAATAGTGATTTCGCCCAACCATTTCGAGGTAAATTATACCATAACATATAATATGAAAATACAAATACCCTACCGTTATATTCACGGTAGGGTTTATAATTTTCATCCACGTAAGTGGTATTCAATTTCCGTTAATCCTTAGATTACATTTGCTCAGCAACAATGGTAAACGTCTTCGGGATACCTTTATCGAATACATCAGATGAAAGGTTAGGTAATTCTTCTAAGACTTTAATAAATAGCCCTTCACTTGCAACGGCTGTTACAATTTCTCCAATGGTCCATTTTCTTAGTCGAACAGTCTGAACAACAGGTTCTTTATTCTCAGAAGGAGTGAATTTAGAGAATGATATTTCTTTTTCCTCAAGAGATGTATCGAAATAGTCACCCGTAACTTTATGCTTTCTGATATTAGCTGTTGTGCCTCTTGATGAAATCAATTTCGTTGAGATCGGATGGAAGTCCTGCAGAACTAATCGACCACCTTGAACAAGAAGGTCAGATACCACTTTAAACAATGGGCGTAAGTCCTCAAAATAATGAAGAATCCCAAACTCCATAAACACGATATCGAACGTTCCAGATAACCTGTCCATAGGTAACTTCAGTACATCCGAGACAATATATTCAACCTTAACTTTGGCTGCATCTGCTAATTCTAAGGCATACGTTTCATTCTCAACAGAGAAATCAGCAATCGTAACATCGGCACCTAATAAGGCTAGCGCTACGGCTTTATTTCCATTTGATCCAAGTAGATTGATTATTTTCTTATCCTTAACACCATTCATATGTTCGAACGCGTTACCAATTCTTTTGATTGGATCAGCTATGATCTTCTGTGCTGCTTCATTCGGTGTACCGAAGCGATTAACCCAAGCTTGATACGCTCCCGTATTCCATGCATCCTTATTCTGTTGAAATGGTTCCACTTTCAATTCCTCCATACCCTCATCTGCTGGGATTCATTCATGTATAATTTCCTTCTTCCACTAGAAGGACACGTCAAGAAATCATACCATGTTCGACACATGTCTTCAATTTTTTATTTCTTTAACATCATTTTATGGAATCTGTATCTGTTTAACGGCAACAAATGTAATCCATCGGCTTCTGTAAATAATCTCGGTACCGTTTATATTCTCATTCACTTCTTGTTGTATTTGATGTTCTTTCACGATGTTCCAATCATGGTATGTATCCCTTAATAACGAGAAGGCATGTTCTGTCGTCAGATTTAATTCGATAAGCCCCTGATGCTCTAATCCTGAATGAACCTCGATTTCCTTAACGTCTGTGCTCATTAATATACAATGAATCCCGTTATTCTTTGTTCCTGTCTGCATCTGTTTTAGTTGAGATAGGAATGCTTCCTCTGAACTTACGTGCTCAAGACAGGAACAAGCCACGATATAATCATATTTGTCTGTGGGCATATCATACTTTTCAACGTCTGCAACTTCCGCTACGATAATATCTTCAACCTCATATTTCAACGCATTCTTATGAAGTAAATCAATGGCAGAGGGTATTAGGTCTACGCAAGTAACCGTGCCATTATTATTCTTAACCTCTTGAGCGATAGGAATACTATTTCGTCCTACCCCACATCCTAAGTCCAACACCGAAATATTAGCCATATTGAGTAAGTTCAAGGTATCCATAACTATTTTTACGGGGCGCGCCAACCAACTACCTGCTTCAAAAAGCTCTGTCTCTGCATAGAATTGTTCATGATATAGGATTTCTTTCGAACGGGCTTGAACGAACTGACTCATCACTGGAGTGACTCCTTCCTATTGGTTAATCGAACCAAGCATGTGTAGGGATTTCAATCATGACTTTTCCAATCAATTTTTCCTTATCTATAAAAGGATCAACCCACGCATGGGAGTCAAAGCTATTATTCCGATTGTCACCTAAAAAAAAGTATTTATCTGCAGGTACAACGATAGGTCCATAGTTATAATTCATTTTTTCATTTATATAGGGTTCACTCACCATCTGGTTGTTGCGATAGAGTTCTCCCTCTTTTATTTCAATTTCATCACCAGGTAATCCAATTAATCTTTTAACATATTTCTTATCTTCCGTTGGAGCTTGAAATACAATGATATCTCCGTGATTTAGATTTGTAATCCACATTAATTTCTCCACAATCAGATGATCGTTGATCTGAATCGTAGGGATCATGGACCCCGTAGGTACCTTCATTGCTTCTGCGACATAGGTGCGAACCCCAATGGATACGACAAGTGCGATCAAGATACTAGGTAGATACTGCTTTATTATTTTCATCATGCATTTTCCTCCTTAATACAATTCAATTAAAACTAGGCTCATTTGTTAACACGACAGATGTTTGAATCTGTTCATACGGCACATGCCAGTATTGACGTAATAAGTTCTCTTTAGATTCCTTAGATACAACCTGAAATCCATATTTCTCATAGAATCCGATGGCCCAGAATGCCGACTCCCAAGTACCGATCAGTATGGTCTTCTTCGTATATCTAATCAAAAAAGATAATAAATTCCCCCCGATCCCTTTACTACGCTGATCTGTTCGTACATAAGCATGACGTATCAGTGAAACTTCGCCTTTCTCTTGCAATCCCATCACGCCAACAATCTCATTATCTATCTCGTATCCCCAAAATAACACTCCATCATTAATCTCTTCATTTAATTCATCTAGAGTCATATAGGGTTCCTTATATCGATTTTTAGGTATGATTCCTTTATAGGCTTGCGCAGCATCATTAATAATATCATAGATTGTCTCTATATCATTTACACCACATAACCGAATCATCATTACCCCATCCTTTGTTATCATTTTACTAAATATAACAAATAATGGTACAAACTTCATCAACGGTAAAATCATCACTAAGAAACCTAGACAGATCTCTCCGCTAGGCTGCTTGATATCATGTGAATTACGCTAGTAACAAACAAAAGTTACCTACTTAAGTACTACTCCAACCCTCCATCGGACTACTTGCGGAGGCATACCTTTTCTTCGGAATTCTGCCTGCCTCGAATCCTAATCTACCTGCTGTAATAGCAAGTTTCATGGCTAAGGCCATCTTCACCGGATCTTGTGCCCCTGAAACAGCAGTATTAAGTAATACGGCATCTGCCCCAAGCTCCATAGCAAATGCTGCATCCGCAGGACTTCCTATCCCTGCATCCACAATGACAGGAACTGTTGCTTGCTCAATAATAAAAGATAGGTTCAACGGATTAATGATACCTTGACCTGTTCCAATGGGTGACGCACCCGGCATGATGGCATGAACACCTAAATCTTGTAGCCTTTTGGCTAACAACACATCATCTGATGTGTAGGGCAGAACGATAAATCCTTCATGTAATAACATCTCTGAGGCTTTTAACGTCTCCACTGGATCGGTTAACAGCGTCTTCCAATCCCCAATCACTTCAACCTTAATCATATCGCATAATCCAGATGCCTTCGCTAATTTAGCAATCCGAACCGCCTCTTCTGCTGTTGTAGCTATCTTCCAGATGTTAGCCACCCCCTACAAAATGAACGATCTCAACTCGGTCTCCATCCGATAAATACGTCTTGTCATGATCTGATTTTTCTAAAATTTGCTTATTCAACTCGATAATAAGCATCTTGTTCTCCAAGCCAAAATGTACTAATACGTCTGCCATTTTCCTACAATCACTAGGAATATCAATTCGTTCTCCATTAACTTCGATCATCATACTGGAGCCCCTTCCTTGTCTAGCACACTTTTCTCATGCCGATCTACTCGATAAGCCTCTAGAGAAAGCTCCTCTTCCTTCTTTCCTTCGACCCAATCTGCTACAAGCTTCCCAGTCATTGGACTAAGTAGAATACCATTACGATAGTGACCTGTTGCAACATATAATCCTTTCCACTGAGGATGTTCACCCAAATAAGGTAACCCATCCAGTGTCTGTGGACGTAAACCGCTCCAAACACGCTCCCACTCTGCGTCAACAATATCTGGTAAGAGTCGCTTCGCTGCATCTAACAGTTTGGAGATGCCACCTAGAGATACCCTTCGATCATAGCTATGTGCGTTCGCCGTTGCTCCAACCACGATACGTCCTCCCTTCTTCGGAACTAAATAGCATCCGTGACTAACTATTGTGGATTGAAGTAGTGGGATATGACTCAAAACAGAGAAACACTCTCCCTTAACCGGATAAATTGGACATGTTACTCCAACCTGTGCAAGAAGAGATCCGCTCCACACTCCTGAAGCAATGATGATATGTTCAGAGTGGAGGTCCCCGTCACTAGTTATCACCCCAGTTATTCTGAAGGAATGATTTCACCTCAGTAAACTCTTTTATTTGTGCTCCAAGGGCTACTGCAGCTTGTGCAAATGCTGCGCACAATTCAGGAGCATCGACTTGACTGTCCTCTTCTATTCGCATCGCCCCTCGTATGTTCTATTTGCTTCATCTGATCATTGTCCTCCTTCATTTGTAAGTACTTACTTCATCTTTCGCTTCGAGATCACTCCTATAGAGACCATATACTTGAACTGTCTAATGCCTCACGATAGTCCTTTACGGACTTTAAGGGATTGTGGCTTTCTGTAATACCCGATAATACTGCAATACCAGAAGCTCCAGATGTCATGATCTGATGCACATGATCCGGCTTAATCCCTCCAATCGCAATAACTGGAATAGAAACTTTTTGCACCACTTCCTCTAATGCTCGTATTCCTCTGGCTGCCTGGTTAGGCTTAGAATCTGTCGGAAAAATATGCCCATACATCAAATAATCAGCACCTTCATTGCACATCGCTACTGCTTCATCGACATCATGAACAGAACGTCCTATTAACATTCTCGGAAAGTCTCGCCTTACTACCTGTACTTGTAAGCTATGGCTACCTAATTGGACGCCCAGCGCACCCGTCGCCCAAGCAATGTCCACTCGATCGTTAATTATTACTTTACTGAGAGGAACTCCACCTGCATTCATAGCTAGTGCTCCTTCCCAGATTTCAGACGTACTGCATAATTTCTCCCGCAAATGAAAGGCAGTCACATAAGGATGTATAAGCGCTGCTATCTTCGCAAAGTGCTCCAAATTGGATTGACCATTAGAGATCACATGTAACTCTCTCGCCGTCACTGCAATCAACCTCCCTTCCCCCTGACTACTCTTCTCGTTAACAACATGTAAACATAGAAATCAACAAAAAGGGCCACCTTCTACATAGAAGGTGGCCCTATAACTATAGTAAAAATAATGTAAACGTATATACGCATACAAAACTTATGATAACCATGTCTTTGAGCTCACTTCCCTACGCTGGTATAATCCAGATCAGGTTCAAAGGGTTTGGAATTCTCCATTCCGTCTCAGCCAAATAGCACCCCTAGTGATCTAACGTATTTAATTAAAATTCATAGTAACATAAATATTGGAAAAATAGAAACCTTTTTTTCTAAAGATAACATTTCGTTATCACCCTATTACGTTACTTTATTTAAGACGATTCCCAGTGCTCTCTCCATCTTTAGCACGTATCCTGAATCACGACTCGAGCATAAAAAGGTGGTCTTCGTTTCTCCTTGAGCATTCCGTTGAAGATTACCTTTTAACACTTTTCTTAATCGATTCACAGTACCCTTACTTCCATCAACGATATGAATATGATCGGGTAACATTTGTGTTAATATGTCTTTATAAAAGGGATAATGCGTACACCCTAGAACAATCGTTCCATATGTACTGAGATCGAATTCTGATAGTTTACACTTGAAGTACTCTACTATCGTATCCGTATCGAAATTTAAATCCTCACAGAATTCAACTAACTCGGGTAATGGTAACGAATCTACGATGCATTGATCATCTATTCTAGATACTAAATCTGTGTACTTAGATAATCTCAAAGTCAACGGAGTAGCAAAGACAAGCACTCTTTTTCCCGTTGATCTAGTTATCTCTATAGCCGGTTTAACAGCAGGTTCCATACCCACAATGGGTATACGATAAGTACTTCTTAATTCTGCAACCGCTATACTGGTTGCCGTGTTACAAGCTATGACGATCGCCTTCACTTGTTGTTCTTTCATCAGCGTTTCAATTGCAGTTTTTACATACCGTTTTACTTCTTCCGTTGATTTGGTTCCATAAGGAACATGAAGTGTATCCGCATAATAAATATACTCCTCCTGTGGGAGTTGCTTGATGGCCTCAGCTAGTACCGTTAATCCGCCTAATCCTGAATCAAAAAAAGCTATTTTCATTGGTTTCACCTTTCAACATCTGCTTTTCAAAATAAACACTATTCTTCTATTCCATCATAATCATTGAGAAAATAGGTATCTCTAATCTCTAACCTATCCTTCTGCCCATTCCTTAAAGAGCTGTATCATCTCTTCTAGATTACGTAATCCACCCGCACCTTCAAAATAACCCTCTTTAATCCAACATCTTACCCAGTCATTGTCATCTCGATCGAGGATAATTTCATTTAAAGGTTTACCTTCCAATTCCGTTTCAAGTAATGGAATGGTCACTCTCCATCCTGGCGTATCTATGGATTCAATCTTCAATACATGGGTTTGCTCCCATTCATCATCACAATAACTTGCATACCAGCTTTCTAACCATTTCAGATAACTCATCTGTCTCAGCCTCTTTCTACTTCTTTATATGTTACGTCATGCCCATCCAAATCATTTCTATTCTTTATGATATATCAAAACCTCCTATTTGTTTAATTCTAATGTAATGAAAATATTTACATTTACAATTCCGCCACTTACGCCACTTCTGTACACTACATTCAAATCATTCAGTCCATCTTGATTGTAATTAACATTCCACGCTGCGTCGTAATCATGATCTCTTTGGTTTCGATACGCACATTCAATGAATCCATGGGATCAATTTGTGTGCATCGTTCCTTGCCTGATGTTCCTGACTCACCGAGTACAGCGGATATCAACCAATGGACACCTGACTCCAACCTTGCTTGTAGCGTTGGAATCCCTGTTCGGGTCTGCATAATGTTCGTATTCGCATTTGCATAAATAATATCAGCTTGCGTATACCCCTTTACATTACGAATGCCGCTTTTCCCATGAGAATTGGATGCTATCACTCCGATCTCGCTTAAGGATGCCACTTGATCGAACTCTAACCCCAGTGCGAATCCACCCTCAGCCACATCTAACTGCCTCTGTGTCCCTACCCTATGGATGCGTATATGCCATGGAAGGCCTGCTATGATCCATGACTTCACCTCTACATTGGACCAAGGCTTCCATCTTGCAAACAGCACATTGTCCTTGATGAAGGACTCCTCATTCTTCCTTTTGACACGGAAGATGTTGTCACATTCGCTTAGAGCTAACATCGAATCGAAAGCCCCTTGGGACAACCCCCACTCTGCTCTTGGTACACTAAATCCAAAAGCCGTTGAATAGACGAACTTCTCATATTTAGCCGAAGTATGTGTGTGTTCATTCGATGATAAATGACCTGTGTTAAATGCAGTTACATGTCCATTCTCCTCTTCACGACAGATGACCAAATGAGCAGGCAACTGCACTTTCATGTTACTGATCAGTGGTAACGGTAACTCTTCCGCTTGCCAGAAAGGGTGATCCTCAGAAAGAGCTAAGGGGAGAAATGTCTTCATTGCCCAATAAGGAGACCCCGGAGCATTGTAATTCTCAGCCAAGATCAGATTCGGATAGGCATACCCTATCGTAAGCACACCATGTGCATCAAATATAGGTTGCTGGAACCACCAACATAAATTACGCATAATGAGTCCCTTTATGACTCCTAGCGGTAGAGAATCTATTTCCGCAAAAGCCATTGCGCTCCAGAATGCCGACTGTGCGAATCGATAACTTAAACTTCTTCCATAAGGAAGAGCTGCACCCTCAGGTGTGAACCAATGGATGAATTCATTCGCAAATTCCATTGCTCTCTCCTTGTAAATTCGTGTTCTCACGGGATCCTCTTCACCCATTAATTTCACATATAAGAGACTATAATAATGAATAGCGAATGGACCGTAGTAATCGACGTGTGCGCCGACCCCATCAGAGTACCAACCTTCAGACATATAGAAATCATCGATTCGATTCAAGTTGCTTTCCATTTGTTCTTTGTCGAAAGGAAGTCCTATTTTACGGAAGCCTATATTGACCAGTACGTTAAAAAATAACCAGTTACAATCATGACAAGGATGTTGGTTGATCTGATCTAACCATTGATACAAATGAAGTCTTTCTAGTTCATTCAGGGGACCCCAGATTCGATCAGGAATTAACGCAAGGGCGAACCCGAACGCTGCCATTTCCACCAGTCGCTGATCATAATCAGCTACAGCTCCCCAGTATTCAACATGTTCAGGGTTAGTTCCGTTACGAATCCCCTCTAAACAGATGTCCCAGAGCCCCTCTTCAACGCCTCCTGCTAGCAACGGTATAAGTCCCCACAGTACTCGCGAGAATCCTTCTATCTCTGCACTGGATGATGGACATCCAGATCCAGTATTTCCTATTTGTAAACGTGTATTACCCTCGCTATAATGTGATTTTAACGGGTAGGTAATTTGCCGGAATGCCTCTTCCATATCCTGCTTTGTTTGTAATGGATTTAGACTAATCTGATTCCCATACATATTCATATAACCCACTCTCCATACTTAACGATTCCTGTATAATCTTCTATCGATACCAACTGATATTTGGAATGCGATTACATCTGTATGTACAACTTATTCCCAATAAAACGGTCCTTTACCTCTTAGTCGTGCTAGCCCTTCCACAAAGAAAAAATCTCCGTATATTAGTGGCACGTCAACATTCTGTCCACCTGGATAATGGCTTGTTCCATGAAGAATCAGTCCTTCTTCGCTAGTATCGTCCCATGCACCATAATTTTGGTACAGTGATTCTAGCATTCGTTCAGCTGGTTCTCGATAGACAGACTCTTCTAGCTCATCCACTTTCTCAGAAAGTAATAGTAGCCCGCTCGCTGCGCATGCACCTGCAGATGAATCTCTGAATTTCCGTTCTTCGAATGGCGCTCGGAAATCCCAGTGCGGTACAAGATCTTCCGGTAGTCGACTGAGGAAGAAGTGTGCAACGCGCTTCGCGGCATCAAGATATGCCTTCTTACCTGTATGATGATAGGCTAACGTCAATCCATATAACGCCCATGCAGCCCCCCGTGACCAGGCCGATTCTGGTGCATAACCCTGTCCACCTATTCCCTCTATGAACTCTCCCGTATGCGGATCGAACTTCACAATATGATAGACAGATCCATCTGGTCGGATGAAATGCTCAAGCACAGTATCCATATGTGCTTCTGCGATGTGGCGATAGCGAGGATCACTACTAATCTCGGACGCCCAGAACAGGAGTGGGGTATTCATTGCACAATCGATAATAGCTAATCCAGTATTGTCTTCGCCTTCATACCACGGATTCCAAGCACGGATGTACCGACCCTTCAAGTTAAATCGAGCAGCTAAGAAATTGGCGGCCTTCATGGCCCTCACTTTCGAGATCTCGTTACCTATTATCTTATACGAGGCTATGCTCGTTAATGTCCATATAAAGCCCAGATCATGATCTAGACGTACATAGTCGTTCAGTACGGCATCCAATTTTTCTTCGCATTGTTCCGCTATAACCTTCAAGCTATTATTTTGGCTATCGTTGTATAGAAGCCACAATATCCCCGGCCAGAAACCTGCTGTCCACCAGAACGGCTCTTCTAATGTATAAGTACCCCCTTGACTCGCGTGAGGGAATCCTGCCCCTATTCGTTGACTATTACGCTGTGTTTTCTCTAATGATTTTGTCCATGCTTCTTCTAACCATTCATGTTTACCAGATGTCTTCATTTCTAACCACCTACCCATCGACTGTATTTTTAATAGATTTAAGTCTTGTGATTCTACTATCCCCTGTACTCCACCGGAGTGACACCTGCATGGGCTTTAAATGTCTTAATGAAATAGCTCTGGTTGTCATATCCGAGCAGTTCACAAATCGTACCTACCGTATTATTGGTCTGATCCAGCAGTTCTTTAGCCCGCTCCATCTTCAGCCCTGTAACGTATTCGATAAAAGTCATCCCTGACTCCTTCTTGAACAACCTACTGAAATAACTAGAGTTCAGATGGAGATGGTCTGCCACCTCATCTAAACTAATTCTTGTATTCAATCGAAGAGATACGTATTTACAAGCCTCCGCCACTTCCACCCTTTTGCTTGCTCCGACTCCTGTTCCCGACACCGCTGCGATCGATTCTAGATGCTCATTCAACCATACACCTAGCTCAGATATTGAATCTATATCCACGATTTCTTTGTGTAGGGTATCTGCCGAATAGGAGGGTCGAATCGATTGGCGTGAATATAACTTAAGTTTTAAATCGAGAAGTAACTTGAGCATCCAATCCTTAACCATCTCTGATGGGTACCTTTCCTTCTTTATAAGTGAAATACATACATTGGCAACCTCTCGAGCTTTGGACGATCGCTTCTCTAGTAACACTTCACGAAGTTCTGAACTAGTCTGATCATAGTAAGCGAAAAGATTCTGTCCAAGATTGAATTCAGTTGTGGATCTCTTTTTTGTAATCTCACCTGTTTCTAAGTAAAAACGCTGTTCTTCATTCACAAGTAATTCATTCAATCTCTGCTTTAGAATTTCCGGCGTATCACAACCGGTGCCCATAATGAAAGACATGCGAACTTTAAGCACTTTAAACAAAGTGGACTGAATGAGCTTCAGATGAGAAATCGTTTCATCGTAAATATTCATTTTGAGGCTAGGTCTATAAGAGAAAAGGAGAACCGAAATCCTTACGTTGTATCCGATATGAATCCCCTCTGGCTTTAACCCATTCATCACTTCGTTCATCACATTACTTATCGCAAAATGCAACGTTTGATCAGATGAGAAACGGTACTTGACTAACCGATAATCTTCTAGGTAACCGAAGACTGGCAAGCAATATTCCCCCTCACTAAACAACCCATACTCTATCGCATCCTGCTTCCATTTGTCTGCCGAGATTAGAGGTTGATGGATGAAGTTCTTAATAATTTGTTCTTTGCGCAACTCCTTCGTTTCGCTGAACAGATGTCTCATGTGTAATTGTATCGAGCCCGCATGCGTCTCCACATCCATAGCATCTTTGAAACGACGGAGTAATTGAACTAGATCTGCTGGTACCAACATATCCTTGATAAGGTAATCCTGTACATTCAGACGCATAGCTTGCTGTGCATATTCGAATTCGTTGTGACATGACAAGATCGCAATTCGCACATCTGGCTTCAATTCCCTAATACGTGCGGATAGCTCCAGACCATTCATTCTTGGCATTCCGATATCGGTAATTAGAATGTCAGGAGTCTCCCGCTGAGCATGCTCCCAGGCATTCCAACCATTTTCATGCGTTCCCATTAAGCGAAGCCCAAGTTCTTCCCATTGAATTGTATCAGACAACAGTTCGATGACAGGGTAATCATCATCCACTAACATCACGTTATACATTCCGTATCCCTTCTCTCTAGCGGTATATGCATCTCAATGATTGTTCCTGCTTCTGGTTCGCTGTGTACTTTAATGGTGAACTCCTCTCCGTAAAGTATTCTCATTCGCTCTACCACATTCTGTAGACCTATTCCAGAGAATACTCCCTTACCCTCTTCCTCGACATTCGTGTGAGGCACATGAATCGCTATCTTTCTTAGAATAGTTTCTTTTTGGATTGGTTCCATACCTTTTCCATTGTCTTGCACAGTCAGGACTAGATGCCCTTGCTCCTGATTAACCTTAATACCAATCGTTCCCGATTTCTGAGCGAATCCGTGGATTAGCGCGTTCTCAACGATCGGCTGAAGAAAGAATCTTGGCACCTTAACTAGAAAGGCCTCCGGAACAATATCAAGTTCAAGATTCACCTCTTCCTTTTGCCTTAGATTCATCAAATTCACATAGTGGGATATGAGATCAATTTCTTCATGAAGGAATATTTCATCTTCCTCTCGACTAATAGTCATTCGAAGTAATATGGATAGTGAACCAATCATTCGAGCACTCTCTGAGTCCCCCCGCTTCATGACTTTCATTCGAATAGAGTTAAGTATATTGAACAGAAAATGGGGGTTGATCTGCGCTTGTAGCATCTTCAGCTCTGCCTTTCTTTTGCGTGCTTGGGTATCCGAGACTTCAGCAATCATCTCTGTAACCCGATCCAACATCTGATCGAACAACCAGCCTAGACGACCAATCTCATCATGACCACGCACACCTGAGCGTACTTTCAGATTACCTCTCTGCACCGCAGTTGTGACTTTGCCCAGCCTTACTAGTGGCTTCGTGAATGCTCTAACCAGGGCAATAAGCAGAACGAGAAAAACAAAAAATGAGATCAACTGATAGATAAACACACGACTGAAAATGGAACGGATATTTACGATTGCATCTTCATAAGGTTGCATTAGGACAAGGTGCCAATCAGCAAGTGCTATCCTCTTTTGTGCTATAAGGAATTCTTCACCATGAATGCGGATAATGGAGGAAGTTTTGGAGCTGTCTATATCTAAATATGATATCGTGGTCCCAATGTCATTCTGATCTCGCTTCGATATAACTACTCCTGAATCATTTACTAACATCGCGTCATCCACTGCGGATGGCCTACTTATAATCTCGTTGATCTGATCTTCCATGACTGTCACAACGACGTAACCGTAAATATCTGAATTAGCCAGTCTTAATGTGCGCGCAACCGAGATTTGATAGAGATGATCGAACTTATCATTTTGAAATGCTGTCGGCTCAGCTTCGGTCCAATAGGATTGTAATCCTTTTAATTCTTTTAACTGATCGAACCATGGTTCATTCAGAATTTCCATTGGGTTGAAATCGTTTACAGAATAATTCATAAAATATGATCCATTTGTAAGTAACACGGTTACATAACTTTTGTCTCCAACTACGGTCAAACTGTCTAACTGCTCCAGAACGCGGTTGGCAGCCATGAACTTATGGTATGGATCACTCTCCTCATTACCCGAAGCGACCATCTTGAAGTATGTATTTAACTCCGAGTTCACCTGAACGTAATTCGCAGTTTTTAGCATACCTTTAAGTAGATTTGTCACCGACCCATTTACTAACTCTAGTGAATCTTCTACATTGGATATCGCCTGCCGCTTTACTGCTTCTTCGGTCAAAAAGTTGAACATGAGCAAGGTGAACACCGCAGGAACCAGAATACAAGCGATTGATGCCAAGATAAGCTTGTGACGAATAGAACGTGGTGCCAGGTCCCTAATGCGGTTTATCATGATTTGATTCCACCATCCACTGATCAAATAAGCAAAAGGGAGACGTTAAAGTACGTCCCCGATTCGGATTCATTATATCCATTATTTTTTATTCGAATCAATTATTTTAGTTACTCGTTCCTGAGCATTCTTAATCGTCGTATCTATATTCTGATTGCCAAGAATCAACTTTTCATACTCCTCATTAACAGCTTTGAATACTTCAGCTTGATAGGAAGCCGGGGGAACAATGGATGAGGCTTTGGACAATATAAGTGTATTAACAAGTGATTTCTTATCGACTTTCTCTGGATTCTTAGTACTGCTTAGAATCGTATCAATAATTTCTTCAACCTTTTCACTCTTTACCTGATTCCACGCAGGAATATTCTTACCTTGAATAATCTGTCCTTCTGTTGTGTACCAGCGTACGAATTTATAGGCTTCTTCCTTATGTTTAGAATTTGCGGCTACGGCAACGTAATCTGTAGTCACTGGAGTTAGCCCTGTTGGGTCTTCTTTATTATTCTTAGGAAATGGGGCCACCGCTATGTTAAAGGTTAGAGGTACTTTATCCGTTCCACCGATCTCCGAATTCATCCAACTTCCGATCGTAATCATACTAGCAGATTGATTAAAGAATTGCGTACGATAGTTCAACTTCTGGGAGATCATATCGCTGTAAGGAACGGAGGATTGATCTTCCTTCTCCATTCTCACTCTCAGTTCAAGCGTCTCTTTAAAGTATGGGCTATCTAGATTAGATGAACCGTCTGCCTTAAGAAAGTCTGCATCCTGTGCTTGATTCTCCATCTTTAACTTAATGAATTCCAGCCAGCCACCACCTTGAGGCCCATGAAAATAAGTACCGTAGCGTTTGCTTGCGCCATCACCTTTTGTCAACTTCTTAGCGTAATCTGCATAGTCATCCCATGTCCAATCGATCGGAACTTCGAGATTAGCTTCATCAAGATGATCTTTGTTCAAAAGCACATACCAAGGATTGAACTTTCCTGGAAGCGCATACACCTTTCCGTTTAAATGAGTATCCACTTTATAGTCACTCTCAACGGTATATCCATCTTTGGCGATGTAACTATCTAGTGGTTCAGCCATTCCAAGTGCTACACGCTGAGCGTACCCCGCAGGATCACTGAACATGAGAATATCCATATCTGCTGAAGATGCTGCTTCGAGATCTAGCTTCTTAGAGGCTTCTTGGGTATCCCCTTTCTCACTAAGTTGTACTAGCTCAACGGTCACTCCTGGTGTAGCCTCTTCATAAGCCTTCAGCGTCTTACTCCAGTTATAGGCTGACTCTGTACCATACGTATACAATCGAAGATTGACCGATTTCCCAGAACTACCTTCTGATGCAATCTTACCTTCCTTAGCATTGTTATTATTTCCGCCACATCCCGATAGTAGACTAATCAATACAACCCCGCTGATGGCTACTGACAACACTTTTCGTTTCATACCCTATCCCCCTCCTTGTATATCGTTACGTTGTAACAATTCACATTATATAGAACAGACACGCCCATCTTATCCAACTATATTTACTATATTTGAATTATTTTTACTATTATTGGGAGCTGAGCTTATTATCCTTTTACTCCACCAAGTGCAATGCCTTCGATCACGCTCTTCTGTCCAATGATGAATACGATCAATAGTGGAAGAATCGATGATACCGCAGCTGCCATAATGAGTGAATAATACTCTCCGCTTAGAGATGTGAATTTCTGCATCGCTAATGGGAGTGTGAATAATCGATCGCTTCGTACGAAAATAAGTGGATTCTGATAGTCATTCCATGTCCATATAAATCTCAAGATGGCATACGTTGCAACAGCTGGCTTTACCAGCGGGAGCGCAATCGACCAGAAGATTCGTGGGTGTCCTGCTCCATCGATTTTGGCGGATTCAATAAACTCTTGATGTAATCCCATGAAAAATTGCCTTAACATAAACGTCCCAAGTACACTGAAGCTTCCTAGAATAATCAGACCGATATGACTATCGAACAATCCGATATTTCGATATAGAATGAACTGCGGAATTAGGATCGCCTGACTTGGGATCATGTATGTAATCAGCACGATAATAAATAGTCCATTACTTGCAGCAAATTGTATTTTGGAGAATCCGTACGCTGCCAAAGCGGAGACGATACAGGAGGTCATTGTTGTTAGAACGCTCACTTTAATCGAATTCCAATAATACACATAGAACGGATACTCACCGAACCAGACTTCTTTATAGTTCTCAATCACATTCCATTGCCTCGGAATCCATTGAATAGGATACACGAATACATCCTTTTCTATCTTGAAAGATGTAACTAACATCCATACGAAAGGGAGTAGGAAGATAATGCTCACTGCAAACATGATAATGGTTATAATCATTTTTTGCCAATTGATACCCGTTTGTGTCTGCATGCGTATCTCTCCTTTCATTAATAATTGACCCATTTTTTCTGAGCAGCCCATTGGCCTAAAGTAATCAATAACACGAATCCAAATAAGACGGTTGCAATAGATGAGGCATATCCTACTTTCAAATTAACAAAGGCAGTGTCGTATAAATACCAGACCATCATCGTAGTCGAACCGATGGGTCCACCCTGCGTCATAACAGCAATGATATCAAACACTTTGAAAGTTGAAATAATGCCGGTCACAAGAAGAAAGAAAGACGTGGGTGAGAGCAAGGGAAAGGTTATACGCGTGAATTTACGCCATCCGTTCGCTCCATCTATTTCAGCGGCTTCATATAAATCCTTCGGAATGGATTGTAATCCCGCGATATAGATAATTAAGTTGAAACCAATGGAGACCCATATCGAAATCATCATGATCGAGATTAGTGCAAAGTTCGGATCTGCAATCCATTTAGGAGGATTTGCGATTCCAACCGCTCGCAGCATTTCATTAATCGGACCGTAGGAAGGTTGGAATAATACTTGCCATACTACAGCAACAGCTACAATCATAGAAATGTAGGGCATGAAATAGGCGACCTTGAAATATCCCTTACCGTAAACATGTCGGTCGATTAGTATAGCCAGAATCATGGAAATCAACATATAGATTGGCACGGTAAGTAGAAAGAGAATGTTATTTCGAACAGACTTAATGAACATCTCGTCTTCTAGTAGGTTCACGAAATTCTGAAGCCCAACCCAACGGATTCCATCCAGCCCCTGTACGAAGTTCCAATCGGCAAACCCTAGAACAATGGTGGCGATAATTGGAATCAGTACTAGAATGGACACTCCGATTAACATGGGGCTAACGAATAACAATCCTGAGAGTGTCTCTCCCCAACGAAGGGAATGACTTTTTGGTTTATTCCCTCTAAGGGTTTTCTTAGTTAGCAGTTCAATTTGTTGAGCCATATGATACACCTCCATTATTGTGATGAGGAACGATGAATATATTTTAATTATAAAAACATAACCCTCTTTTCTTTGACGGTATTTTGATCAATAAGAACCTTATTTTTACCTTTATGTTCAGTGGCTGTTCTTTTAAGATCAGGACTTCAAATTCAGTAATAAATGGTTTACAATGGGTTTCATTAATGAGATCGATTGCAATACGATGTATGAAAGGAACTCCATATATGACGAGCGAACCCGGAATCCGGATCAAGTTAACTGAACTGGCTAATGCCATCGTTGCCCACCGTCCTGAATCCTTCAACCCCTGGGGAACGCAGGATTGGCGTACTCACTTGCAATCAACTCGAGGATCTCATATATACCAGAAGTACTGGGCGGATCTTGACTCCTACGCGGCACGAGCAAGGGAATCTCTCCTTCCTGCCCTTACGTTCTCACTCTTCCGACAATTTAACGATTCAGGAGAACGCAAGGCTTATGAGGATGTATATTTTGAACGGCGTGGACGAATTGCTGCGCTCGCCTTAGTTGCAAGTGCAGATCCTTCTCATGAGAACATACAACTCCTAGAGGATTTGTTGTGGGACGTTTGTGATGAGTATACGTGGTGTCTCCCTGCACATTTACCTGCCACAGATGATAGCTTATCTTCAAGACAAAATGTGGATCTATTCGCCGCGGAAACGGCAGGCATGTTGGCTGAAATAATCACCATGTTGGAGGAGGATTTGGATACACGTATTACAGAGAGGGTTCAAAAAGAGATTGATCAGCGGATATTTGAGCCAGTATTCTGGAGACCTGTTGGCTTCCACTGGGAATCAGCAGATCACAACTGGTCTGCGGTCTGTGCAGGAGGCTGTGGCATTGCAGCTCTATTATTAATGAAAGACTATATGCAGCTTACTTCTGCAATGCAAAGGGTCATATCATCTTTGAATGCTTTTCTTTCCGGTTATGGGTTGGACGGAGGTTGTGCTGAAGGCTTAGGATATTGGGTTTATGGCTTCGGGTATTACACCTACTTTGCTGAAATGTTGAAGGAGTATACATCAGGACACATCAATCTTCTGGATTGCCCAAAAGTCGCGGCGATCTCTTCCTTTCCAGAGAATGTTCATCTATCGGATGGCGTATTCGTCAACTATTCGGACTCCAGTGAATCAGAGCTATTACCGCCCGGGCTCCTTACTCGACTTGCAGAACAATCAGATCGACATACATCTCTTCCATTCGTAATGCCTCTAATCTCAGATGATCCATGCCATCGTTGGGCTCATTTATCGCGTAATGTGCTTTGGAGCAACCCACAAGTCTTTGGATCACAACGTCAGAAAGAGAATGTGTACTTATTAGATCTGAATTGGCTCATCCACCGCGGGGAGATCCATAATCAAGATAGTAAGCCTATTGTCGTGAGTTTCTCGACCAAAGGTGGGCATAATGACGAACCACATAATCATAATGATCTAGGTCACTTTCTTCTACATGGTGGTGGTGAGAACCTGCTGTGTGATTTAGGTCCAGGCATATATACGAAATCTTATTTTTCTGTTGGACGAGAGTCGATTATTAATATTTCCTCGGGTGGACATTCACTTCCTGTCATCAATGGAAGCTTACAGCGTTCTGGGAGAAGTGCTGAAGCTATTATACTTGAAGGACATCTCTCCCAAGATATCGCTAAGCAGACGTTAGATCTGACCTCCGCTTATCCTGAGGCAGGGATAGAACAATTTATACGACATTTCAACTGGTCCATTGATCATGACGCGAATACAGCTAATCTAATTCTAGAGGATCATATCGTATGGAATGACTCCCCTGGCAACATGGAGGAGCGACTGATTAGTAAATTCCCACCACATATAGAAGAAGGACGTATCATCTGGCACGGTCGCCATGCGGAGCTAACACTAGATTATAACGAGGACTATATGAAGGCCACCTCCACTGCCATCGCTCATGAAGATCATGATGGAGTACCTTTTACATTTTATCAGACTTCATTAATGATCCATCCCAGTCCCGACACGGAGACCAACCTGACTGTCTGCAGGCTGTCGTTCTTCATTACTTCATATTATATTAATTACTAAGATCTAAAAATAAAGGGCAGTCGAATACTATCCGATCTGCCCATTTATTTCACATTCACACGACTAATCCAATACCTATCCATAACCCAGGAACACACAATCCCTATCCCATATCGAATTAGATCAATGCTCAAGAATCCTTTTCCTAATATAAGTGCTCCCAACAACGTCGATCGTAAGTCATTAATCCAGTCGGCTTGGTATAACTGACTAAATTCAATGGTATAACTGAAGAGTAAACTCAGAACAACAGATACAAACAGTCTTTTATTTCTGAACAATATCCTACAACCGAAATATACCATACTTGCCCACAGTGCATCTCCGAAATGACTTGATATGAACAAGGGTAGATGGTCTGAGAACACCCTCGAACTGAGCCCTAAGATGATAACCACAACAAATATAACGATATAAATGATTCTGTTCTTCAAATTAATCATTCGCATACCACCCTTTCAAAGATGACATCATCGTTTGTTTGCGAATAACTGCTGCATCTGTTCAGACAAGGGTTCATTATCTGAGAAGAGATCCGGAAATACCCGTAGCATTTCTGTAAGTACTTCGGTTAATTTCACAGTGTCACATACACGAACAACAGCATCTCCGAATTCACCAAAATATAAGGCACCCTTAGCTATCATCACTTCTTCAACCTTCCAGAAGTACTCTGACCAAGACTCTCCACAATGTCTACGCGATGGCACTTCCATAACCGTACCGTCGGCTAGAACGGTTTGTAATTTCTCATGATCATCAGTCATCCTACCCGGAATATTAAGCCATTCCTCTACCCCATGTATAAAGGTATTCCTACGAAAGTCCACTCCAATAAGTAGAATAGTTGCTTGTTCATCCAACAACTTACCCCAAGCTGAACCTCTCGCACATGGTGTATCAAATCGTTCATCACCAGTTGTAAATTCCCTAGCATTGCTACCCATTGCCGCTACGGAATGCGTGGGATGCCATGATCGTACGACTCCTGGTCTCTTACGAAACATTTCAGGTAGAATACCAATACACGATGGTGACTCTTCCACATAAAATGTTGGATTGCTAGCATTTATATTAGCCCATGTATGTGTGGGGAGAACAAGCAATCCATCTTTCATGTAATCTCCCATAACGTTAAGGACCGTGTCCGCTCCTCCTTCTACCTCTCCTATACTTTTCATAGATGAATGAACGAGTAAGACACCCTGTTCGTTAATGCCCATGTGATGCAGTTGCTCCAATAGAGTATCATGTGTGTGCATAAATCAATAATCTCCTTTAAGTTACTTCATGATTGAATGATCGTACAGTAAGTCCCCCTAAAACTATTCAACATGTTCAATACAATACCTTCTGGAGAAGTCTTCTATCATGCCCTATGTCGATTACAACTCCAAATATGCAAAAAAAGTCATGGGGTAGGAATAATCCATACCCATGACTCTTAGATTAACAATTTGTCCACGAAAGCCAAGACAACGTTTGTCCATATTGTTTATCCGCGTTTCCGTTTAGAACCAGAACCATCTATCATATGTCTAATCACTATTAACGGGTGGCTCCATAACATGCGTGGCCCAGCATACTTCATAACTGTCTTAATCTGAGCCCGCCGATCCGGTTTATAACAATGAACTGAGCAATGCTCACAAGTTGTTTTCTCCTCACCGAAGCGACAGCGTTCCAGGCGAAGATGCGCATATTGAAGAATATTCAAGCATTCCGTACATAGTTCTACTGTGCCACTTGATGCACTTTTGTTTCGATCATGTCCTTGTCCCATACAATAATTATGGATCATGATTGAAACTACATTCTTCTCTCTAAGGATCCGTGGACCTTTGTTTTCTTTGGTTTGGGTTGGCGTCCGTTGCTGATTACTTGAAGCATCCGGCATAGTTACGCACCTCACTTTTTATGTAACTATGCTAATTATACTTCTAAATTCAGCGTTCAAATATTAACTAAGTCTCACTCTTGTTATCCACTGCTGTGTCTTCCGATGGCTTAACCGCAAATAGTGTTAGTAGTCCACCAACCGCAGCAACAGCTGCCATGATGCCAAACAGAATCCAGTGATTCGCATTCTCTAATAAGGAAACGACTGGAGGCCCTAGAGATACCCCAATAAATCTCATACTACTATATAACGATGTAATCGTTCCTCGTTGTTCTTTATCAATACCTTCTGTAATCAACGCATCCATACAAGGAAGTGCGATTCCAATGCCTGCACCGCAAAGTGAGAACAAACTAGTCACAAAAACAATCTGACTACTAAACCCAATAATGATAAGGCATACAGTTATAAGGGCCATGCCAGCAAACCCTAACCATTTCATCCGTTTCTTATTCTGCCCAATCACTTTCCCACCGATGTAGGAACTCAAGCAAAGTACCGCAAGTGGAATGGCTAACACCAATCCCTTAAGAATACCATCCAGTTTATATTTCACTTCTAAGGTTTCCGATAAATAGAAGAGAACCCCAAATAATATGAACATGCATATGCAACCTACCGCAAAGATCGCATATAACCAACGCCCCTTTTCCTTCAAAATTTCTTTCGTCCCCGCTAGAAACTTCTTCAGCGAGATGTCAGCCTTATCCTTTTTCGGGGTTTTGACAAGAAATATAACGAGCACTAAAGAGATGATACAAAGGATGGGGATACTAATAAAAGGTAGATACCATAACACTATTCCAAGTGCTGCACCCAGTATCGGACTAATGACTTTTCCGAAAGTATTAGAGGTTTCTATGATGCCCAACCCTTTACTAACCTCTTCCTCTTTGTCAAACATATCTCCTACTAATGGAATAACAATTGGAAATGCGCCTGCAGCACCGATTCCTTGCAAAAGTCTTCCGCCTAGGATGATCCAGTAAGCTACCATACCCTCCGTTAACCAAGCTGCACCCGCAGCGACCGCGCCACCTGCAGCGGCAATGATAAGACTAGGGATGATAATTTTCTTCCTACCGAATCGATCTGACAGATAACCTGCGATAGGAATTAGTAATATAGCCACAATCGCATACACTGTAATTAACATACTTACTTTAAAAGAACTAATATGAAGTTCCCTCGAAATCAAAGGTAAAATGGGTATCAGCATGGAATTTCCAAGTGTCATGATGAGCGGAATGGAAGAAAGTGCTACCAAGTCCCACTTCATATTCTTCATTATTAAACCACCTTTAGGTTTCTTCAATCATACCTATTGTGGTTTAATTGTCCCCAACATATTCATGTTTTCGTTAATACATTTTATACTATTAATCATGTGCGTCAATAAAGGTAAAGTGACTCACACTAACCGTCCCCTGTAACATCAGAAATATAGTGTGAATCCCTGCAACATGATCTAAATGACATGTAACCGTAGACCATACTCCGTGATCTGATGGTAGGACCGAGCACTGGCCTATGCCTATTCCCTCAGGACTATCCAGACGAACCTCAATATATCCACCTTCAATCCCACCCGAGACCCGTAATTCTAAAGAATGAACAATCTCCTTAAACTCGACATCTTGAAAGGAAATCCATCCTTGTTCATTCACTGCCCTCACCCCAGTGCGTCCTTCAAGACACTCATCAAGAAGCACATGGTAATAATCATTGTAATTTTCCGCATAGGTGAGCTTTGTGAGATCACGATGAGGGATGATCTCACCTTGGACTTGAACAGTCCTCTCCAAGCGAATATCTTCTGAAGTACTCCCGATCAACAATTTATATGCACCTGATTCCACACAGAAGCGGTCTCTACTTACATCCCAAATGGCAAGCTCAGATACAGGAACTTGAAAGCTAACCTTCCGTCTTTGTCCCGGTTGAAGGTTAATCCGTCTAAAGCCCTTTAACCGTTTGTTCGGCGTCATCACACGCGATACGTGACCACTTACATACAATTGCACCACTTCATCACATAACCTATCGCCTGTATTCTCAATTTCAACCACGATAGTTATCGTGTCATGAAGCTGATAAGTGTGTTGATCAACGATCATATTTTCATATGAAAATTCACTATAGGTTAATCCATGACCAAACGGATATAATGGTTTTCCATCAAAATACATATACGTCAACTTATTTTTGATAATATCGTAATCTAAGAAATCAGCCAGTTGCTCTTCACCTTGGTACCAGGTCATATTCAAGCGTCCTGCTGGACTATAATCTCCGAATAGAACATCCGCGATCGCATTCCCTAGTTCTTGCCCTCCATGAGAGGAATATAGAATGGCCGGTGCTATTTCTGCTAACTCTCCCAAGGCATAAGGATAACTTCCTATAATTACGACAACCGTGCGTGGATTAGCTTTACACACTTCTTTGACCAACTCCACCTGAGCAGGTGGTAGTTCAATCCCAGGACGATCTACTTCCTCTTTTCCATTAATGAACGGGTTATTCCCAACAAATACAATAGCAACATCATGGTCACGAGCTGCATCGACAGCTTCCTTAAGCCCATCCGATACCACCTCTTTCGTAAAGCCTGTGGTAGCACGCTGGTCTAACCAATCCTTACTTCCACGTAAAATAGTCGAACCATACTCATCTACTGAAAGTTTAATAGGATGTCCATTCCACGTTTTTATGGTCACGAGATCATCCTCCTGTGAGGAAATGTCTAGCACTTCTTTCACGAACCAACCCCATACTCTCTCCGCAGAAGCATGAAGTGTCAATTCATCATTTGCCGTCACATATAGACCATTCGCCTTGGATTGTAATGTATGACTACCATAACCCCAGTTCGTATGTGTAAATAGCGCTCGATCATCGTTCGCACCATCCGGTTGTGGCATAAGAGGGGTTGTGTTATCCTTCCCTGCAACTACGTACCAACCGCTTCCTACCGTTCTCAGCGTGATCACATCATCCCCACTATGGAAGCTAACATGTTGGTCCAATCCTGCTAATTTCTTTGATATCCCCTCGAATGGGGTAACTGCGTAAGGAAGTGTGCCACTGTACCAATCTGTATATACGATATTACCAAGAGGTCCAATAACCGCGACGCTCTCCGTCTTCTCTTTAGATAGGGGTAATAACCTACCTTCATTCTTCAAAAGGACAATAGACTCTTGCGCTGCTTGATGGGACAACTTACTATGCTCTGAACACATCAGTACAGAATCAGGAATTGCTGCGTAAGGGTTATTCTCTGTTGGATCAAATTGCCCAAGCTTAAAGCGCACATGAAAAATATTACGAATGGCTCGATCTAAATCACCTTCATTTATTAAACCACTAGCGAATGCAACCTTCGTCGCATCGACGACCAACTCTTGTTCATCTGTCAGGCAATCCACACCTGCTTTAAGAGCTCCTGCTACTGATTCCGCATGTGTCGCATGGTACTTGTGATACTCTACCGTCTGTGACAAATCACCACCATCACAGACGATAAATCCGGGCATTTGCCATTCACCCTTCACGAACTGATTCACATAAGGACTCTCAATCGCAGGCGTTCCATTAATTGAGTTATAGGCAGTCATCATAGAATAAGCTCCGCCTTCAACAAATGGCATTTCAAACGCTTTCAAATAATACTCATGCATATTCCGCGGATCAATACTCGAAGAGAAAGTGAGACGATCCACTTCATTATTATTGGCAAAAAAATGCTTCAACGTGGCGACCATCTTGAGGTAGAATGGATGATCGCCCTGCATACCTTTTATTAGAGAGGAGGTTAACATTCCAGTCAAATAAGGGTCTTCTCCATATGCTTCTTCCGTCCGCCCCCAACGTGGGTCTCGCTCCATGTCGACCGTAGGCGCCCATAAAGTTAGGCCGTGATGCGTAGGATCTTTATGATGGAACACTCTTGCCTCATCCCCTACTGCAGAACCAATCGACTTCATCAACTCTGGGTTCCAAGTACAAGCCAGTCCGATCGGCTGAGGGAATACCGTTGCCTCCCCAATCCAAGCAATGCCATGGGCGGCTTCACCGCCCACACAGTAGGCAGGGATACCTAGACGATCAACCGCAGCTTGGCGAGTTGGAATCAGCCCTATTTTCTCATCTAATGTGAGGTGTGAAATAAGGTCCTCAATACGTTCTTTCAAAGGCAAAGTATGATTCCAAAAAGAATACCCTTTAAACGTCTGTTCCATTATGAACATCTCCTATAACGATAATTGGGTCAATGCTTGGAACGATTCTAATGCAGCAACTTTCAGTTTATCTGCTTCTTCATGCAGTTCAATTTGCACCTCATGGATATAGAGATTCGTAAAAGTCCACAACATGTCATAGGCTTTTCTCCGAATCATCGCCTGTTTACTTAAATCAAGTTCGATTCCATATCCTTTTATAAACCTAGGGTCATTCTTATATAATACGAAATCAAACTCACGATCCGCGAACATCGCTCGATCCGCATCAATGATTGCTGCAATATGTAGCGTACCCTCTTCGTCTCTTTGGGCAAGTACATTAGGATCCCACAAATCATTATGCACAAGCGAAGGTATCGTCACTTCATCAAATAACACACGATGTGTTAGGAAAAAATTCTGAAATCCATCGATTACCGTTGGTTCAACTAACTCATACTTTCGACAGAGATCTGCCACTTCCGTTGCGAATTGGATCAATACTTCACTCCAAGAGTCCGATCCTACCACCGTTCCATCAGGCTGGGGAAAACCGAATTTGTCTGCTGAGATGTCATGCATCTGGCGTGTACATTGGCCTAGTTCTTCTTGTAAACGATGATACTCTTCCCTTGTGATCGAAGGGTCATTTAATTGAATACTATCTATGAATGTAATTAACATATACGGCCGGTCAATAATAGCGCACGAACCGTCGTAACGCACTACATGTGTACATGGAATACCCTTCTTTGCCATACGCCCATAAGTGACCGGTTCAACAGCCATCATATTCTTCTCAAAAGACAGCAGATGTTCCTTATTTCCGGGGGCAACACGTAGAATAAGCTTCTGCTCGGGAAGAAAACCTTCTACGTAATACGTTGTGTTAAATTGACCCCCTTTCATCATCTTAATCCGCTTCACTTCCGTATTGGGCCCAAATGTATTCACCATAACTTCTCGAATTTGTTCATCTGTCACACTCTGATAGAGCTTAGATACTGCCATGACGTTCACCCAACTCCTTATTCTATGTATTAGAGGTTGTTCAAAAAGCCATCTTTTGATCACGAAGTATGCCAAGAAGCTTATTCGACATCGAATATTGAATTCAGCCGGTCCTTCCGGTGCTCACGTAGGTACTGCCTACGTTCCGCTCCTCACTCCCTTGCTTCATCCAATCTTCTGAAGCGTTTTGAAAAAACGCAGCATCGTAAGCATACTCTTGGTGCTGAAAATTCGACTTTTTGAACACGCACTATTAAAAAAACCGAGTCCACCCGACGCATATAAGTGAAGAGAACTTTGCTGAATAAAAGTCTCATCTCTATATATACATCATCGTGACTCGGTTTTCTATATTGTCAAACACCCAAATTCATGGTTCACATCTCATCTCATACATGAATCAGGCCTTTTCTTTACTTTTATTATACCAAGTTAATCTTCACAGAAGTTGCACCCGCTGCTGGTGTAATTACGACACCATCAACACCGGATTCCGACTTGCCGCCATCTACGGAAGCCACTTCGTTAATACCTCTAAGTACTACGGACCAAGCTTTACCTACGCCATCCGTTGTTACTTCGATAATAGAACCAGAACGTGTTGCTGTAACAGCAAGTTCTTTCTCTGCTTGCAAGTTAACAACTTCAGCTTGTGCTGTTGCACCCTCAGCCAATTGGAACAGGTGAAGGCTAACGCCATCAGCAAAGTCGTAATCTGTCTTGTTATCTTGTTGACCTACAGCAAGGATCGTGTTGGATTTAACCATCATTGGTAATGTCATGAAATCATGGTTCTCACTATACCAACGGCTACCTTCAAGAACTTCACCTGTTAAGTAGTTCGTCCAAGTACCTTCAGGAAGGTAATAGGTTACATCGCCTTCTTTATTGAAGATTGGAGCAACCAAGATGGAATCCCCGAACATATATTGTGTATCCAATGGAGCACAAGTTGGATCTTCAGGATATTCAAGAACCATAGCTCTCATCATTGGTAGACCCTTCACAGTAGATTCTACTGCGGAGTTGAATAGGTACGGCATAAGTCTGCATTTCAGCTTAGTGAACTCGCGAACAACATCCACCGCTTCTTCTCCGAACAACCAAGGCACCCGGTACGAAGTACTTCCGTGTAGACGACTGTGTGAAGATAACAGACCGAATTGTACCCAACGTTTGTATACGTCTGGTGCAGCTGTCATTTCGAAACCACTGATATCATGACTCCAGAAACCAAATCCTGAAAGACCTAGAGACAATCCACCACGTACGGTTTCTGCCATCGATTCGTAACTAGCTGAGCAATCGCCACCCCAATGTACTGGGAATTGTTGGCCGCCGACTGTTGCAGAACGTGCGAATAGAGCAGCTTCACCTTTACCGATGTTTTCTTCCAATACTTCAAATACTGCTTTGTTATATAAGAACGTGTAGTAGTTATGCATTTTGACTGGGTCAGATCCATCATAATAAACGACATCTGTTGGAATTCTTTCGCCAAAGTCAGTTTTAAAGCTATCTACACCTTGACCAATAAGAGTCTTCAACTTATCTTGATACCATTTAACTGCAGCTGGGTTCGTGAAATCGACAAGAGCCATACCTGCTTGCCATTTATCCCATTGCCATACGCTTCCGTCAGCTGTCTTAACCAAATAGCCATGTTCCATACCTTCATCGAACAAATGAGACTTCTCAGCGATGTATGGATTAATCCATGCACAGATTTTAAGACCTTTATCTTTCAAACGTCTAAGCATGCCTTCTGGATCTGGGAACATATCCTTGTCCCACTCGAAATCACACCATTGGTACTCTTTCATCCAGAAACAGTCAAAGTGGAATACGGAAAGTGGAATATCACGTTCTGCCATGCCATCGATGAAGTGATTTACAGTATCTTCATCGTAGTCTGTTGTAAAGGATGTTGTAAGCCATAGACCAAATGTCCATGCTGGTGGAAGTGCTGGTTTACCTGTTAATTTCGTGTAATTATTCAATACTTCTTTTGGAGTGCCTCCACCAATAATGAAGTATTCAAGAGATTCACCTTCAACGCTGAACTGTACCTTCGATACGTTCTCTGATGCAATCTCGTAGGATACTTTCTCAGGATGGTTAACGAACACGCCATACCCTTTATTGGAGAGATAGAAAGGAATGTTCTTATAAGATTGCTCAGAACTTGTACCCCCATCTTCATTCCACATATCTACGACTTGACCATTCTTTACAAATGGTGTGAAACGCTCGCCTAGACCGTATACATACTCACCTACACCGAGGTCAAGTTGCTCACGGAAATAAGCTGTTTTGTCAGGAGATTTAATATAACCTGGTGCTCTCCATCCACTACCTGTCACACGTTTGCCTGCGAAGTTGAAATCGATATTCCAACCTTGTTTTTTATTCACCTTGACACTAAGTTGCCCGCTTGTAAGCTCAGCCACTTCTTCGTCCATTGCGATTTGTACATCTGTTTGCTCTGTGTATAGTTCAAACTCAGGACTTTTCTTCACTTTACCTTTATGATGATTCAATTGAACGCGAATCACATTGGGCATTGGAGAGCTATATGTAGCTTTTAACAATGTACCATTTAGGGTATCACCTTTTGTTTCAATCACTTTAGTTGCTGCATATACGGTCATAGAATCACCAGATTGTGTTATATCACGAATATCTGCTGGATTCTGAACTTCATAGCCTTCGCGGATTTGCCAATATCCATCCGAAAATTTCATATATCTAACCTCCTATGGTTTATACTATAATAATATTGATATAAAACATTCTTTTCTTACGTTATTATGACCAAATGTATCAATATATTGATGTTTTGTTGTAAAAGTACTTACAAATATCCTAAAGGTGGGAACGATTACAATGAATCGAGAACTTTTAAAAGAAAATCGGGTCCACGGAAACCCTATGTACCCCGTTAGTATCTACCCCAATGTCGAGCAAACGGACGAGCAGAATCAAAGTATCATAGACTACCACTGGCATGACGAAATGGAATTTATTGTAGTGAGACAAGGTAGCGCCATATTTCAAATCAATATGAACTATTATGAAGTGCATGCTGGAGAAGGTCTATTCGTCAACAGTGGAGAACTTCATTCAGGTTATGTAGAGAAGGAGCATACGTTTCCTTGTATATTCTCAGCTGTAGTATTTAGCCCGGACCTCCTTCTTAGTCATGCTTTCGATATTGTTCAAGAGAAGTTTATTGATCCATTGCTCAAAAAAAAGATACTCCCACATCCTCATATCAAAAGAGAGGAACCATGGGAGATCGAAATTCTGGATTATTTAGATAGCATTCTTACTGAAAATGAAGAGCAGTCACTCACCTGTGAGCTCACAACCAAAGCACAACTATATCTCATATTTGCCAAAATGGTTGGACATATTCAACAGACTACGAAAGGGGACCATCGTCCTACTGGAAGTCATGAGAAGGTTGAGCGGATTAAGAATGTTCTGAATTATATTCACGAACACTATTCAGAACCCCTTAAACTGAAAGACCTCGCCTCAGAAATCAATATGAGTGAGGGACATTTTTGTCGATTCTTCAAACAAATGGTTCAGAAAACACCTGTAGACTATGTGAACCACTATCGTATACAGAAGGCCTCCAAGTTACTTGAGAATAGTGATAAAAAAATTGTGGATATCGCGATGGACGTTGGCTTCGATAATCTCAGTTACTTCATCACAGTATTCAAGAATCACAAATGCTGCACACCTTCGCAATATCGGAAGCAATTCTATGAAGGATTAAGTATCAATACGGAAAGCGCTGATATCCTAACGATCCATAGAGTTTAATTCATCACAGTGTATTTCTCAGCATCTACGTCGGTAATGAAGTGACTAGGCTCTCCAAGACTATATATATGTAGAAGATGCATTGCACGAGTACAGACGGTGTAGAATAACTTCCGTTCACTTTCACGGGCATAAGCTTCATTAGAGGCGTTATAGATCATGACCGCATCAAACTCAACACCCTTTGCTAAATACGACGGAATCACAAGCGTTCCTTTTACAAAAGAAGGCGTTGTTTTGGTCACTTTTTTCAAAGTTAAATGATCTTTTAACGCCTCATACACCTGCTCGCTCTCCTCAAGCGTCTTACAGATAATCGCTGTATGTTCATAACCTTGAGCATGCAAGGCTGTGACATCTTCAATAATCTTCTGATGCAATTGCTCACGACCTGTTTCGATCACGACCATCGGCTTATCACCTTGTCGATTAAATGGAACAATTTGATCCCCACCAGGCATCATACTACGAGTGAAATCTACAATCTCATACGTTGAACGGTAACTTCTAATCAGAGAGATGACTTCTGTTTCCTGTGGACCATACAATTGCTGAAGCGACTCCATACTATCTAGAACAGAAGCATGTGTATAGATTCCTTGGTTCAAATCTCCAAGCGCTGTCATACGAGCACGTGGAAATAATCTTTTTAAATATTCAAGTTGGAATGGAGAGTAATCCTGTACCTCATCGACAAATACATATCGGATGGCATTGTTTGTCTGGAAGCCTTTGACTAACTCCTGTAAATACAGGTAAGGTGTCGCATCCTCATATGACAACTTGCCTTGTTTCAGATTAGCAATCGTACTCTCACTAATCTCATCCCAATACATAGGTAGTGAATTCGTTCCGCTAATCGATTGAAGAAGTTGATGATTAAGAAATAATTCCCTATACAATCCTTTGGCGTCCACGAAGCGTTTCCGTTTGATCCATTTACGCACAGGTTTCAGCCACTCATTCACGATCATCCGGGCAAGGAGATCTCGTTCCTTATCATAATCATCATAGGTATCCTTCTTCGCATGTTGTTTCCGTCGAACGTGTGTGTACGCCTTCTGGTACTCATCCGCACTCAACAGATCAATCTGATTGTCCACCCATGCTGCCTCGCGCTCCTTCTTAGCGAATACTGACAACTCCTTCAGCATCCATTCCCGCATCAATTCAACACGATTGGCAAGCTTCACACCCGATTCGAAACTATAGAACTTCTCCTTCATCTTCTCTGCAGATATGATTAGTCTTCCTTGAAATTGTATTGGTCTGAACATCATACCTTGCGATTCTAGATACACCTTGTAACTCGTAATAGCCTCCAAATAAGCAGGCGATGATTTATAGTTAATGGAGGCCTTTTTCACCTCAAGGGAATGTCCTTCGTCCATCTTTAACATTGATTCCATTTGGGCAAATATATCTTCAAGTTCGAATTCTTTCGCCAATCTGAAATCTAAATAAGCTTGAAAAGTTGTCTGTTGCATATTCTCTTCCCCTAATTCCGGGAGTACAGAAGATACATAACTATTAAAGAGTGGATTAGGTGAGAACAGTACGACTTGATCAGCCTTCAAGACCGCACGATATTTATATAGTAGATAAGCTACACGTTGCAAAGCAGCAGAAGTTTTGCCACTGCCAGCTGAACCTTGAACCACTAGCATCCGACTCTTGTCATTTCGAATCACTGCATTTTGTTCTTTCTGAATGGTAGCTACAATACTCTTCATCTGATTATCCGCGCTATGGCTAAGCACTTGTTGAAGAAGCTCGTCACCAATCGTTACGCCTGTGTCAAAGAGAACATCAATCTTGGCATTTCGAATGACGAATTGTCGCTTAAGTTTCATCTCTCCATTAATCTCACCCATGGGTGTATCATAACTAGCCGGACCTGGAGCTCCATCATAGTACAGACTAGATACGGGTGCACGCCAGTCATATACAAGGAATGTCTCATCGTCATTATCTAAAAAAGAGGCTATACCAAGGTATATCGTTTCATTCTGATAGGATCCCTCTTCTTCAAAATCTATTCGACCAAAATAGGGTGATCTCACGAGTAATTTCATTTTCTTCAATGACTCTGAAGACTGAAGATGGCTACGCTCACGTTCTGATAATACTTGTGACTGCTGACGTAGACTTGTTGATGTCTCGCCTAAGTCATCAGAACTACTAAAGTTCACTCTTACTTCGTCCCAGAATTCCTTACGTAAATCTACAACGTCTCCTCGAACGCTACCCACTTCACGTTGAAGCTTCTCAATTCTATTCGCTACTTTCGTGGTCACTTCATCGACTCGTTGCTGTTCGTCATACCATTCTTGATCGCTCGTGCCCATGAATCATTCATCCCCTTAACTCGATTTGACAATTTATAAATAGTACATTATACTAAAGTAGTATTATTATGAATTTTTAAGCTTTTATTCCATTTACACAACAGTATCTATTGTAACAATCCGTGGATTAGAAATCAAATTATCTATCTTATGTCTTATGTAGCCTAACCAATTATCATGATATATAACATTCAAAACGGATATCATCTATGAAGATGATATCCGTTTTTGTGTGATTACCCTTGTTCTTCTCTAGGAAGAGCTTCTATTCATTCTCACCAACAGCATCAAACAATGGAACAATATCGATGCCATCTGCCGATATCCGAACGAGTCCTTTATCAGATAGACGGATTTCGGGAATGACTACAAGCGCTAGCAATGACAAAGTCATGAATGCATTATTAAGACTACAACCTGCATGCAATAAGGCATGACTTATGGCTTCCGATTGGTGTGCTACGGTCTCAAAAGGTTCAGGAGACATCAATCCACCAATAGGAAGTGGGAACGATGTAATCTCATCTTCTGTTACCATAACTACACCGCCCTGCATTTCTGCCGCTAAGTTTCCTGCTTTGGCCATGAGTTCGTTGTCATTTCCTATTACAGTCATATTGTGACTGTCGTGTGCCACAGTCATCGCGATCGCTGCTGGTATATTTAATCCAACACCCTTCAGAATACCCAGTGCGTGTCCCCCATTTAACCCATGGCGTTCAAATACGGCCATTGTACACAAGTCATCCGAAGATTGAAGCTGTACATGGTGATCTTCCACTTGCACTTGTACTTTCCGCTCACGTGTATCGACATGATTCTCAACGACTTCAATTGCCTTAGCACCGATTGACCCATTGGCTATTGGAGCCTTAATCTTGAAATCTTCTTGAACTAATTTCCGATCCATATGAACCGTCTCGAATGCTTCTTTAGGAATCTGGTATCCTTCCCACGTCGTTGTCATGCGTCCAGCCTCAGCCACAACCTGACCAGATGCAATAGTTACCACTACGTTAACATCCGCTATATTTCCATCAAGTAATATAATATCAGCACATGAACCAGGCGTAATTGAGCCAATATCTCTTGCAAGTCCGAAACGTTCAGCCGTATTAATGGTTGCCATTTGGAACGCCGTAACAGGCTTAACTCCTTGCACAATGGCATGACGTACTACGAAATTCATATGTCCCTCTCTAAGTAGTGACTCCGAACTTCTATCATCTGTTACAAGCATCATTCGTCTAGTATCTATTCCACCTTCAGTATGAGCTTTAATCGTCTCAGCCACATCATGCCATGCGGAGCCTTGACGCATCTTCGCATACATACCCAATCGGATACGTTCAATCACATCTTCTTTAGTCACACATTCATGATCCCCACTCACGCCACTTGCCGCATATACAGGTAATCGCCAGTCATCCGACTTCCATGTGAAATGGCCATCAGCATACTTACCGGCGCGTAACGTCTCCTGAATTTCACGAATCATTCGATCATCCCCATATACAACACCTGGGAAATTCATGACTTCTCCTAATCCAATCATGTCCGGACCCCAGCTAAGCGCTTCTGCTACTTCTTCTGGTCCAATAAAGGCACCTGTTGTTTCGAGTCCCGGATGTGTTGAAGGAACACAAGAGGCCACCTGCATGTACGCTGCAAGAGGTGTAGTTCTAGCTTCTTCTAACATGAAACGCAGACCTTTAAGTCCCATGACATTGGATATTTCATGTGCATCAAAGAACCCACCGGTAGTTCCAAGTGGAAGTACCGCCTTCGCGAATTCTGTCACGGTAAGTTGGGTACTTTCTATATGACAATGCCCATCCAATAAGCCTGGAGCAGCATATCTACCTTGCCCATCAATGACATGCGTGTTCTCATCTAATAAATGACTGATGTCTTTACCTACGTAAGCTATTCTTGAACCTTGTACCGCGATAGACATCTCGGGTATGATTTCTCCAGATATCACATTCACTAATTTAATATTGATGATAGCTAACGTTGCCTTAAGATCTCCACGCGCTGTGGCTACGAGCTCAGGCATACAGTCCGCTAAAGTCGTTCTGTTTGATTGATATGATTGCGTCATAATAAACCCTCCTAAAGTCTTTATTCGATATTAAAACACTTTAAATTTTTATTAACTTGTTATGTATTATAAATGTATGTCACCCTTACGTAAATTAATATTTCATAAGAATGACAAATCCACTCATTTCAGGGCCATATCAAGGTTGAAACGCACATCTAAGTTAAATAATGTTAGATACTGTAACAATACACGCATATAGAAATGCTTAAGCTTCTATGATCTCCTTCGTTACATGAAAAAAGACTACCTTAAATAAAATTAAGATAGTCTTTTCACTATTTTTTCAACTTTTTATTCACCTTTTCCCACAATTTCACTGCGTTTAAGTTAGATTCTTCTTTATCATCATCGTATTTGTGATTATTATCCACTAAGCGATTAAGTCGGTTTAATTGAAACCCATAGTCATACATTGTCGCAGCCACAATAGCTAATCGAAATGATCCTCTACCTTCATGATCCAGATATCGCTTAAATGTCTCTCTGATAAATTCACCACTACTTTCTTCTATCATCAAGGATTCTGTCGTATTGGGCTTTAACTTACGATCAAATTTAAGAAGGATATGTTCATGAAATTTCGTTAGCATTTCAATTTCTTCAATGAATTCCTGATCTGTATTCGATATCCGTTCCGACTGAAAATAATGATCTTCAATCGCTTCTAAGACTTCACGCCCCTTATCTAACGTATGAAGCATTTGCTTATATACAACTAAGTTCCTACTTTCATTAAAAGGGCTTCTTTTCAACTTCTTATGTTCTTCCTCGAATAATATGTACTTATCAGACAGGGATCTAATATCACCTTCTAATTTGTTCTTCTCATCTCGAAATATATTCTCTTTAATCTCATCTGTAATTGACGTCCGAAGTAATAACGACAAGTGATCAAAGATCCCATGCATCTGTCCATACAGTTGCTGCTTTGGTCTCGGAGGAATCACTAATATATTAATTAAAAAAGCGGATATAATTCCAATTAAACTTAGGGAGAATCGATTCAAAGCGAATTCCCATTGGCCTGATGCCTCCATGACGGAAATGACCGTTACTAGCGTTAAACCAATCGTATCCCCCATTTTTAGCTTCAGACAAACCATAATAACTAGAATACAGACAAGCCCAACGGCAATAGGTTCACTTGAAAAGAAATAACCAGCAAGCATCGCAATGATCGCGCCTAAGGTATTGGTCTGAAGTTGATCCAGAAAGTATCGCCATGAACGATAGATCGAGGGTTGCATGGCGAATATAGCGGCTACAGCTGCGATTACCGATGGGGTTAGATTAAGCCAAGTACTTAAATATAAGGCAAGGGTTACCGCAATCCCTGTTTTTAGCATACGAGCGCCAAAAGTCATAGTCATCTCTCCTCTACAATAGGTTATCAATGTATTACCCCACCCACGGGAGATTGATGCAATCATGCCGTTATGCATGAAATTCTAAATAATGTTCATACTAATTCTGGTAAACAAAAGAAACTGGGGTGAAAAAGACATGAACCATATGAGAACCCTTTCTAAGCTGGCATTCTCGACGGTAATCGCTAGTCTTATCGTGTGTAGTACACCATATGTTTATGCTGATCAGGCGGATCCTATAAAAGAAGCTCCCCACCATCAGAAGCCTCACGGAGACCATCATCATGGTGGCATCACTAGAGATGCAGCAAACCTACTTGGTATGGAACGTCAGGATTTATTAAAAGAATGGAAACAAGGAAAAACATTGATTCAAATTGCTCAATCGCATAAGGGATGGAATGAAGAAACGTTTACCCAGAAATTAAGTGATGTAGAGTTCAGAAAGATTGATGAGGCCATCCAATCGGGTAAGTTAACGAAAGAGCAAGGAACTCTAATCAAGAAAAAGTTGCCTGAAAAAATTAAGAACGTTCTGAACCACAAACCTAGTAATCATCATGAACGGATGCCCGGCACTTTCTCGCACCTATAACATGACAACAAACAATCAAGTCCCCAAGTTGTGTATTCCTCCAACTATAAAATCCTAACTATAAAGTTAGGATTTTTGTTTATTTCATATTAGGATCATTATTTCTTCTTAAGTGGAGCAGACACGGGAACCTCTAATAAATCTAAAACAAACATGAAGATTGGCACTCCAAGAATAAGACCCCATACTCCTAAGAAGTGTTCAAACACAATCAGAACCGTAAATGTATAGAAAATGGGTAGATGCGTCTTTGACGACATGAATTTGGGATTCATAAAGTACGCTTCAAATGCATGTAATCCTGCTACCATTAGAAGTACATATACCACTTTGATGACGCCACCAATTTTAAATGCAATAGCACATAATGGAACTAAGGAAACAAAGACTCCTACTACAGGAACCAAACCTAGAAGGAAAATCATAATACCAAGTGCAAATAAATTTGAAAAGCCCATCATCCAAAGAATCGCAGTTGAAATAAGGCAATTGATGATCGAGATAAGGAATTGTACTTCAATAACTTTACCGAATGAAAAGACAAACTTTTTACCAAAGTAAACTAGTTCATCATAGAAATATGCAAACTTGCTATCCTTAAACTTCTTGCTGAATTGCGTAACATTTTCCTTTTCCAACATGAAAAACAAACTCATGATAAGAGCGATCCCTATGTTAAAGCTCCATGTACCAATGTTAGAGATGGTCAATACGATAATGTCCCATCCCTGATCCACATAGCTTGCTACGTCAATCTTATGTGCTGATTCCATTAAATAATTAATAACTTTATTATCCGTCGGTACAAAAGGTTTACTATAAAAGGCGATCACTTGCTGTACAAGATCATTCAACTGAGATATCAACTTAGGAGCATACTTTATTGTGCCTACTGTCAGAACGGTCAGAACTAGAGCATACAGAACGACAACCACGATTAAACCATTAATCTTAAGCCGATTCGTAATCTTTTGTGTCAAGAAGGAGTGAAGTCGATTGACCAAATAAGTAATAATGAACGTTATTAATAAGAGGTTCATCATACTTCTAAATAAGTAAAGCACTAAAACAAGTGTTACTAAAACAATTAATCTTTTGATTGCTGGGCTTTGAAGTGTTTCTTTAAATGATGTCATCACTTAAGGCTAGGCTCCCCTTGTTCAAGGTATTTTTGTATATATTATAAGCACTTTCAACACACGATTAGCACTAATATCTATTGTATCATTAGAATAACATCATTGAAAAGAGTGATACTCATATATCATCATATTACTGCGTAATAAACATTCATTATTGGTATTCTTTAATCATCAATTCAAACAAAAATTAAAATTTGCTTAAAAAAAATACCACAATTTTATAAACTCTTAAGGATTGATTTCTCAAGTTCTGATACACTAGTATCTAGTAAGCGTGCATATATTTAAAGGAGGATTATAAATTAATGACTGACAAAGAATTAGGGAATCCCGAAAATAACGAAAATAACCCATTGGACGGATCGCCCAAAGAAGAATCAAACCTAGAGAAAAGTACAAGTACGGAGAATGAAGTTGTCGAGAGTGAAGTTATAGAAAGTGAGATTGTAGAACCAGTAGTGGTTACACCTGAACCTGTTAATGATGTAGTCGTAAACGAATCTACTCTTAACACAGAGGAAGCTATAGTTCCACAGCCCTTAGACGATCAATATTTAACAGAGAATTCATCGGCTTCTGTTCCACCATCAAACAACAACACTAGCCGTAATATATGGATGGGTCTTTCTCTTGTGCTCGCTATCGTACTGGTGATCATTCTTGTTAAGCCAAGTGGTGATAGTGCAGCTGTAGCTACAGTGAATGGCGTAGATATTACAAAGGACAAGCTTTACTCCGAGTTAGTTACCCTTGGTGGTACTCAAACATTAGATAACCTCATCACTGAAGAACTTATCGATCAAGAAGTCAAAAAAGCGAATATTACGGTTACTGAAGAAGATTTGACTAAAGAAATCGAATCCGTTAAGAAAAACTTTGCAACAGAAGAAGAATTCAATTCTGCTCTTACGCAATCTGGTATGACTTTAGATGACCTAAAGAACGAAATGAATATTCAAGTGAAAATTCGTAAATTAGTAGAACCACAAGTGAAAGTAACTGATGCTGACATCAAGAAATACTTTGATGAGAACCCAGGTGCTTTCGATACAGCAGAACAAGTCAAAGCTTCACATATTCTAGTGGCTACTAAGGAAGAAGCAGATAGTATCCTTAAAGAAATTAAGGGTGGATCAGATTTCGCTACTGTTGCTGCAGCTAAATCTCTAGATACAGCTTCTAAAGATAACGGTGGAGATTTGGATTTCTTCCCTCAAGGTACTCATGAAGATGCCTTCGATAACGCAGCATTTGCTCTAGAAAAAGATGAAATAAGCGATGTTGTCCAATCAGCTAGCGGTTTCCACATTATAAAGGTTACGGATCGCAAAGATGCACATAAAGCAACTCTTGAAGAAAAATCAGCAGAGATCAAAGAACAGTTAACAACTACACAAGTATCAACCTTATCATCCACTTGGTTGGCTGATTTGAAGACAAAGGCTGATATTAAGAACACATTGGATAAAGAAGATGATGCAACAGATACCACTACTACAGATACTACAACTGATACTGGAAAATAAGTATCAGAACAGCGAAAGACCACGTGAGTTGAACTCACGTGGTCTTTTTTTTAGAAACCTCTATTCTATCTCCCAATCAGATTAAACGTTCAATAAATCCAAGTGTTTTCCAATATGAGACTTAAGAGATTGCTCATATTCCGCCTCTTTCTTCTCCAGTGTATCGAAGAACTCATCACTAAATATAGCCTTTCCTGTTTCGTCCTCTACCTTCAGCAAAATGCCATATGTGATATGAAGCAGTTGACGGGCATCATCCTCTTCCATGTACTCCGGTAATTGTGCGTCAGTTACTTGCTCTAATGGTTTAATTCGCGCTATATTCGTTGTCACATGGTAATATGCTTTGGCTTCTTCAAAATGTTCTAACGCGTACGCATGCATTCGACGATACAGGGATGGATTCTCCTTCGCCACGGTTCTTACGGCTTCTAACCAATTGGTTCCTGCAGTCTTCACGTGGAAGCGTCCCTTCGTATGCTTCGCTATGATCGGAAACACGCTTAATTTGTCACTTCCAGAATGGATACTTAGTTTATATCCGAAATGATCCGCAATTGCTGCATGAATTCGTAACTCTTGTTCGAATTGTTGAATATCTCCGATGTAATCAATTCCTTTTTGGAATTCCCCACAGAATCTTGGCGCCATACTGAAGATATCGACCTGTTGACGGTCTAATTCTGCTGCTACGAAATAGTGAGCTTCCGGTGAAGTTGGCGTCACGGTCTCATCAATTGAGATTTCAAAATCGATAGCACGATCCACGGGTTGAATATATTTTTCGAAGATGTACACCATGAATGGAATGGCTTCACCATAGATTAGGACACATTTCATGAATTCTATACGATCGAAGACAACCTTCTCTTCCCCTACTTGAATAGATTTATCTAGATATCTCTCTTCATAATCTTTACGTTTCTCTTCAGGTACAAGTTCGTAACGCACAAGCAACTCTTGATCATCAAGATCTTGAATATCACTTGGAATCTTCTCCGAAGCATCTAGCGTTAGCATCGTGAATCCCAAGTCTATCGACATCTGAATATCCGACTCTTCCTTCAAGTGATCTCCATCAGCACCATATCCATCTCGATAACCCTCTTGGAACGCTGCATAACTAGCTGCATCTAGCACATCTTGATAGGTTCTACCGGTTAAAGCCAGCTCACGAATACTTTGCTGTGCAAGGATCGGGGATACAGGACGACCACGTAATGTTGCTAAATGTCCGGGACCCGCAAGTCCAAGCCGATCTCCTAATCCAAACGTAGTAGACTTTTTCCCAAAAGCTTTGGGTGATAAATGCGTGAAATACTTGGCAAGCGTTAATCGATTCTTATGAGTTAAAGGGCATAGCTTATAATCATCATGAATTTCGCCTTCTAGTTCATCATAAAGTTCGCCAACTCCGACGGCCATAATGAATTTCTTACTGTCCACCTTAAGCATGAGCAAATGAACTTCACCATGGTTGTGGAGTGAACGATCATAAATTTTCACTCCTTGGGGTGACGCTGATGCTACACGACCTTCTTTTAACACTTGCGAGATTTCATTCATGATTATAATCCTCCCATATCTTAAAATATTATGATTCACCTTGGTTCAAGCGTTTCGCAACCTCGTCATATATAATCTTGATGGGAATTCCGTGTGCTCTCGCTGCTGTGGCAGCCTCTTCGTACTCTGGGGATTGGTGGATAATCGCCTGCCCTTGCAAGGCTTGCTTCACTTGAATACTCCCGTACTTCGTATCGACTTGGATAAATCTTCGATCTAATATTTTGCGAGACCATTCACTTTTACGAACACCAAAGGTCGTCGTTTCTCTTAATAAGGTCTCTTCACATTGTTCAACATGATCGGGCAAAGATAATACGGTTACTAACACACCCGGTCTGTTTTTCTTCATATAGATCGAGGTGAAATAGACGTCTAATGCTCCAGCATCCATTAAACGTTCCATAGCGTACGCCATCATCTCACCTGTACAATCATCTAGTTGCGCCTCTAGTACATGAATCATTTCCCTAGATTGAAGATCAGGTTGTTCAATGAGACATACTCGTAACACATTAGGATGCGCGAAATCTTTCGTACCTGCTCCGTAACCCATTCTTTCGATCGTTGTCGCAGGGAATACGCCGAACCGAGTCGATAACGCTTTTAGAATTCCAGCTCCTGTAGGCGTAGTTAATTCACTCTCTACCGCAAAATCATCCAAAGGAATCCCTCGTAATATCTCTAATGTAGCAGGCGCTGGAATCGGATACAGTCCATGTGCCATGCGCATCCTTCCTCGACCCGTCGGGACAGGTGAAGACTCGATGATATCGATATTAAGATTCTCAAGTGCCAGACACACACCAACAATATCTATGATTGAATCCATAGCTCCCACTTCATGAAAATGAACATCATCCGGGCTCATCCCATGAATCTTCCCTTCCGCGATAGCAATCGCCCGGAAGATTTGAATGCTTCTGCTCTTCACTCGTTCAGGTAACTGAGATTCTTCAATATCCTTAATAATTCCGGAAGCTTTACGATGAACATGATCGTGACTATGATCGTGACTGTGCCCGTGATCATGGCTATGATCGTGGCTGTGATCGTGACTATGTCCGTGATCATGACTATGATCGTGGCTGTGCCCGTGATCATGACTATGTCCAATGTGAATTACATCTGACTCTTTTCCAAATTGGAGTATTAATGTCTTCGCTGACATTCCCTGTTTCACGACGGACTCAACATCCATATCAAAGGGGTCAAAGGGAAGAAGCTTCAGGTAGTCGCGGATATAATCGATATCTGCTCCAAGGTCAATCAGTGCTGCTAAGGCCATATCTCCGGCAATGCCTGCAAAACAATCAAAATAAAGAACTCTAGTCATCTCTTGCTCGCCTCCGCTACCAATTGTTGAATGATGGCCGCATTGTATCCCGCTCCAAATCCGTTATCAATATTTACAACCGAAATGCCCGCTGCACAAGATGTCATCATCGATAACAATGGGGTTAATCCTTGAAAATGGCATCCATACCCAACAGACGTGGGCACAGCAATAACTGGCCTTCTTACAAGCCCACCCACTACGCTCGCCAATGCGCCTTCCATCCCCGCAACGACGATGACAACATTGGCACTTTGAATATGCTCACGATGGGCTAATAAACGATCAATACCCGCTACACCTACATCGTAAATTCTCTCAACAACACATCCCATCCACTCGGCCGTAATAGCTGCTTCTTCGGCCACCGGCATATCTGAGGTGCCTCCACTTAACACGGTAACTTTACCCTCGAACAGACGCTCTGTTATCCCATAGGTAAAAATTTGTGATATCTCGTGATAGACTCCTCCAGGAAATAATTCTATTAAATCTGCAGCTGACTCTTGCGGGAGTCGGGTAACCATAGCACGACCATGATTCTCAATTAACCGAGTAACGATTAACTTGATTTGTTCTGTCGTCTTCCCTGCCCCAAAGACCACTTCGGGAAATCCTGTTCTCTGTTCACGATCTGTGTCTAGCTTACAGAACCCCATATCTTCAAACGAGCTCATGGCTACCTCCTCGTTCCAATACACGATTCATACTGCCGCTCTTATATCCTGAAAGATCCATTGTAACGAACTCATATCCGATCGTACGTAATTGGTTAGTAATTTCACTACCCAATTCGATTAACCGACTCATATCATGTTGTTCAACTTCGATCCTTGCAATGCTGTTATGAGTTCTAACGCGAACCTGCCGAAAACCTAGCGAGAGAAGATAGTCTTCTGCTTGATTCACTTTGCTTAATTTTTGGAGTGTAATCGTCTCCCCATAGGCAATTCTTGACGACAAACACGCGAAGGAAGGTTTATCCCAGTTCGATAATCCGAGCACCTTAGAGAGTTCACGAATCTCTGGTTTGAATAATCCTACTTCCTGAAGAGGACCACGCACCCCATATTCACGCGCGGCTTTGACGCCTGGTCGATGTTCGCTCATGTCATCTGCTATAAGTCCAAATACTAAATAGTTATACCCCTCAACACTATCATTGATATAAGGAAGTAACTCTTCAAATAGATTTCTTTTGCAGAAGTAACAGCGATTCTCTGTATTCTCCACATAACCCGGAATCGATAGTTCTGAAGTATATACCACCTTGTGCGGTGCTCCCAATTCTATAGCAATCGTCTTCGCTTCTTCTAATTCGCGAGATGGATAGGTTTCCGAATCTGTTGTAACGGCCAATACATGCTCAGGTCCAAGCGTATCAAGAGCTACCTTTAGCAGAAGCGTACTATCTACCCCACCTGAGAATGCCACAACAACACGCTTCATTTCGATTAATATTTCTTTTAATTTCTCATGTTTGTACTTAAGCATTAGGCACATCACCGCACCTTTCGTTTCATTTACTTAAATACCCCTCTTGATCAAATGGCCAGTCGTAAGGTTCACTAACAATCTCTATTTGTGGATTATTTATTGCTTCTGCAAGTAGTGTCTCAGAGATTTCGATCTCTCCAAGATGGAGAGTATCCCGTATTCTAGCTAATCTGCATTGATGGAAATCAAGAATATTACATGTTTTGACTGCCGCTTTAATCGCATCTCGATCGTTTCCAAGTGTTGTAGCTTGCTTCGTGGGAGCACACACGGTAGACGTTAGTCCATTGGCATACGTAGCAGGCCAGTCAGCCTTACTTACTAATCTTTGAGTCGTAAAATCTGCTGTACCCACGCCATTAGCGTTCCCTTGAGATTCTGGTGTTAAATCTAGCACGACCATCTTGTTTACCTCAGGTCCACCGTGTGCATACGGTGTTGGATATCGACCCGTCACATTCGGATCCATACCATCCCCGCTAATATTTTTACCGATATAATCAATCACAAGGACGTCTAAATGCGAGAACAACAGTTGAGGCAAGCGCTTCTTCGCTTCAAGTAGGAGTTCTGGTTCACGCTGCTCCATTTCTGCTGCTGGAACGACTTCGATTCTGCATGTCTGATCGTAGGCATTCTCAATCAAGGCAACACCGAATATAATCGGGAGCTTATCTATCATTCTCTTCGCCATAGCAGGAACATTCTCTGCCATGTATTTAAAACCTAATTGGTGCGTGGCTTCAGCACCTTTTTGTTTACCGAGTCCAATGGCGATCATCTTCAACAGACCACTTTCAATAGGTCCACGGAAAGCCGTATGAGGTTTCACACGGTTAATCATGACAATGGCATCGGCTTCCGTTGCAGCTATTTTATCAACATATACAGGTAGCCCATTTGGAAGTTGGTCAATGAGGACAACCTCCATAGACGAACGGACGGGAACTCCCATACGTTGTTCATCTATACCTAAGTGTGCAAGAACGTCACGCTGTCCTTGGTCTGTTGCACCACCATGACTTCCCATGCATGGAACTATAAAAGGTTCTGTACCCGCTTCTTTCAATTCGTCAATGACACACTTTGTCATTTCATCAATCTTGTATATGCCGCGGCTACCAACAGCTACAGCCACCCTGCTTCCCTTAGCAATCTTCGGGACACAACCAGATTGATCTAGTTTTATTTTCAACTCCGCTATGGGATCTTCTAGCTTGGTGTCATCGAATTTCTGACGAATCTTGACCATCCGAGGCATAGGGATATCTTTTAACATTTGACTTAATAAATCACTCATATCGTCATCGCTCCAAACCCACCATCTACACGAATTAGCGCTCCCGTAACAAATGATGACGCTTTCATAGATGCTAAATATATAATCGTTCCTTGCAGTTCTTCAGGGTTCCCGAACCGACTCATGGGGGTGTGCGTCATAATAGAATCGATACGTTCAGGAGATAGAATCTTCCGATTCTGTTCCGCAGGGAAGAACCCTGGAATAATAGCATTTACTCTAATATGATGGGGGGCAAGCTCACGAGCTAGAAACTTCGTTACGCTGTTAACTCCTGCTTTAGATGCAGAATAAGTAAAGACTTTGGATAACGGCGGATCAGATGATACGGAAGAAATATTAATAATCGATCCTCCCTTACCCTGCTCAACCATGTGATGTCCAAAGATTTGACTAGCCATGACAACACTTTTCAAATTTACATCCATAATGTTATCCCATTCATCCATACGAAGTTCAAAAAAAGGTGTTGAACTATTACTACCAGAACAGTTCACTAAGGTATCAATACTTCCCGTCCATGCTACGACTTGGGCCAGCACGTTTTTAAGATCATCTTCCACCGTAACATCGGCTTGGAAAGTCTGTGCCTCACCCCCAGCATCTTCGATCCGTTGCTTAACAGCATTGGCTGTCTCAAGGTTACGCCCAACGATGGCTACTCTTGACCCTTGAGCCGCAAGACCTTCAGACATGGCCCCTCCAAGTACACCATTTCCACCTATAACGACTGAAGTTGTCCCTGTTAGATCAAATAGATTCATCATACAATCCCTCCATGGTAAACTAATACCTGACAATAACAACGTTGTTATTGGTAATCATAACCGACTTTTTTTATACTGTCTACCACTTTAATTGAAGTAAATCACTTATCGTTTTGGTTTCTCTATGCTATAATAACAACGTTGTTAATTGGGAGGGATTTAGAGTGTCTATCACGATTAAAGATATAGCTGAACGTGCAGGTGTAAGTTTTTCTACAGTAAGTAAAGCGCTCCGGGATAGCCCCCTTGTACAAGATGTAACCAAACATAAAATACTAGAGATTGCCAAAGAATTAGGTTATCAACCCAATATAGCAGCCCAAAGACTTGTTTCGAATAAAAGTTGGATTATTGGTGTCGTCTGGCCATCTGTGGAACGAGTCGCACCCTCTGCCTTAATTACAAGAATCAATCATGAACTAGCCAAACACTCTTACACGACATTATTATCCATCAATGATACTCCTATGGCGATCGAGACCTTTATCCGTCTACAATGTGATGCCATTCTTGTATTCCATGACCAAGAGAGACGTGAGAGTGGAGAGGACACGGATTTTCCAAGTTCACATCATATTCCCATCCTTTATTATGGGATTGATGGGCTGACACCCTATACAACGATTGATGCTATTCGTAGCAAAGCCATTGAACTGGCCGTTGATCATCTTGTTGAACTCGGGCACCAACGAATCGCCTACATAGGTCATGTCATGACGAACGATCCTTTGCAATACGAGAAAGTCGTTGCTTTCACTGAACGGATGCATGAGCATCATTTACCCATCACGAGTGAATCAATCCTACCTATTCATAGTCTGGATACACATGAAGGTTATATGACAGCCAAACAATTACTCCGCTCGTCCGAACAGAGACCTACAGCCATCATTAGCGGGAGTTATGATCTTACAAGAGGGGTCGTGCGAGCAGTTAATGAGTTAACATTACAGATTCCAGCAGATTTATCTATTGTTAGTTATGATAATATCCAGCAGATGGAGGACCTTGAGATACCTATGACGGCTGTTGGTGTAGCACTAACTGAAATCGTAAATACAACCGTCCAAACCTTACTTGAGATGATTGATAGCAAAGGTCCTATTCCGTCTAATCATCTTGAACCCGAGTTAGTCATACGTTCCTCTACTTCTTCACCAGCTACATGAGAGATTGCCTTTGAATAACATGAAACAAGGTACGATAGTTCATCATACAAGCATAAACGGCTTCGCCGTCCTTTAGCGACGATGAAACGTTTAGCGTTGAAATATAATCCTATGTATAAGCAGAAATACTTATAAATTCTTATATTTTAAAAAAAGAACGGATATCCTACGTAGTTCTTACGTAAGTATCCGTTCATTAATAGAAACATAGCTAGTCTAGTCAACCCCCCTGGAGAATACCTGGAACCGGCGTCACGCCGAACGCTTTTGCTAGATCAATTAATTGTTGCTCTGTAATCCGTTGTTTAATCTCATGATGTGCAACTAACATATAAATCTGTGCAGCTTTCTCAACGGTCTCTATTAACCCAAATGTCTCATCCATCGTCGAACCCGTACCAAAGATCCCATGCTGTGGCCAAATCACAACTCGATGATCCTTCATCTTCTTCGCCGTTTCTCGCCCAATATCATTACTTCCTGGTAACATCCAAGGAATAACACTTACGCCATCAGGAAAAACAACAATACATTCCGTACACATTTCCCACAAAGTCCGTGTAAATTTTAATTCGTCCAGATCATGAATAAAGGTCATCGCTAATGTGTTTGTAGAGTGCGTATGCATAACAATGCGATGTGTAGGATCCACTTGTAATCTCTCTATATGACTCATGAAATGAGAGGCAAGTTCACTTGTTGGAACCGCACCCTGACTTAATCCCCAGAGAATATCAATAGAATCACCCGTCAAAGACACGCGGATAACACCAAGATTAGACTCAGGGTCAGAGATCACATTCTTGAAATACTTACCTGAACCTGTCACGATAAAATACTTACCTGCTAATGGCACCACTGGAAAGGTCAGATCAAGTGTCCTGATGACTTTTTGTGTATCTATATACTTACTAACTTCGGATTCCTCCAGTATATAACTGATATTTCCTCCGTTACGTTCATCCCAACCCAAATTCCACATATGAAAAGTAATATCAGCCATTTCCCGTATAAAAGGCACTTCCATGGAAGATACATAACTCTGTATTACTCTCTCGCCCTTGAACGCTATAGTCATATTAGCACTCTCCTTCAATATCCTATTTATGGAATATCGTTGCTTATATTTATATCCTATGTCCGAAAATCTTTATTGTCAACTAAATCAAAATAATAAATGTTGTTTTTGTTTGTTTTATGTATTTTCAATGACAACACGTTGCATAGGGTATCGTTCTTCACTCCAAATTGCTACAATATGGGTGTTGTCATTTTTGTATAAAGTATTATTCATCGACGGAAAGGTCTGATCCTATTGTTAGCAGCTGAACGAAGACAAAAAACCATCGATCTCATTCATCAAGATAAGACGGTGTTAGTGGCGGATTTAAGCAAAATGTTTGATGTTACCGAAGAAACGATTCGTCGTGATTTAGAAAAGCTGGAGAAAGAGGGCATTGTCAGTCGTACTTATGGTGGGGCTATGCTCAATCGACATACAAACGAGGACCTGCCTTATTCAACTAGAAATTCTATAAATATGGATATGAAGCGAGATATCGCCTTAAAAGCACTCTCCTTAATTCGCGATGGCGATACCTTAATGGTTGATCCTAGTTCAACTGTATTTGAGTTTGTAAAGACATTAAATAACAAAAGTAATCTCACCATGATCACGAATTCGATTAACATACTTTCTGAGTTTGCTAATTCCAACTTAAATATTATTTCTACCGGAGGGTCTCTTCGATACCGCTCGCTTTCATTAGTAGGTCCGATATCTCTAGAAACCGTACAGAAATATAACGTGGATACAGCTATTATCGGTTGTAAGGGCCTCTCTCTCGACAAGGGCATTATGGATTCCAACGAACCCGAATGTGAGTTAAAAAAGATGATGCTCAAACAAGCTAACAAAGTCATTCTGTTAGCTGATCATACGAAGTTTGATAAAATTGCTTTTGTTAAATTGGCTAATCTCAATGTTATTCACCATGTAGTGACTAATCAGAAACCATCGGATTCATGGTTAGAAAGACTTGTGAAGCTTAATATTGAAGTGATCTATTAAACATGGGAAACAGTTCAAACATTAGTCTTTTTGCTATATTTCGGTTGACCTAACCATACTTCAGTACTGTACTTCACTGTAATTAATCCACTTGTGGCCATATCGTTAAAACGTTGTCTATGGGCTTCTTGAAAAGTGACGAACCACTCTTCGCTTTCATCTGGGGATTCCATCCCTGCCCCAATGGCTCCCCAGTAATCATCCCAAGTCTCACTCTGCTCTTGTGTGAACAAATATCTACTAGGTATAGCATCTCCATAGAAATATTGAACGGGTTCCTCATGCCTTGTTGCAGTTAATCGCTGATTGTAGTGTTCATTGTTACATACCCGCAGTGTATCTCGTACAAAGTTATGCTCATCGTGATATGAGAAAATAGCTAACATTCCGTTTGGTTTCAGAATTCTTCTAAACTCATTAAGGGTACGCTCTGGTTGAAATCTATGATATGAATTGGCAGCTATAATTAAATCTACCGAATGACTTTCAAGTGTTGTATTCTCAGCTACGCCATCTATGTAATCAATATCCTGTCGATCTCCAATGAAGTCATGTGCAAAGTTACGCATTTCCAACTCCGGTTCTATTGCAAATACCTTCTTTACTTTACCAACGAAATGTTGCGTCAAAAGTCCAGTTCCTGCACCCACATCCGCAACAACGCCTTGGCTAACATTCGCTGTCTCTATGATAAATTGGCAGGCGTCTGTCGAATAAGGCCATCGATACTTCGCATATTGCATTACTTTTTCACGGGTCATTTGATTCATGAATTACGCTCCTTATCATGGACTCTAGAAACAGTTAATTCCTATTTATTTTCATTCTTCATTTGGCTTATGTCCAAAAAAGCTAAGATCATTCCACCCTAACGCAACTTCAGTTACGATATTACCTCCTATTTTGATCTCTTTCTTCGTTATATACTGCCCTCCAAGTCTCTTATAAAAATCAATAGATGGATTTCTTTCAAGTACCCAGACCATTAAAGAATTTAGCTTATTGGACTTTAATGTTTCAACCAATCGATTAAAAAGTAATGTACCATAACCCTTCCCCTGCTCTTCCTCAAGTAAATATATAGCGTACACTTCTGCATCATATGCTATATCTGCTTCTCTACACGTTCCACCCTTAATAAAACCACGTATTGTCCCATGCTCTTCCGCAACATATGTAGCATCATTCTCTTGTAAATGATGGAGTGCCGACTCCCAGTTTTCTTTACGTTTTTCCACTGATAATTGATTTAAAAAAGCATCTGATATCATACCCTTATATGTAGTTCTCCAGCTATTCACACTAACTTGAGCTATTCCTTCTGCATCACATAGCGTTGCCAATCTTATCTTCATTTGTTCTACCCCTCTCTTTCAGAAAAAACTTTCGAATAATCGACAGATCTGGTGGATTGATGGTACTGGGTATTTTATCAGATTTGATACTCCCTGCACTGCTATTTTTTTCATATTCATCATTATTTCTGTGCAAAGCGAGCACTGCCTCTCCAGCTCCAGCTAAGTAACTGCTTGTGTGACCCATTTTTAGTCCTCAATCATATTTCCCTATGCTTCTACTGCCAACTTAATTCCTTCCGGAAGCCGTAAAATATGCGGTTCCGAATGCCCCTCTTCCCAGCCTGTTTCTATTGGACCCAAAGGTGTTGGAATGCTGCCCATGCAGGTCCCAATCCCGGTCAATTTCTGTGGACGGAAAGAGATACTCTGATAGCCTGGTTCCAGAGGTGTAATGCCCAGCACCCGCGATAATATCCAATGAACAGGAGTACTAGCCCAGCTATGACAGAGACTCATTCGAAATGAATTGTAGGCGGTATAGGTTGTTAAAGCATCATGAAAGTCTCTCTCATGTTTAAGCGTTACGCTCTCCCAACAGGTGGTCGCACCTTCCTCCAGCATTTTACCCCACACTGTTGATATAGCTTCCCAAGCCTTTTCCTGTAGCCCAAATTCTGAACAGCATTCTGCCAACCAATAAGCGGACAGCGGTGTTATCGGATCCTGTATTTGATAAGAGCGCAGGAATGCCTCACCTTCATCAGTCGAGACATACCCTGCCATGATACCAATTAGCTTCGTAATCAGCTGTTTACCAGAAAGGAAGCTCTCCTCTTCAATCTGCGTATGACTCCAATCGTTTAATTCTGTCAGCTCTGGTACAAAGCTTTTCAACTTGCGAAGATTATCCCCTGTTATACGGAATAAAGCCTGCATACCTAGAACCCCTTCTTCCGGCTCCATCGGCACCCATTCCATCAGCGTGGGTGTAACATTGAGCAATTCATGAGTATTAGGATCAATATTGCTCTCCACTAGCCTGCAGTGTCTTACGATATCATGCTTAATAGACAATACAAACTCCTTATCGCCAGTGTGCAAATAGTACTCCCATACATTATTCAACCACCACAACGTATAGGAAGGAATCGCATTCATCCAATAACCGTCTGGTGTCCCTTGCCCAAGTTCCACAATAGAACGGCGAAGAACAGCAAGATCATCCCATAATACATAATCGGCTTTGGCAGCTAGATAAAAGTCATAGGTCCAGTTCAATCGATCTCGCTTAATCCCATCCCATAATCCAATCTGATGACATACCCGATTCGTATGCAAAGAGATATCGAATATTTGTTTAAGAAGCGCTGAATCTGTCCGAAGCGAACCCTTTTGATTTAGCGCTACTCCCACTTCTTCCCCTTGCCACTCTAATTCAAATGGACATCCTTCATTCGCCAGCACATACATACGGAAATAACGAAAACCCTGCGGAAGGGTAGTATGAACTCCGCCTGCTTCAAGCTCAATGGTTTCTGTAATTAATCCTTCATACCGTTCAAGCTCCTGCAGCGATTCTGCACCATTCCATACAATTGTAAGTGATGTAATAGAACGATTCTTGAGGTGAAAACGCATATTGTATTCTTTGTCCAAATCCAACACACAAAGAGGCATACCCGAAAAGTTCATCTCACGGATAAAAGTGTTTCTATCACGCCATTCCGTTTGCTTCCGAACATGATAGAAAATATGAAATTCATTGCGAATAGGCGCCGGAATAAGAATATTTCCTTTCCCACTTCCACTGAGCAGAACTTGGTTGTTAAGCAACTGTGCCTCTGCCTCATTAACTGACAATAGAGAAACACAGTCTAATGGAGAGGTAACAATATCTCTAAATCCTCCTGCTACGAACCATTCGGGTCCTTCTTCCAAATCACCGTAAGGCTCCTCGCCGAGTAAGCAGATGCTAGCTGAATGTTCACCATTTGCAAGCCATGATTCGTCTGTGCACAGCCAATAATGGTCTGCCTTCAAATAAGCGATACAGCCCACTTGTCGTCCCTGAAGATGAATATTGATCGGCACTACTGGAATGATGTTCTTACATATAATTCGTAGCCGAAGTGTATGCTCACCAGCCTCAAGACTCATCGGGAAGGATACGATCCGATGAAAAGCGCAAATATTAGCTGCACTTTCTTCCATTACACCAACGATGTTGCCATCCAATTCCACCTCAACTGCACCGGTCAGAGCAATTCGAAACTCTATATGGTCTGCAGCGGATTCAAGAACGAAGGTTTTCACTAATTTTACCTTGCTTGTCTTCTCACGATCACCATGCCATATCCATTGAGGGAGCATCTGTAGTTTATCTAGCATTGATTATTCCACCTTTACATTTTCAAAGCGCCCTGTGTCATGCCTTGAATATAATATTTCATCCCGAAGGAGAAGATCAGAATAAGCGGTATCGAAGAGATGCCATAGGCTGCGAATTTAGTGCCCACATCGGTAATGCCGAATTGCTTCGTGAATTGTGTCAATCCTACCGAAATAACTTGAATACCGCTGTCTTGAATCGTGAGTAACGGCCAAATATAGTCGTTGTACACACCTACAGACTGCATAATGAATAAGGTAACCAAGATGGGCAGAGAAAGCGGTATGACGATCTGAAAGAAAACACGTATTTCAGACGCCCCATCAATACGTGCCGCTTCAAACAATTCGCTTGGCAGCCCGGACATATAGCTCCGGCATAGAAACGTACCGAACACTTGGCCTCCGGCAGCAGCAGCAATAATAATAACCCACGGCGTGTTCGTCAGATTCATACTCTCATACAGTACATAAGAAGGAATCAAGGTTAGAATGCCTGGAATCATCATAATGGCCAGCATCATAAGAAACAGCATCTCTTTGCCGGGAAACTCTTTCTTGGCAAAAATATAACCGGATATAGCGGATAGAATCATAACTAGAAAGCTTGCAGCTATCGCATAAACCAATGTATTAATAATATAATGCCAAATGCTGTTGAAAGCTTCACTATAATTTCCCCATTTGGCTGGCGAAGGCAGTCCCCAGAAGTTCCCTAGAATTTGAGCATTGCTCTTCAGCGAGCTGACTACCATGAACAGAATTGGAACTAGCATCAGGACAACCAGCAGCCCCAGCATTATGAAGATGATAATTTGATTGATGATCATGTTCCCTTTGAATAGATTCTTGTTTTTAACTTTGGCTCCGACCTTCAATGACTTCACATCCCGACTGGTGATCATGGTTATGTCCCCCCTTAATCATTCGATGTTTTAATAAATTTCATGTTGATGATAGTAATGACCAGGACAACCATGAACATACTTACACCAAGTGCTGATGCATAGCCAAGGTCATTGAATTTAGTAGCGGCATAGTACATTTGCAAGGCAGGTACATAAGTGGAATCCATAGGACCTCCTCCCGTGACAATCAGAATGCCGTTAAAGTCTTGAATGATGCCAATCAGTGCTAAGATGAGCAAAAACTTGAACTGACCCGCAAGAAGCGGCAAATGAATTGACCGAATAATCCGCGGCAAGCCTGCTCCGTCAATCTTAGCTGCTTCAATTAGCTCCCCTGAGATAGATAGTAGGCCTGCATAGAAAACAAGTAACTGAAGGATACCTATAAACGGAAAGCCCATAAAGATAATGGCCCATAATGCGGTGTTCGGATCTCCGAGCCAACCATGCGCCCATGAGCCTAGTCCAATGACTTCCAGTAGATTGTTGAATAAGCCAACGTTAGGATCATAGAAATTTTGCCAAATCAATAGCATCGCAACACCTGGTATAACCATCGATGCCGTAAATGCGGTACGGAAGCCGTACTGCAGCTTCTTGCTCCGCAAATGATAGACTAACTCCGCAACTATCAGTGGAGGAATTAGCGTTTTAATTAATCCCGTTACGATGAGCAGTAATAGATTTCCCATTCCTTTGGTTACGTACGGATCATGAATCATTCGCACGAAGTTGTCTAAGCCGATGAAGGTTGTCCTTCCGCCCGGTTGCCAGTCATAGAAGGAATGAATCAGTCCTGAGAATGCTGGATAATATTGAAAGACGAATAGGAGAAGAAACGTCGGTGCAAGACCGAGATACACCCATTTGGAGCGCCAGATGGAACGAAAGACACCTAGACGATTTCTTTTCTTCATAGATAAGAATAGAGCGAACAAGCCAGCAAATACGATAAGTGACCCAACAGCCCACAAAATCATGGTCATCCTTGCCTTGCCTTTAGCTGCTTCAACCACGCTTCCTACATCGAACTTGTAAATAGCACCTTTGCCCGCACCTGTATATAAATTCTTGCCTTCATTGTCAAATTCAACTTGACGACCCTCGACACTTACTTTGCTTTCCCATAGCTTCTTGCCATTATGATCAAAGATATAGAAGTAACCAGATAGATCCGAAGCACCGACACTCGCTCCATTTCTAGAAAAGCTTACATCTGTAACGATATCCCTCGTTTGTATGATACCGCTCGCTTTTCCCTCTTGATTAAATAATTCTACCGTACTCGATTTCGTTCCGATGGCCATAACGCCCTCGTCCGACACGGCAATACCTTGAATTTGGTCACTTGCAGCTGCTTTATAAACAATTTCTTTATTCTCATTAATGAGGTAAGCATATTGATCCGTTGCAGCAACGGCAATCCATTTCCCGTTAGGAGATACCTTGACATATTTCATTGTCGTTCCAATTTTAACTGCATCATTCTGTTCACCCGTAGCTGCATCGATGAACAGCAGCTGATCAGAACGCTGGGCAACCATAGCAAAAACAGTACCGTCTTGTGATGCAGAAATGCTCTTGATTTGTTTCTTCATATCGATATCCCACAGTTGAACACCGTCTTGGTCATAGGAGTATAGATGGCGGTCGTCTGAAGATATAAATAAACTTCCGTTAGTAAGCAGTTCAACTCCTGTGACTACATTTCCTGTTTTCACTTCAAATAGTTGGGTTCCATCTGCGTCATACATAAAAGCTTGATTACTATGCGTACCAATTGCCAGACGCTTGCCATCCTCCGCAACAGATATGGAGGTAATATTTCCAGCCCCTTCGATGGACCAATTGTCTTTAGCCAAAGCAGCCTGCGGGAAAACGCCTAGCAGCAGTAGTAACGCTAAAAACATCCATGCACTTTTTCTCATGATGGTCCTCCCTTTCTTTCCGTCCTAGTGACGGAGAATACCATTCTCCTATCATTAATGCTCAATCTGCACAGACTAGTCGCCTGTGCAGATTGAAGCTAGCGCATTAACGTTCTGGAGGTCTGCGTTCTGGATTTTCTATGTCGGACAATTCTCGTTTCATTTCATTCATAGCAGGCTCCAAATACTTATCAATATTAGCTTGGAGCTGCTCCAAGTATTGATCAGTTGTTACTTTGCCAGCAAAGTAACGTTGCACCAATCCTACCCAATCTTGAATGGAAGGTTGATGATCCCACATTCCGCGAGCAAGATTGTTAGCTGCACTGCTATAACCCTCGGTATTACCGATCGGCTCAAAGTCAGCGAACGCAGATTTCATTTCATCAGGAAGCACAATGTCCTTAAGGGCTGGTGCACCAGACAGAGCGGCATCAGTACTATTCTGAGTAGCCTCAGCATATACAAGATAACCTTCAGGACTAGTCATATACATCATAAAGTCCATATTCAACTCATTTTGTTTCGCATCCTTATTCACGATACCGTAGAAGCCAACAGGAATTTGAATGGTACGAGCAGGCGCCATTACCTCTGGGCCTTCCATGGATGGCATATTGAAGAATCCATATTCAAACGGCTTCACGCCGCCTTTCGCACCCGTTTTCGCCTCATCAGCAAAGTCTTTAGGCAATTGCCAGTATGAGCCTGGCGTACCTACCATTGTTGCCGCCTTTCCAGTTAAGAAGAGGTTATAAGCTTGCTCCTCTTTCACACCGAAGAAGCCTTCAGGAACATAGCTAAACAGTGTTTTTAAGTTATCTGCATAAGCTTTCCATTGCGGATTTCCAGCGATTTTGAAAGGACCCTCTTTATCTTTTATCGCTTTCCACAGTCTCATTTCGTTTTTCGTTACATTGCTGTTTGAATCATTAAAAGGATCAGTTAAATCATACTTATATGTGTCATCTATACCAGGCACGAATGAGTAGTCTTGTTCCTGAGAACGAGTTACATTAATATAATCTCGCAAATATTGGTCAGCATAGATACGAACCAACCAGCCTGCTTGACCGCTCCACATCGATTTGGCATCGCCCGCAAGAGCTAGCGGTGTGTATCCCGCTTCTTCTGCTTTTTTGAAGGCATCAATTAACTCATTGAACGTTTTAGGCGGTTCAGTAATGCCTACCTTTTGGAAGATCTCTTTATTGTATATCCATACAATTTGTACAGATTCGAAGTTAAGGTTGAAGAGAGTATCCTCTGTGCTTACTCCTTCCAAGTTAATGCCCATTGCTTTGAGATCAAAACTTTCACTCCAAGGTTTACCTGTGTAATTGTTCGTTTTATCAAAGTATGGATAGTAATTCGCAAATTTACCGTCATTCACCAATCCGCCTACTTCGTTATTATTCACAATGTCCACACTTGGTTCGCCTGCTGCGAATTGTGCCGTTAACCATTCTTTGTAACCTTCAGGTGGTTTATTATCCACATTTACTTTGACACCTGGATTCTTTACCATATAAGCATTAGCAACCGCATTCCAGACTGAGGAAGAAGCATTCATTAAGGAAATGTTAATGTTACCAGTCAGCGCGGAGGCTAGCGCTTCGGTACCTGCCGGTGTTTCTGTGTCGGCTGGCGCTTTGGTCACAGCGGCATTGTTCCCACCGTTTTTCCCTGATGAATCATCTTTGGCGCAAGCCGTCAATATGGACAGCAGCATTACGATGCTCAAGAGAATGGAAAATCCTTTTCTTTTGATCATGTTAGTCTCCCCTTGCCCTCATATTTTTCGAAAGTTAAGCGCTTCCATTATAACTCAAAAAAAATGCGTCTCTCCTTCGCAAAGTATAGATCTATCTAATTCGTATACTTTTTAATACAAAGTATACTATTATAAGAGGGTTTTTGCAACATCTTTTTTAGTAATAAATGTATCCTTTGGGATCATTTAATCCCTCATTATTTTATTCAAAAAAAAAATCTCCCATATATTAGGGAGCTTATTCGCTATTTCACTTACCTATTTGTGATTGGTAAAAATCGGAGGAGCTGTGCTGTCTCTCAACACGAGTGTGGGAACAATCTCATCCTTCACCAATCGATTCTCGCCATCCTTAAGATCGAACAAGAGAATCTCTGTGGCACGTTCACCTAGCTTTCTTGTATTCTGGTTAATAGTCGAAAGTCTTGGGTAAGAATACTCACTCGTCTTCACATCATCAAAGCCTATAATACTAATTTCTTCAGGAATTTTCATACCTAAACTTCTTGCGCCATTCATGGCGCCAATCGCTTTATAATCACTTGTGGCAAATACAGCTGTAGGTGGATCCGGAAGCGCCATTAACGCTCTGAAACCTTCTTCTCCCATCAATACTCGCTCATCATCTCCAGCCATAACAGCGATAAGATCAGAATCGAATGGCAACTGATGCTGTGACAAGGCAAGACGATAACCCTGTAGCCTTAGAGAGAACTCTTGGTTTAAATCCACTATAGAGCTGCCGGTCAATATAACGCCAATTCTCTTGTGTCCAAGCGACAACAAATGCTGAGTAGCCAGGTACCCTCCAGTAAGGTTATCCACGATGACATAAGGTATACCCAAATGCGGATAATAGAAGTGAACTGTTAAAATACGCCTATTCTCTGCCTGCCAGGCTGTAAGTCGTGTCAAATCAAACCCGTTACTCATAGTCAACAAAATAATACCGGCATGGGGATCATCCGGAAGTTCGTAATTTTCACCGATATCCCATATATAGAACTCGATCTCATTCTCATCACATATTTGCTTGATCCCTTCAAACATATCTGTAAAGAACGGATGGTTAAATGTGTTCACTTCATAGTTGCGATGAGCGAAATAAATCGTACGGATCTTCTGCATACCAGCGGAAGTTAGGTTCTCACTGACGAAGCTCCCCTTGCCCCGAACCCGGTAAACATAACCTTCCTGCACAAGGTCGGATAATGCCCTTCGGGAAGTAATTTCACTCGTATTATACTCCTTCGCTAACTCAATTTGAGTCGGAAGGGGATCATTTGGCTTAAACTCTCCTGTACTAATCTTGTGTTTAATGTCATTCATTATATATTGATACATCGGAGTCTTGTCCGTCTTGTCGATACCCATCAAACTATCACTCCTAACTTAATTGAGTTAAGTATACTTTATATATAAGCGTTTTCGCAAGGTAAAAGCAATGCTAGACCTATGCGGTCAGGCACTGCCTTTGTAATTATGGACACATTTTGGCCCCATTCATATGCGTATTTAATTCAAGCAATCCACTCGGTCAATTGTAGCTATCATACCAGTAACCCGAACTCTCTCTTCATTCGTTACAACTGATAATTCCTCTAGTCCAATTGCTGTCCATGAGATTCCCTTCGGCAAGGTTGCCGCGTAATTGATCACGCCGTCCTTATCAAGGTTCCACTCAGCCTGTATATCACCTTTTCGAGTTGGAATATTTCCTTCCACCCATTCAATACCTGTTACGGCTTTCGGATGCAGAACAACAGATCCAATACCAAGCTCAGTTACATCAACACCAAGCAATTGCTCACTTAATAAATACGTAGGTGATGCTCCCCATCCATGACATAGACTAACAGGAATGGAGTCTTGCAAATAGGTAGGTGTATGGCCTAAATAAGTGCTGGGTGTTGTAACGAATGGAAGGAATGGGTCGAATGTTTCCCACCAGGTTGTAGCCCCTCTATCCAACATGGACCCCCAATAGTCACGAATTTGAGTAATGGCCGATTCCACGAATCCGTAACGGAATAACGTCTCCAATACGATATGGTAGAAGAATGCTCCGCGAATCTGAGGCAATCTTCCCGGTAAGTAATAGTCCCTAACAAAGGCCTTCACTTCTATCTCATCCATGATGCCCGACCACGCTGCAGCGAAATTGGTCTGTGCAGTCACACTTGTAGATAAACCTTCGTGAGTAAGACAGTCCGCATAGATTGTTGTATCTGGTACTCGAAGCAGATTGCGAACGGCTTCACGCAGGGCGATCGCTTTTTCCCTGATAGCTGTTCCAGCCTCGCTTTCACCCATCTCTTCAGCCATTAATGCTGATGTAATCAGAAACTTATAATAGAAGCAAGAAATAGCTGTCACACGATCTGCCCGTTCAATATCATCTGACCAGTCAATGAAACACCACCAACCTTCACGATCCGCACTTGCGAACAATCCCGATGCATCCTCCTGATCAGTAAACCAATCAGTAAGCCGATTCACATACGGCCATATCTCATGCAGAAAACTTGTATCTTTCGTATATGTGTAATACTCCCATACTCCAAAGAGCCAATGTGCACAGAAATCAGGCAATAGGAATGAATTATGCTGCGGACCCGTACCCGGTATAGAACCGTCTTCATTTTGAATTCGTGCTGCTTGCAGTAAGGACTTGCGAATGAGCGCTGGATCATCGAAGGTTTGATAGACTACCTTGGCCATGACCACCGAATCCGCTATCCATAACGCTCCCTCACGGTGCGGGCAATCTTCAAAATGGTTCTGGCTGTTGACGATTGTCGTATAACGACCCGTCTCCCAAATTTGATTCAGTCGTTCATCACTGCAACGGAATTTCCCTCCATCAACGAACGGATAATGAACGAATCGAACCTGCAGGCTTCTTACTTCAATCGGGACAGGTGTAGCCATAACCGACACTTTCATATAACGGAATGCCCGCCTCCCGAATGGAGACAGCCGATTAGTCCCCTTCCGAAGAAGGTAAGTGTCCATTAGCGCAACTTCCAGCGATTCCCCATAAAATAATTGTAAAACACCGCCTTCTTCTGCGAACACTTCCAGTTCCGGATAACCTACAACCTCAGTTCCAAAGTCATAAGTAATTTGCGGGAAAGAACCCGGTACAGACGCATCGATCATGACTGCCCCAGCTAATGACAGCGGCGCCTCCGGTGAGCTTATCGCCCCCGTAAAAGGCTCAGAGGACACAACGGAAACAGGTGAAACAAGCGTCTCCTTAAGGAAAGGAATTTCTCGCGGCAACAGCCTCGGCCATGGAGAATCGGCTTGCTCAGCTTCTGCAATTACAGCAGCCATTGGCCATGAACTATCCTCATAATCCGATTGTTCCCATCCATCCTCTTGGGAGAGATCCATTATTTCGCGATACCCCCCCCAGTAATGGAGACGACTTACTTCCGGTTTCCAGCGTGGTGAACGTCTGCATTTCCAGTCCGAACCACTCGCAATTGTCCGAATGCTGCTGCCAGCCTCCACACCCTCATCATATAAATCCAACTGACAAATCACACCGCCAGGTCCTTGCAATTGCCCCGTTACAATCATATCCTTGCCGAAGTTATATGCGAGAATAGCTATGACATTGCTCCCCTCTCGCAGATAATTGGATACGTCATACATATCGAATGAAATCCAGGAAAGATCCGCCGGAGTCGGCCCCCTTCCAATCTCAACACCATTCACATATAGCTTATAAGACTGATTGGCCGAAACTCTTAGCTTCGCTTGGTCGGCTGCCTTGTCTACAGTAAAGATTTTACGAGCTTCCACATAAACATTGTTATCATGAGCGGTTCCTGCTGCCCATATCCACTCCGCCTGCCAGCTTTCCTGTATCATGACGTTCCTCCCATAAATTAACCATTAAGGTTAGTACTCTTTGTTTATTTCACAAATTTATATATATAGTTCAATCTTCCTTCAGGTGCTGCATCGCCATACTGAAAGAAATCTGTAATTTCACCTTCATTCTGAATATGATCTACCCACTTGAACTCTAACCAAATTCCCTCGGTCGTCTCATCCATTCCCAATAAAATAAGCGGAAGCTCTAGATGCAGCTCATTCCCTTTGAAGGCGTATCGCACTTCTCCTATTGGTTGCCAATTCCAACCGCCTGTACTTCTCTCCAAGCATGTTGTTGATTCACTAATAACGTTCCTATTAATGATATATTGATAGCCTTCCCATCCCTTGTCGCTCTCCGTTCTAACACGAATAAGTAGCATCATCCAGTGGCGGTCTGTATAAGGTGTTATGGTTGCCTTCGTTTGTGCATAAAAGTAAATACTTTCATCGGTATGTGCCACCTTTAGCGTAACAAAATCATTTCTTCCTGTATTATTCGTATAATGAAGATCTCCATAACCAGGATGATCGCGATCATCTGTATCTCCAGCAAAATCTCTGTACTGCTGAATAATTTGCTGCCATTCGCTGAAATCAGGAGCCATCAAGATTGGCTTTTCCAATTGGAAACTGCCGCCGCATTGCTCCGACATCCCCTTAAAACGACGAATATAACTGATTAATTGCATGTAGTAATGATCCCCATACCCGCCCTTCATGGGCTCGATGTCTCTGCTAAAGTTCAACGTCGCCTGATCTACGAACAACACGGGACGCTCCTTAGTTCCCGGTAACCGCATAGCGATCCATTCATTCCACCCTGTAACGAATACAATCTGTGGATCTTCCTTAAGCGCGAATTCCCACTGCTCTGCGATATTCATCCCCTGATTTATTGTATCCAATGATGCGCCAGCTTCCACTGGCTCCATTCCTTCATAATAGTCTCTCCCCCAATTATCACCATACCCGTAAAAGGGCGTATCGCTCATGGCAATGCTCGGATGCTGTGCAACAGAGACATTAATGATTTCCTTCTGACCTTCATCGTTATAAAAAACACGCTGCGGACGTTGAAACTCAATCCAAGGGAACCCATTCGTCTTTCCATCTTCATTAGGCCATTGATTCAGTCGGAATGTGAAGAATTGCTGTTGCTCTTCATTACATTCATCGGGATTACCAATGATTAGAGGCTTTCCTTTCCATCGAAACCATAAGTGCTCATAACGACCAGTCTTATAGATATCCTCATAAATGTCCAAGACGGTCTTGCCCGATTCCGTGTTCGTGTAGAAAACAAATTGAGGCACTTTGAAGCCCTGACCTTGAATTTCGTCCATAATCTGGAACAGAACATCATAAACTTCCTTGTAAATAGATTGGTTTGTCGTATCAAACACAACAAAGTCCACACCGGAGCTTGTCAGCATTTGTACATGCTTGCGAAGTACCCATGCATCATCATTTAAGTAATAGCCATACAAGGGTTCGCCCCAAAAGTGAAATGAGCTCGGAGGACCCCAAGCCGGATGCTCCGGGTCATGTACAGCCTCTGGCCAATTAGTAATAATCTGGGTGTTGTCATAAGGACCCAATGTCCCATGCTGACCCAACCAAAGAAAATAAAACAGACCTACGTATCGATCAGGGCGTATCGGGCCAGCTTCATCCCTGGATGGCAGCTCTCTTCCAAGCCCGTCAACCCCTCCCCATTGATCGACTAAATGGAGATCATCTTTATCATACATCCTAATTGCCTCCCCTCGAATTAGATGCCAACACACTTCATATAACAAGAGCTCCACAATTGATGATCAAAGTTACTATTGTTAAGCTTAAATTTTAAAACAAAGTATTCTTTACTTTTGATAATATACTTAATTCTATTCAATATCAACTAAATATACTGAATTAATTCTGGTGTGATTATCGAGATATTCCTTTCAAAAAAAGGGAACCGATTGCCCTAATATAGGCACAGCGGTCCCTTTCGTTGTCTGTCGCAGTATTCACACTGCCAGAACGATTAATGAATATAAAATTCGGTCGTTATATTCGTTCACAGAATCTTCATTACCGATCAGCGCCTAAAAATATTTCGTCTAAGAACCGAATGCGGTCGTAGGCAGTAAATATATCATTCAGACGAGCAGTTGAATCACTGATACTTATTTTATTGCTCACTGCCAATGTTATCAATTTGGAATTGCGGGGCCCATGCCATCGCATTACCTACTGCGCGGAATGAAATCTCGATATTATCGATCGAACCGTGATGTGCCCACTCTGAGATATCGACTGCAATTTTATTCCACTGGTCTGGTGACATGGCCTCGGTATGTGTAAAAGCCTCTGTCCTGCTTTTGAGCACTACTCTTGTCTCGTAGGTCGCGTTAGGTACTCCACCATAAGAATTAATATGATAATAGAATACAGGCGAAGCAGTTAGATCGATCGGTGTAGCAGCGGTTACCTTCAATGTCTTCCAAGCATCTGCAGCAGCTGGTTGTGATACAGCCGCTAATGCATAACTGCCTTCATTGGGAGTAGTTGGTCCATTAGCAAAGGATTGAACAGCAGTAATGCTTGCCACATTTCCACCTGCTGTCCAACCCTGTACACCATCCTCGAAACTATACAATATACCACTAGGTACAACTACAGGATCTTTGTCTTGCAGCGGAAACTGGAAGCTTCTTTCTTCATACTTCAACATTAACTTAGGCTCTTCCCCCTCTTTCTTTATATATTTCGTAACTGTCAGCGTAACCGTCTTACTTTGTCCTGTTTTAAGACCATCTAATGAAACACTACTTGGAGAAAATTGAAGCACCTTGCTTGTTTCCACTTTGAGCTTCTTATTAAGCTTGTCAGAGCTATTATTCGTTACAATCACAGAAATCTGTGATCCGACTTCTAGGTTCTGGGACAGCTTGTTCGCGGTTACTTCTAGATTGACGTAATCTTTATTCTCCGTTACCTTCTTAGCGAAAGCTGCCTCATCAATGTACAGCTCACCTTTCCAAGGGTCACCGCCTTCTGTTTGTACCCAAATCTTGATCCGGTCGACTGACTTAGCGCCTTTCCATTTATCAAGAGGAAGCGCTAGCTGCTGCCAGCCAGCAGTCGGATCAATCTTAGCCACTCCCTCTACACTTTCAAAGCCGCTATAAACAATAAACTTGGCATAGTAGTCCTTTTCTGGATTCGCATTAGGAAGCTTGAGCGCTGCGGTGAAATACGGTGTTTTCTTCACATCGATTGGCTGCTCATAGGTCCTCTGTATACCCGCCCAATTTATGCCGAAAGAACTGTTTATTGTAGCCTTCAGAAAGCCTGCACCTTTGAATGCCTCGCCTGTAACACGGGCAACTGAGCTGACTTCATCAGACGCCTCATACCCATCTGTACTGGATTCAAAGCTGCCATCATTGCTGTTGTTCTCTGTTTTTCGGATAAAATCCAATCCAGTCAACATAGGCTCAGACCGATCATTTAGCTTGGAAGGGTCAAAATTTGGAATAACTTCTTTCCAATCATTAATGCCAATGATCGCTTTGGCGAATTCCGTCTCCTCAAGTGATCGGCTGGTATCGATATATTTGAATACATCATAACTGGCCTTATGTTGATCAGGAACGATAACTGAATTTGGTGTATGCGTCCATAGACCGAGGTTCAAGCCCCCTTCCTGTCCATGGTCAACGTGACGGTGCAGAATAAAATTATCAATGCCATCCAAGAATTTAACCTTGTAATAGGCATAAGCGTAAGCTGCTGCCTGAATCTCTTGGTCAGCGGCAGAGTTACTCAAGCTGTGGAAGCCTTGCTCGGATAAAATAATACGGCGCATAGCACCATCAAATAAATAATCAGACTGTTTCATGTAATCTACGAGAACTTCTAGATTTTTGAAGGTAATGCGCTTGGTGTCAAATGATTTCGTTGCCGTTGCGTCGTTCCAGAACCGTGGGTTAAACAGATCTTCTGGATAAGGATGGAATGCGAGATTCCAAGCGAAATCCCCTTCCGCACCTGTCAACTGGGTGAGACGATCCACAATGACCTTGTTATCGTACTTCCACATGGAATCACCTTCTAGGTTCTCATTCCAGAAGTGATCCAATGACACATAGGTTCTCGCATTGGCATACTCCGACTTCACGATCGTATCAACGAGACGAAGCGTCTGTGCATACTCACGAACATAGGTATCAACGGTTTGGGGACCCATATTGTTCCATACTTTATTCTGTCCAATCTCATTCCCAACAATGTAATTAACCGCTCGCCCGTATTGCTCATTCGCCATAGAATAACGCTCGGCCATGAATTTGGTAGCTGCCTTTACATACTTAACGCCAGTCTCATTGGCTGTATTCAAGGCATATACAGTACCACCTGGCTCCGAATCTGGGTGGATTAAATATTCATTCGCTGTTTCGGGATCCTTTGAGTTATACATTATCAAGATGAGTGATACGAGTATGCCATTATCGGACATGCTCTTAATCTCGTTGTCCATTCGTTCAATCTTATCCTTGCGGAAATAATAGGTCTCACCCTCGATCTCGTAAGCGATCGTATTGTCAGGATGATTATTAGCTTTATACATAAGCTCGTTATAGGCAACGTTCAGTGCTGCGTGGCTAATTCCAAGCTCCTGAGCATCTCCAGTCATTTGTACCTGTAGTCCTTTAATGCTCTGTGCTTGTGGGAATGGCTCTGTGTTTACAGCAATCGCCTCTGCATTGGTTACATAGTGAGGGGCATCAATGGCTATATATTCACCCTCGACTGTACGAGCCACAACAACAAACTTAGAGTAAAGCCGACTGCGTTTACCATCGGTTAACCCAATTTCAAACCGGAATGATTGTGCAAGATTAGCTTCGGCGATTGGTGTCTCCGCCCCAAGCACCAATTTCGCATCCTCATAAGTAGCTAATTCAAGCAAGTATAGCTGTTCCGAAGGATGGGCCTCTACGAATGCCTGATTCAACGTACCGTCGATCACCAGTCCTCCGCCTTCAATACGTGCTTGTGCCTTTCCATCGTAAGGCTTCTCCAGCTGTGCAAATTGCTTAAAGCGTATTTGATCTACATTTAAGGTTCCTGAAGAAGCATGCGGTATGATTCGAAATGCTGTAATTTGCCCATTCCAGCCTGACTGATCTGAGAAGTTAAAATCCTTGGTAAATGTTCCTTCCGTCGGAATCGTGAAACGTTTCATATTGTCTTCACTCCAAATGCCATCCCCCGTTCTCCACTGTATGAGAACCTCCGAGGCGCCTGAACCATTCGTCATAGTCAACGACATGCCATTGCGTTTAGCTGTATCAAGCATTAATACCGGCGACTCTAGCAGAGCCTCTCCGTCCCATTCATAGACTAGCTCCCCGCCTGTTGCTCCCACCGTTCCAGTCGAAGCTGTAAAGCCTTCCGTTTCTCCCTCAGCATTAAAGCTGAAGTCAATTGCATTCGTAGCGCTAATATAATCGATCTGGAAGTGACCATTCCAGTAGTCATAGCCTGGTTGACCAGGTGCTGTTTCAGCAAGGTCATAGTTTTGCATAAAAGAAATTTCCATCTTCGTCACAGCATTACGTCCAGCCCATTCATCCAGCTTGATGAACACTCGTTTCCAGCTGTCCGGACGAATCATGGCAACGCTTTCAAAAACATCGTCACCGCTATATAAATTGATCTTAAGAACATAGTCAGCAGACTGCCATCCCCAGCTATTAGCCGCAAAGGCTAAATAACGATAAGAGGTAAGATCGAGCGGCTGATCGAAATCCCGATAAATCGTCCGCCATTCATACACCTTCACATTATCCGGAGTCTGCTCTAACGCTCCGGCACCCTCATAAGGCCCATTAGGTCCATTCAGGATGCTCGTAACAAATTTGAGCTCCTTCGTATTCGTGCCTGCTTTCCAGCCTAATGCATCCACCTGCGTGTTGAAATCATTAATGATTAGAGATGGGAATAGATCCTCTCCTGTTGTAACATGTTCCGATTCCTGAAGCCCAGGATCATAGGCCCCAGCCGAGACTACAGCAGCAAGAAATAACTGAAGCAACATGACCAATACAACCATAGTCGATATTCCACGCAAACGTGACATAAACAACCTCCTCGATCAATTTTATTTTAACTTCGCCTATAATATATTTTAAAAGTATTCTTAAATCAATATACTTTAATTAAAAGTATACTTAATTAATACGTTAGACCTATATAAATAACTTCTGTCTCTTTCGCTAGAAAACAAAAAAACAATACCAAGAGAGCTAATCTAGACCGCTCATGGCATTGTTATATAAAGTACCTATTCCGATCCATTATCCCACGATCAATCCGAATACAACACCAGGCCCATGCACACCAATCGTAAGATCATTCTCAATATCTGCAGACCGGCTAGGACCCGAGATGAAATGAATACCTGCGGGTAGATTATCACTTCCTGCATCATCGAAATGAATCAACACTTCACCTAAGCGAGTCTTTAATCGTTCTATCGGAATAAGAGCAATAAGTACGGTAGGCAACAGACTAACGGATCTCCCCTTGTCCTTGGAGGAGAGTATGACGATGGAACCCGTATGTGACACTGCGTAGTCGGCCATAACAATCCCAATGTCCATTTCAGCTGCACGTGATATCCAGTGTTCATCGGGACTGCTATTCCATTGTAATACTTCGACATTCGATAACTCTTCCAACTGAAGATTATGCAGCTCAACCTCATTCTGATGAATGATCGATCGTGCAGATAATTGTTGTACCTTCTCCTTTATAAAGAAACGCACTTCTTCCATATCGATGCACCTTTGAACATGTCCACCAGCCGCTGTGAAATTCTCCGAAAAGTGTTGAATACGTTCATCTGAAGAAGATTCGAAGGAGTTCCAGAAACCTGGAGCTCCTTGGAAGGGGTGTGGAGGAGCAGTCGTGAGTCGAGGTCGCCCTAATCTTCCTGCTATCCCTTGCATGAATTGTTCTTGCTTTAGATGAGACTCTGATTCCAACTGTGCTAGCCATTCTTGATGTGACTCAGCCATGTACATCTCCTCCTCCTTCCTTTTTCCGATTTCTTACGATGTCTTCCATCCGACTAGAGACGGTGGGGTCCATGTCTTGTAGTCCGTGCCGAATTTCTTGCTCCATCGTGCCCCATTGCTCACGGAACGATTGCTTGGACAGACTTGGAGCCACACGATAGTTGTTCCATCCTTTTAGAGGACCTAACTTAGAAGTGATTTCTCCATTTCGAACCACAAGTCTTTGTGCAATCCTCCCCATTTTTAAAGCGTTCTCATATCTCTTTGAGTTAGACATGACCGCAGCGAATCCACGCATACCAATCGATTCCATGGTGTCTCCAAATCCTCGTTCAACTTTCCGCTTCCGCAAGTAGATCAACATGTCATGCAATGGAATTTTAACTGGACATGCTTCATAACAGGCCCCGCATAAGGTCGATGCACTAGCAATGTCATCCCACTGGTCAATATTTTTATTTAAGGCAGGTGTTAACACAGCTCCAATTGGACCACTGTATGTCCCGCCATATGCGTGTCCGCCAATATGACGGTATACAGGACAAGCATTTAAGCACGCCCCACAACGAATACAGTTCAGTAGTTCTTGGAATTCCGGATCACCCAGTTGTAAGGAACGTCCATTATCCAGAATAATAATATGCATTTCATCGGGTCCATCCGCATCTTCTTTCCTTCGTGGCCCCGTTATGCCAGACATATACACCGTTAATTTCTGCCCCGTAGCCGATCGTGGGAGTAATGTTGCCATCACTTCTAGATCACTCCATGACGGAATAATCCGCTCCATCCCCATCAATGTAATCTGTGTTGAAGGAACGGTCGACACCATGCGCGCATTGCCTTCATTCTCGAATAATACGATTGACCCTGTCTCTGCAATAGCGAAGTTACATCCTGTCATCCCGATGTCTGCTTCAAGAAATTTCTCTCGTAATTTCTTCCGTACGAATCCAGCAAGAATGGATGTGTCCGGTAGAAGCGTCTCTCCGGCTTCTTTCGACAATAGGTCTGCAATCTGATATCTATTCTTGTGAATGGCTGGAATAATGATATGTGATGGCGTCTCTCCGGCTAACTGGATAATATATTCACCAAGATCACTCTCAACCACATCTACTCCGATGGATTCAAGAGCATGATTCAAATGAAGTTCTTCTGTCACCATAGATTTGGACTTCACGACGCTTGCGGCCTGTTTGTGTTCAGCAATCGCTAACGTAATCTTCACAGCTTCTTCAGCCGTATCTGCAAAATGAACATGAACCCCATTCGCTCGAGCTTGATTCACAAATTGATTCAAATAATAATCCAGATGAGCAATCGTATGTAAGCGAATTTGTCGCCCGCGTTCCCGCCACTCTTCCCAGTTCCCTTGTTCCTCTGAAGCCCTTTTTTTGCCATCCCGTAGTCGCTCTGTTGTGAATTTGACTGCCTTCCTTAGAAAGTCGTCATTTAAAGCGAGTCCAGCACGCCCTTTGACTGTAGATGTAGATGCTGCCTTGTTCATGCATGCTTCACCCCTTCATATAGCAACTCCGCTAAATGCATGACACGAATCGGTCTATTCCGATAACGTAAATGACCAGCAATGTTCATAAGACAGGCCATATCAAGGCCGACTAATACTTCCGCTTCACTTTCCAACACATGATCACCTTTCTCCATAACCATCGCACCGGATATCTCAGACATCTTCACTGCAAAGGTTCCTCCGAATCCACAACAGTCTTCAGCGAAGGGTAGGGGAACGAGCTCCATCCCTTTGACATGATGCATTAAGCTCATCGGCTCTTCCTTAATGCCGAGCAACCGACTCCCATGACAAGAAGGATGATATGTTACTTTATGTGGGAAAGTAGCCCCCACATCAGTAACCCCTAGTACCTGCACGAGGAATTGGGTAAACTCATAGGATTTGTCCTGTAAACTCCTAGCCTTCTGTAGAAGTATGGGGTCTTCTTCAAATAACTTAGGATAATGATGAATCATTCCTATACACGATCCTGAAGGTGCGATAACGAAATCACTATCATCAAAAGCCGCAAGAATCGTCTTAGCCGAATCACGTGCTTCCTTCCAATAACCGCTGTTGAATGCAGGTTGACCACAACATGTCTGAATAGAGGGAAATTCAAGTAGGACACCGTATCTCGCTAATAATCGAGCTATAGCTTCCCCTATTTGAGGATACACAGCATCACTTATACAGGTTATAAACATACTCACTTTCATCGTCGCACCTCACTTTCATGCCATCAATCTAGATGCTGAACCCTTATGATGTTATGGATCTTTATAGATCATGGATTCCCAAGCCATGTGCTGCAGGTGTTGTCAATCCATCATATTAAACGGTTGTCACCAGGATAGAACGTTCATTTAACTGCTGAAGAAGTGTTCGATCTAATCTCATATCTGTAATCATCTCACTAACTCCATCAAGATCTACTACATGGGTGAACGATTGTAATCCGAACTTACTAGAATCCGCCATCAGATAGACCTGATCTGAGATACTAATCATTCGTTGTTTCACCTGTGCTTGTAATTCATTCGACTCACTAATTCCCCGTTCTAAATGAACCCCTTTGCAGGAAAAGAAACATTTATCCACATGATAGACCTCTAGTGAACGCTCAGCCGACGGACCTACAAATGATAGGGACCTTTGAGCAAGCAATCCACCTGTAGAAATGACTTGGATCTTTTCTTTACCGCTCAGCTCCATCACGACTTTGATTGAATTAGTTAGAACAGTGAGAGGGATATCCGGTAGATTGGCAGCCATATACCACGCCGTAGTACTCGCATCAAGAAGGATTCGATCATTTGGCTCTATTCGATTAACGGCTTCCTGGGCGATTCTCCTCTTCTCGTCAGCATGCATAATCTCTCGTTCCCCATAGGGCGTCTCGGGGTGATGATCCTTGATATTTACTGCCCCACCATGAGAACGACGTAACCGACCTGACTTCTCTAATCGATCAAGATCTCGACGGATCGTCTCCTCTGTCACTCGGCATAACTCACTGAGTTCCGATACACGGATGCTCCCTCTATCATTCACCAAACCAACAATTTTCTCATATCGTTCTGCAACTAGCATAACTTACCTCTTTCTACTACTTTATTTAGGACACATCAGCGTTAATTGTCGAAAAGTACCATATGCCTCTTCCCATAGATCAGACTGTTCAGGCTCATAAATAGCGATCGGGAAAGAATCTCTGATCACGCGTCGGGCTTCCCATACATCGTTTAGATCCCCCTGAGCAATCCATTGCACTGCCATATTGCCAATAGCACTTCCTTCGGTCGGTCCTGCCCATACTGGCTTCCCTATTGCATTCGCCGTCCATTGACACAACAATGTATTATGAATGCCGCCTCCAACCATATGAAGTCCCTGAAAAGTGTTTCCGGACAAGCGTTCCGTTAATTCCAATACATATCGATATTTTAATGCAAGACTCTCCAAAATGCATCTCACCACGGCGCCAATTCCATCTGGACGACGCTGACCCGTCTGCACAGCGTATGTGCGAATTCGTTCAGGCATGTCTCCTGGAGACAAGAACCGTGCATCATCCGGATCAATCATCGTCAAGAATGAGGGCTCCTGTTGTGCGAGCAATACAAGTTCAGGGAAAGAATAAGAATAACCCTCTTGTTCCCATTTCCTTCTGCATTCTTGCAGAATCCACAGCCCCATAATGTTCTTTAACAATCGATAGGTACCGTAAGCGCCCCCTTCATTCGTGAAATTCAACTCAAGTGCCGTATCACTTAGTACAGGTTCCTGCACTTCCGTACCCATAAGTGACCATGTTCCACATATTAAATAAGCAAATGAATGTTCTAAAGTAGGGACAGCTACAACGGCAGAAGCTGTATCATGTTCAGCCGCAGTAAAGATAGGAATCGAGGACATCCCAAGCTCATCTTGTATGCTAGATCGTAACCCCCCCACATTCGTACCTGGCTGAACAACATCGCTGAACCATGACTCTTCAAATCCCAGTTGTTGAATCAGCGCATTGTCCCACTTTCCTATCCCTGGATTATAGAGTTGCGTAGTCGTAGCGTTGGTAAATTCATTGAAGATCTCGCCACTTAAGAAATACCGAAGTAAATCAGGAATCATTAACAGGTGTTTACCATCTCTTAGAATGGAAGAACCTGCTTGCTTAAGGGCTACTAACTGATACAGCGTATTAAAAGACAAGAACTGAACACCGGTCCGTCCAAATATCTCCTTCGCTGAAATCTGAGTCAATAGTCGTTCCATTGTTCCATTCGTATGGAGATCACGATAGTGGTAAGGATTACTGATAAGTTCTCCATGATGTCCGATCATCCCGAAATCTACAGCCCATGAATCAATTGCCAAGCTCTTGATCGTAATCCCCTGATGTTTCGCCTTCACCAATCCTTGCTTGATCTCATGGAATAAACGTAAGATATCCCAGTGGAGTCGTTCTCCTACCTGTACAGGGTCATTCGAGAAGCGATGAATTTCCTCAACTTCGATCAAGGTATCACTCAAACTGCCACTCATTGCTCTTCCACTACTGGCTCCAAGATCGTAAGCTAGCACTCTCACCAGCTTGCACCACCCTTACCCCTTACCTGAATGTCTTGTTCATAACTACTCTCCATATAAGCCTTCATCGGATTCAATGGTAGACTCTGCTCTTCCCGAATGGCATGAAGTAATGGAGTTACGTCGATTTCATATGCTGAGCGAACGGCATCTTCTGCCGCTAGAACGTCATTACGAGATTGGGCTTCCTCTATTTCATCATGATTGATTAGAAGTGCCTTCGCGAACTGAGTCTGTACATTCAGTACTGAACGAATCATTGCCGGAATCTTCTGTTCAATATTGTGACTCTGATCAATCATATATGCGATGTTATTCACAGTCTGAACAATACCAGCATCTTGCTCCTCTGACGCGCTAATAATTTGATAGAATATAAGGAATAACTCATAAGGATTAACCGAACCGACGATCAGATCATCATCTGCATATTTACGACTATTAAAATGAAATCCACCCAACCTTTTCTCATCAATAAGATACGCCACAATGTGCTCTATATTTGTCCCTTGTGCATGATGGCCTGTATCTACCAGTACTTCTGCTTGCGGGCCAAGCTTCATAGCCATATTGTATGCCATTCCCCAGTCCGCTAGATCGGTGTGGTAGAAGGCAGGTTCGAATGATTTATATTCAATGAGCATCCGCATATGAGGTGTTAATTTCTTATAAAGTTCTGACAAAGCCTCATATATCCACGCTTTACGCTTACGGATATGACCCTGTCCCGGATAGTTAGTGCCATCTGCGAACCATAGACTAATGTCTTTCGACCCTGTCTCCTTAGCGATATCAACACACTCTAATAAGTGATCTGTCGCTTTTCTTCGAATCTTAGCATCGGAATTTGTAACACTGCCAAGCATGTAATCTTCTTCTTGAAAAAGATTCGGGTTCACTGCTCCGATGCTAAGACCCAAGCCCTCTGCATAAGCTCGCAATTGGCTGTAATCGTCTACCTTATCCCAAGGGATATGTATAGCAACCGAAGGAGCAAGCCCGGTGAAAGCATGAACTTGCGCTGCATCCTCCAACTTTTCAAAAGGACTTCGAGGAACACCCTGTTTCGGATACACCTTAAAACGTGTTCCTGAATCCCCATATCCCCAAGAAGGTGTCTCTATACGAAGCGCTTTCAACTTACGTTTCACTTGATCAAGGTTAATCCCTCTAGCATGTTGCTGTTCCTCAAACAATACATACGCGCGGTCCATCATACTCTTCCTTCCTCTCTTTGATTCACTAGATATAATCTACCTTGTAAAAGCTGCAGGAACTCCGCCATCCACCGTTAACATACATCCCGTTGTTTTCTCAGACAGGGATGATGCAAAGAATGCAATTCCTTCTGCGATATCTTTCGGATAAATATTAACCAATAGCGTCGTACGTTTACGATAATAATCTTCTAACTCATTCGGTCCAATCCCATAAGCAGCTGCACGTTCATTACGCCAGTTGGAGTTCCAAATAGCTGATCCTTGTAGAATGGCATCGGGCAAAATAGTATTAACACGAATACCGAATTCCCCACCTTCCGCTGCGATACAGCGGGCTAAATGGGCTTCAAGTGCCTTAGCTGAACTATACGCGGATGCATTTTTGCCAGCATATATTGAATTCTTAGATCCAACAAATACCATGCTTCCTCCAATGTCCTGCTCTTTCATCAATTTAAAAGCTTCACGAGCCACTAAAAAGTACCCCGTGCCGAGCACTGAAATATTAAGATTCCATTCGCTCAAAGTTGTCTCATCAAATGGACTCGATGTGGCTAGACCCGCATTGTTCACAATAATATCTACTCCACCATACACCAACGCTACTTCAGCGAAAGCATTCAAAATATCTTCTTCCTTGGTTACATCCATTGGCACAGCGATGGCTCTGTTCTCACCATATTGCACGTTAATCTCCGCCGCTACCTTATGCGCACCTTCCAAATTGAGATCCGCTAGTACAACATGTGCGCCCTCAGATACTAATCTGCGGGCAGTTTCGCTCCCAATTCCACCCGCTCCCCCTGTGATAAAGGCTACTTTCCGCGAGAATTCCATCTCTGCTGGTGCTAGCGATAATTTATACAATTCAAGAGGCCAGTATTCTACATTGTAAGATTCACTCTCGCTAAGAGAGACAAATTGTCCAAGTGTTGTAGCTCCTCTCATAACAGCAATAGCTCGGTGATATAGAGCACCACTCACTTTTGAATTGGACCAGCTCTTACCTGTATTCATCATACCGAGTCCGGGAATAAGAATGACTCTAGGTGAGGAGTCGAACATAACATCACCTTCATGCTTGTTCTGTATGAAGTAAGATGTATATTGATCTCTATACTTGTTGATGCCTTCTATTAATTTCTCTTTTAATCCTTCCAAGTCATGTTCATTGGGAGACCAATCGATGAATAGCGGCACGACTTTTGTATGAACCAGATGATCGGGACACGCTGCACCGATTTGAGATAATCTAGCAGAGTCAAGACTGTTAACAAATTGCAGCACGTCCTCTGCATCATCGAATGTCAGAATCATTTTTTCCTCACGACTTACTAAGCCTCTTATAAGAGGTGCAATCTTAGAAATGATATTTTTACGTTCTATTTCAGGAAGTGCTTCCGTAACCCGTCCACCAAATATCTTGTCTTGGTTCACATGCTTCTCAATGTATGCTTCAGCTTCATTAATAACTTCAATCGTTTTGGCATAACAAGCTTCCGACGTATCTCCCCAAGTCACCAGACCATGTTTCTCCATCAGTACCAATTCAGCCTGTGGGTTGGCTAATACACCTTTCGCAATCATTTGAGACAATTCAAATCCAGGTCGAATGTAAGGAACCCAGACGAAGCGATCTCCATAGATTTGCCGTGCAATTTCTTTCCCGTTATCTGAACAACATATACTAATTATAGCGTCTGGATGTGTATGATCGACATGTTGATATGGCAAAAAGGCATGGAGCAATGTCTCAATAGAAGCCCTTGGGTGTTTCGAATCCAGCATACAATGGGTCAAATATTGCACCATTTCATCATCGCTCATATCTGTCTTTTCAAACAAAGGACGGATATCATCCAAGCGTAATCCCGTGAAATTCTGTGCTCTCATCGTTGCGAGATCTGAACCACTCCCCTTCACCCACATCACTTCAACTTCACGACCTCTGAAATCTGTGGTTATCGTCTTCATAGACGTATTACCACCACCCCAATTACACACTTGTCGATCTTCTCCGATGATATTCGAGCGATAGACGAGTTCATCTAACCCTGCATTTAAATTAACCGCTTTCATTTCATTCCACTTATTTAATACCACGGACAAATCACCTCCAAAGTTAAATGATGTTTTTTTATATTGTATTACATTTGTTTGTATTTGAATAGATATTAAATCGGACAAAAACAAACATATTATAGACTGATGCAGGTCTTTTATCCTATATTAAAGAGGAATAGACCTAATTATATAGACTGTTTATCCCATATGATGGTATTATATGAAAAACTAGTTATACATAGGAGGATGCTTATCATGTCTTGGTTATTAAAACTTCCACTTTCTCGACAAATTATTATTGGATGTTATCTCGTTGCGGCATTATTTTCACTTCCTGTCCTTGCAACTTTTATTGTGATTGGAGAAATACTCATTGGGATTATACTACTCATAGTATTGCTAGCTCTCACTTATCCTCTAGCTCTTTTTATTGAGAGAACGCTTTCATCATCTTTCGATGAGATCTCTATGGTTACTTCACGTATTGCCCAAGGTGACTTCCGGGAACGAGCTAACGAAACAGGTTCTATGATTAAATTAAATCAGTCCTTCAACAGTATGATTGATAAACTCACAAAAATACTCAATGAAGCATCTGGTATTACGAAACAAGTTATGGCAACTAGTCGAGGTATAACCGATAAGAATCAAGATCTTAAACTAGCTATGACACAAGTAGCACATTCATCAAATGAACTGGCCATTGGTTCCAATGAAATATCACAAGATATCGCAGGTATGACAGAATCCATTCAAGATATCGAAGAAAAGGTAAGTAATTATACGAATTCAACCAAATCTATGAATGAACGTTCAATACATACGTTACACCTTGTAGAAAGTGGTCGTCATTCTGTTGCTCAACAATCTGAAGGTATGAAGAAGAATATTCATGCTACTCAACAGGTGGCCAATACCATTGATGCACTCTCCAGAAACGCAAAGCGGATCACTACGATTACCAAGTCCATATCCGATTTAGCAGAACAAACAAATCTATTATCATTGAACGCTTCCATTGAGGCAGCACGGGCCGGTGAACACGGTAGAGGATTTGCCGTTGTCGCTCAAGAAGTTCGTAAGTTAGCCGAAGAGTCAGCTTCTTCTACCCAAGGTGTATTCAGCCTAGTAAGAAGTATAGAACAAGATGTACAACAAGCTATTGAACATATAAATATTAACGAAGAAGTCGTACGTCAGCAGAATGAAATGATTCATGAAGCAGAACAAATTTTTACACAAATTGTCCAAAGTGTTCAATATATTTCCGAACAGATCGCTTCCTTTTCCAATGAGAGCGACATGATGTTGGAAAGTGCTCATAAGATTTCTTATTCCATTCAGAATATCTCAGCAATTACCGAACAATCGGCTGCCGGAACACAGCAGGTATCTGCAACCATGAATGATCAGATGTCTTCAATTCAAGCCGTTGCTGATGAAGCTGAAGCGATGAACAATGCTGTTTTCCAACTCCAAAGAACCATTCACATTTTCAAGTTCTAAATAAATAATGAAGAGGCCCATTTCATTAATGGGCCTCTTTTTCATGCTGTATAGCTTATATTAGATTAATAGTGATCACTTAAGATCATCAGACGGGTCCTGAAAATCATCCTTATGCTTCGGTTGCTTCTGAACTCTATTTCTACGTGTCAACCATATAGCTATCCACACAACAATCCCTACCAGTAAGACAGGTAAAGCACCAAACAGAATAACAACTAACCACTGGAACAAGAGTGTAAGCACATCTATCGTTCCCTTAAGAGCATCGTTCGCGCGTTCCAATAGCGGTTCCTTCTCCTCTTTCACTATGGCTGGGTCGACCTTACCTTCCGGTTGATACAATCGAATTTCTATCGTAGAGTACGATACGTTTTTGTTAATGTATCGCATTCTCCCCTTGATTTGTTCAATATCCTCTTGGATTGCACCTAACTCATTCGCGAAAGTTACCAATTCAGTTGTCTTTGTTGCTTTTTTCATAAACTCTGTATACTGCGTCTCCATGAGTTCCTTTACTTTCAGACGAGATTCCAGATCTACATATTCCTCTGATACATCTTGACCTTTGATACTTTGTTGTAGCGACTCATGTGTTAATTTCTCTATATTATTTAATAACGATGCAAATCCATTCGCTGGCACTTTAAGTATAAAGGAGCCTCCGACCTCTTGTGTAGACTGATTCTCTGTAAATTCTACAATATATCCCCCCGAGAGGGAGACCAAATTTCTCACTTCTGACTGTGTCGTTGCGTAGTCCTTGACCTGCATCACTAGATTAGCGGTATATATGAGTTTCTTGTTCAGTGCCTCTGCCGTTGAAGCACTACTATTAAACCCAGCTAGTTGATCAACAGGTACCGCAGGTGTAGATGTTGTACCCGTCTGTTGGCCTGTCACTACTTCGGATTCGGATACTTTCTTTGCCAGAGAGGCAGATTCTACAGCTACATCCTTAGCAGTGACTTGTGAGTTTGCAGAAGCTTCCGTACTACTGTCTGCTTTGAAATCCGTCTGTTCTGCAGCATCGTTTAAATTCCCCGCTCGATCCGAATTAGATGCAGAACCACAGCTAGTTAGTAACAACATAGATAATAACAGAATGCAAATAAACCCCCGTTTACGCATGTGTTTTCTCCTCCCACTTCTCTTCAATTAACGCTACCAATTCCGATCAAGATCTTCTTAAATCTGTGATTCAGAGTCAGACGCGCTTTCTTAAAAGACGCTTACAATACTTGGAAGGTTGCACATCCTAATAAAGAATCATCTAGCTTTCTGAAATGAATGGATTCTCTTTAGAAATGATCTTGTTTCTATATAGGATCTGTGTGTATAATAATACAGCAAACATACGTTTGCATCTCAGATTTCAATTCAATTTTGTCAGTCACAGGAGGTTCTATGAAAGGTACCACACATCTTGCTATTGGAACAGTTATCGGTGTTGCTGCCGCCATGTATTATCCATTTACGGTCCAGAATGCAGCTATTTATATTGCAGTATCGGCTTTTTCAGCTTTGAGTGCAGATCTTGATGGACCCAGTATTCTAAGCTCGAGAATTGGCAAAGTCTCCAAACAACTTCGTCAACTCCTTGTCTGGGGCGGTGTCATATCCGTATCCGTGCTAACCTTTTTATTTCTATCTGAACAGTCATTTTATCCGGAGTATTCTATCGTGTGTTTAATTGCTTTACTATTTGGCTTCATTACCAAAGAGGGATTGATTCGTAATGCTCTGGTCAGTCTGATCGGTGGTTTAATCATGTATGGTGGTTGGTATTTTAATATGATGTGGTTAATCGGTCTTGGCCTATTTATTGCATGGGCACCTTGGTTGAGACATCGAGGAATGACCCACACCGTGTGGGCAGTATGTATATGGGGAATCATCAGTTATGGCATGGAACAGCAACTACAAGTTAAAGGCTTAATGGCTGTAGCGACCACTAGTTATCTTTCTCATTTACTTGCAGATACGTTAACACCACAAGGTGTGAAATGGTTGTCTCCCATTTATAAAGGATCTATAAAGTTGCACCTCTAATACTAGATATTCCTCGAAGCAGCTACTATTTCTTATGTGCTCTCTGTAGCAACAGGAGAACACACACAAATGGACTGGATAAGGAAATTCCCTTACCCAGTCCATTTTCAAATAAATGACGCTATATTTTATTTACTTTGCGACCTCTTGACCCGCAATTCGGCCAAAAGTAACAATGTCAGATATGGCATTTCCACCTAATCGGTTACCCCCATGAACCACACCAGTAACTTCTCCAGCGGCGAATAGCCCAGGAATAACAGTCCCTTCTTTCGTCAGAACATGGGCCTTCGTATCAATGACCAATCCACCCATCGTATGATGAACCGAAGGAATTGCTTTTTGAATATAATAAGGACCGCTTTCTAGTGAAATGAGCCCACCGCGATGATTGTAATCAAGATCTTTACCCGTCTTCGCATACTCATTAACCTTGCTCACAGTCTCCTGTAGCGTCTTTACATCTACATCGAAGAATTTTGCTGCGTCCTCAATGGTATCTGCCTTGTAGAGTAGACCATCCTTGATTAATTGTTCATACTCATCTTGATGCACTTCAATCGTTTTTCCGATATCAGCAATCTGCTGATTCCAGAATTGGTAAGCGTAGCGACCTTCTTGTGCCAGAATGGCCTGCGAAATCACATCGCGTCGTTCCAATTCTTCCACGAACCGCTTTCCACCTTGGTTAATCAGTATCGCGCCATCGAACCGGGAATCAGCCACAAGTGAAATTACACCTGTGATGGGATTACAGACTGGATAAGTTTGAATATTCTCCATATTCGTAATATCTGCATTGATTTTCTGAGCCATAATAATTCCGTCTCCAGTCGTCCCTGGCGTGTCTGTAGACATATAGGTTTCATCCATTTCCGGATTATATTTTTTACGCATCTCTATATTAGAACCAAATCCACCTGTCGCTATAATAACGCCTTTATTTGCATGAAAGGTTATCTTTTGATCGTTAGTTGTTGCTATGACTCCATCTACTTTACCACTCTCATCCGTCAGCAATTGCTCTGCCTTCATGTTCGTCTTGATCGCAATTCCTAGCTCATCCGCCTTGGTTTTAAGTTTGGTAATCATTTCCGTTCCCGTGTGACCGACAGGGATAAGTGCACGTTTGCGCGAATGTCCCCCGAACTGGAATAATTGATCCGGTAAGAACTCAACTTTTACCACATCATGTAACCATTCAGCTGATCCAAGCGCTTTCTCGGACAGAATCCTCACAATCTCGGGTTGGCCCAGGTTATCGCCACCCTTCATTGTATCCTCATAAAATAATTCAACACTATCATCGGTAATACCGAGCGCTTGTTGAACCCAGTTATTGGGGGCATTCATCTCCCCACCGGAGATCAGTGTATTACCGCCAATGGTTGGCATTTTTTCCAAGACAACGACACTTTTTCCGGCCTCTCCCGCTTCTAGTGCTGCACTTAACCCAGCACCGCCTGCACCGATAATAACTACATCATAGGTTTGTTCAGACTCACCAAGCTCCTTAGCACCTGTTGCTGTGCTACCTGTCGCTAACACAATGCCAGATTTAGCAATTGCATCCGCAATCGCATCTAAATACCCCTTACTTGTCTCACTAGATCCACTGATCACGTCGACTTCAACACTATTTGACTGCATCACATTTTCTTTCAATTGGGTGTATACAGGTTCTGACAGAACTTTGTTCTCCTTCTGCTCTAGCACCTTCACTTCGGTAATTCCTCCATTTACAAAGGTTACCTCCACTTTAATGTCACCATGCTTTCCATTACCAACTCCAATAGCAGTAGTCGTATCATCTGATGCATTCTTTGATCCACAAGCGACCATCGTGAATACAAGCACCAGCACCATCATAATTGAACATATTCTCCCCGTGTGTCTTCTCATAACTTCTCCCCTAATCCTGTTTATATTGAACGTTATACATTGTGAAAAATAGTACAAATATCATTTTAGGATATACCTTGCCAAATGTATTTACACATTTCGGCTTTTCTTATCCATTTCGGACAAGTGATTCTTCTCACTTCACATTGGGTGCCAATATGCTGTAATAATGGGATGAAATCTATACAACGAAAAATTACGTATTATACTGGAGGATGCTTTCTCTTATTATTTCTGGCGTTATTGGGTACCATTTGCTTGGAAATGGAACGAACGGTCGTGCCGCTCAACGAATCCCTAACCCAGCAGATCGTCAATGCCCGGAGCGAACAAATATCCTATTGGTTTCAGCAGAGGACCGGAGAAATCGAAATGCTCGCGACCCTCGCGGCGGATCACCAATGGACTCGGGATGAACTGTTACTCGAAAGTCGCAAGCTAGAACAACGACGTAGTCATGATTACGAGTCTATTCGGATCGTAAATCACAATGGCGTATCCTGGACGTCAGATAGCAAGTCCTTCTCCATCTTAAACCGAGACTATTATACAGAACTTATCTCTTCGGATGCCCCCTACATTGTTAGCAACGTAATTACTTCCAAGGCGGCCAATGAAGCAGATATCGTCGTAATCCTATATCGCGTTAAACCGCTTTTAAATCAAGATGTTGCTTACATTTCAGCCGCAGTTCCCATCGATAAAATGAAAGAAATCGCACAAGAGATTATGGTTTATGACGGACGTGGATCACTTATTGTGAATTCAGAATCTTCACAGTCCCAATCAGAGTCAGAGTATTCCGGAGAACCACTGTCCACCTTTACAGCTTCCATCGCTGCTGTTCCAGGTTGGAGACTCATCTTTCAAGTACCGGAATCCCAACTCTCCCAAGGTATCATAAAGACTCAGCGGTCGGCCCTTATGGTCGGAATCGTAGTTGGAGTTTTCTTTTTGATTCTTGTTATATTACTAGGCTCCTCCATAGTTAAGCCATTACATGCATTACGTCAATTGATGAGACAAGTAGAGATTGGGGATTGGAGCGTGCGATCCAACGATCAACGCCGCGATGAGATTGGTGAGTTGGGGCGTGGCTTCAATCAAATGCTTATTAAGCTGTATCAATCTCAGCAAGAGAAGAAAGAAATGGAGCTACAAATGATTCACGAAAGGATTAAGCCACATTTTTTATATAATACACTGGATACCATTCAATGGATGGCTGCGAGTCATGAAGCAAATGATGTCGTGGAAATCGTTGAATCTCTAGGTACCTATTTCCGGCTTGGGCTGGGTTGTGGCAGTCAATCTGTAATATTGGAAAAAGAGTTTCAACATGTCGAGAGCTACATGAACATTCAATGTGTTCGATATGAGGATATTCTAGAGTACGAACTGCGCTATGATGAACATTTAGAACAACAGCATATCATTCGCTTCATACTTCAACCGCTCGTTGAAAATGCCATCTATCACGGAATCAAAAGGCTAACTGACCAAAAAAGTAAAATTTCGATCAACGCATATGAACAAGAAGGTCAATTGTTAGTCACCGTTGAGAATAACGGAGTTGATATCCCAGAATCAAGATTGGCATCGCTTCAGGAAATGTTGCATAACGGAAAAGATAGAAATGGTGAGATTGGTTTCGGTCTATACAGTGTGAATAAACGCATTAAGTTGGCTTATGGCGATCTCTACGGTTTACAGATAAGCAGTGGAAAAGGAATCACGCGTATGACGTTAAACTTACCGCTTGGAGGTGACAAAGATGTGGAAAGTCCTGATCATGGATGATGAGAAGATTATTCGTAAAGGATTACGCCAATTTATTCAAGAAAGCCGGCTACCTTTTGAAGCATCAGCAGAAGCAAGAAACGCGGACGAGGCTCTATCTCTAATTGAACAATCTACACCGGATGTATTATTTGCGGATATTAATATGCCGGGAATGAAAGGCCTCGATCTAGTCCAATTCGTGAAGAATCGATATCCTCACATGGTGGTAGTGATTATAAGCGGATACGATCATTTCGAATATGCACGAAGAGCTGTTCAATTGCATGCTTATGATTATTTGTTGAAGCCCGTGCCCAAGAGTGATCTCAATCTTTTGCTGGCAAAGATATGCAACCACTTGCACGACCTTCATCCTGATGTGGTCATTGAACAAGAAAAGGATATTGTGCAGCACCCGCCGATACTACAATCCCCTGAACTCTCTCCGATAATGGAGAAGATAATAGATTATATTAACCAGCATTACAATGATCCACAACTGTCGGTACCTAATGTAGCAGCCTTATTTCACATCAACTCTACGTATTTGAGTAAGCGAATGAAACATGAGGTTGGAGCATCTTTTCTGGAATACCTGACGGAGCTTCGCATCTCGAAAGCAAAGGAAATTATGGATGACTCCATGCATAACATTAAAATTGGTGATCTAGCGATCAAAATTGGTTATACAAATCAATATTATTTCAGTCGCGTATTCAAAAGCCGAGTCGGGATCAGTCCAGTAGATTATAAGAATCAAAGAAGGATAACATTCTTAACCATGGATTAGAGAATCTTTCTTCATTTCGATTTCATATTCATTCAAAACGATAAGCAAGCCGAAATTGCTGTGGTGGCTTGGTACCATGATGATTTCTATGCAGGAAAACCTGCTATTACCGTTAAAAGCTTCGCAAAGGGAACGTACTGCATGGACTAGAATAATGTCTCCTTTTCTCACAAGTTTATAGGATTACAAGCGAGATGATAATTTCCTTTTCTTCTGTATATCTCTGCAAAATTCAGCCCAATCGCTTCATCTGTACGATAATTCCTTCATCACCCATCTTAAGTTCAACAATGTCGATTGGACGAAGCAACAATTAACATGCTTGCAAACGATTTCATTATTGTTTAATGTTGATAGATAGATCGAACTATAGTTATTGAGGAGGAGAATATATGAAATATCGTATACTAGGCAATACTGAACTGAAGGTTAGTGAGGTTAGCTTTGGAACGTGGGCTATTGGAGGAGATTGGGGAAATTCTAATGATCAAGAAGCTATTGCCGGTCTTCAACATGCTATGGATGAAGGTGTTAATTTCTTTGACACGGCAGATGTTTACGGTTCGGGGCATGCAGAGGAGTTACTAGCTACAGCCACGAAAGGTAAAGAAGATACTGTACATATTGCTACGAAATTTTGCCGTGCAGGTGATATTCAGGACCCCGCCAATTACTCAGAAGAAGCCATTCGTCAGTATTGTGAGAATAGTCTAAAGCGATTGCAACGTGAAAGAATTGATTTGTATCAGATACACTGTCCGCCACTTGCCATTCTGAAGGATGGTCGAGTCTTTGAAGTACTAGAGAAGTTACAACAGGAAGGAAAGATCCGTCATTTCGGCGTCAGTGTAGAGACGATCGAGGAGGGATTATTCTGCTTGGACGTTCCGGGTCTAAAAGCACTTCAAGTCATATTTAACCTCCTTCGCCAAAAGCCAGCTAATGAGCTATTTCCGAAGGCACATGCTGCGGGCGTAGGAATTCTAGTCAGATTACCTCTGGCAAGCGGACTACTTACAGGTAAATTCAATGAGAACAGTACATTTGCTACAGATGACCATCGTAACTTTAATGCCAATGGTGAACAATTCAATGTTGGTGAGACCTTCGGGGGATTACCTTTCTCCAAAGGCGTAGAACTTGCTAGAGAGTTAGCATGGATCGCGGAGGGCCGAGTGGATATGGCACGTGCTTCGATGCGTTGGATCCTTGAGAAGCCGAATGTAACATGTGTTATTCCTGGCTTCAAAAATGTCCAACAGGTAGAAGACAATCTTGGTACCGTTGATGTTGCATCATATACGCCTGAGGAATTGGATCGACTGCGTTCATTCTATGACCAGCATGTAGAAGCCCACATCCGAGGAGCTTATTAACATTTCCCCTATAATATTTATGGCTCAGCAGGATTTAGTGCATATTTATTATCATCTTTCGTAATAATTTGATCTTACGTTCGCTTTGCAATGGGATAACCTCTAGACTCCACTATCTAGAGGTTATCCCTCTTTGTCTGGAGGCCACTGAAAAACGTACGTTTTTCATTTGTTGAAGACATGTTTAAAATCAAAAAGGCGATTTTCCGTTCATATTCAAACGCCACATCGCCTTTCTTTTTATTTTTTTCACTTTGATTCTTTTATGAGTGTAATAATTCGCTTGAGATTAACAGACAGAAAATATTGCCATGGCACCTTGCATTTGCATGTCAGATTGATTTCAATAGTAAATATTTGAACATACGAATAGGAGGAACTGCATTGCGACCATTATCGAGGCAATATTTATTTTGTAATTCTTGTTGAACAAAAGAAGAGTCAATGAGGTCATTTATCTGACGTAGCATATTATCTTTAGGGACGACGATATCGTAAATGGCTATGTATGGACTTAGAATAAGAGATGGTTGTTCAACCGCTATTGAGGATATATAATCAAGAAATCTGAGAGCAACAACGATCGTAAGGACAGTTCGTTATCGTAGCGACCTCCTACACAATGTGTATGGACTTTTTTCAGTGGTCTCCTTTGTCTGTAGTGACATCTTCCCTCGTACGTATCCACTAAAATTAACCTTGCCTCAATAACCATATTTTGGTATGATAAATCCCTTCTCTCATTTCGCCTTGACTGAAGTTGACGAATCTCATCGTCACACTAAACTTATCGGAGGTGTTGCATGCTTTATTTCACTTTGGCTTCAAAGGCTTATTCACGGAATCTTCAATACCGTGGTGCACACATGCTACATAATGTGGCTAGTATGCTGTTTGGCTATATTTACGCCTATGTCTGGATCGGCATAGGTCAGGATCGCTCGTTAGGAGAATATGGGGTACATGGCATGGTCGGCTATATTGCTTTTACTCAAGCATCCCTCTGGGTCTCTGGATTTACAACAAATGGTCTAGGCATCCCACAATCAGTGCGTACCGGTCAGATTTCACTAGATCTCATGCGCCCGATTCACTTATTCACACATCTGATGTGTCGTGAGTGGGGTCAAATCGCCTATCAATTCCTGTTTAAGTCCATCCCTATTTATGTGATGTATATTCTGCTGTTTTCTCTTCGGCTACCTCATCAAGGATCGACCCTTATGTATTCCTTTTTAGCCTTATTATGCGCTGCTTACCTATCAATCTGTATGAACTATCTTATCGGAGCAACCGCACTTTGGACTACTGAATCAAGTTGGCTCTACTGGGCCAATCACGCCATGATTAATCTCCTTGCTGGCTTCTTTATTCCTATAGAGTGGCTACCTGAATGGCTACAAGCAATCGCTTGGATCTCACCATATCCCTTCCTATTGTATGTTCCAACCCGTATTTATCTTGGTTTTGAGAATGGCTTCTTACTCTTTGGCTCAATTCCATGGTGTATTCTACTGACACTGCTCTGTCTAGCCTTCACCAAGGTTCTGCGCAAGAAAGTAGAGGTGCAAGGCGGATGAGGTATCCTGACTGGTTAAAGATATATAGCATCCTAATTAAATCGTCTATTCGAAGCCGCATGCAGTACAAGCTCAACTTTATGTTAGCATCCATTCTTGCTGCAGTGATTCAGATCGCTGAATTTCTAATGATTGCTATCGTTCTATATAAATTCGGTAATATCAAGGGATGGTCTCTATATGAAGTTGGTTATCTATTCGGTGCGATGACGCTCTCCAAAACGTTATATCGGACGCTTGCGAACGACGTTCATCACCTTGAGAATTACTTAGTTAGCGGTGAATTAGATCAACTGTTAACCCGTCCAATCCCCATATTGTTAGCTTTAATGTCTCAGAATTCCAGACTTATGCTCGGTGAACTTCTCCAAGGTGGGTTCATCCTTTGTTGGGCTATGAATGGCATGATCCATTCAGGTCAAATCACATGGATCGCAATTCCCTATACTCTTATCACGATTGGAACAGGTGCCATCATCTTATTCTCAATTGGACTAGCAACAGCGACGGTAGGTTTCTGGATTACACGTATATCTGAATTACAGACGTTAACCGAAGATGCTTCACATACTGCCGCTAGATACCCCTTAGTTCTTTATCCAACTTGGTTACAATCGATCCTTCTCATCATCATTCCGGTGGGTCTTGTAAACTACATCCCTGCCCTCTTTATTTTACGTGGGCAATGGGGTTCCTGGGTTCTGTTCGGTGTTGCTGTAGCGGCATTATTTAGTCTAGCCTGTAGCTTACGATTCTGGAAGTTTGGATTATCGAAATACCAAAGTACAGGTAGTTAAAAAGGAGAGGACTATGCTATATCATACGCCTATAATTGAAGTGACAAATATATGTAAACATTTCCGTACCCCCGTTGTAAAAGAAGGCCGTTTCTCTGGATTGCGTACCTTATTCTCCAAAGAATATCGTACAAAGGAGGCGGTCAAAGACGTCAGTTTCACCATTCATCAAGGTGACTTTATTGGTTACATTGGTCCAAACGGAGCTGGTAAATCAACTACGATTAAAATGCTGACAGGTATTCTTCATCCAACTTCCGGAGAAGTCCTGATACATGGTATTAATCCGCACAAAGATCGACGAACCGTCGCGAAAAATTTGGGTGTCGTATTCGGGCAACGTAGTCAGTTGTGGTGGGATTTGCCCGTGAAGGATTCCTACGATATTCTAGCGCACATGTACAAAGTTGATCCGAAGGATGCAGCAAAACGCCTAGATGAACTATCTGAATTACTTGATTTACATGAATTCTGGATGACACCTGTCCGCAAATTATCACTTGGCCAACGAATGCGTGCGGATCTCGCAGCATCCATGCTACATGATCCAGATATTCTTTTTCTAGATGAACCTACCATTGGTTTAGATGTCACCGCTAAACGTAATATTCGAACATTTCTGAAGACCATAAATAAGGATTTTGGTAAAACCATTCTACTCACCACCCACGATATGGATGATATTGAGCAGCTTTGTGAACGAGTGATGGTTATTAACCACGGTGAGTTAAGCTATGATGGAACCATTCAACGCCTCCGAGACAAGATTGGACTACCTACTATATTTCAAATCACATTCAATGGTAATTTTAGTGTTCCTATACCCGATCATTCCCAGTTACCCGCTACATTATTGCTGTCAGAGACTGAAACGATTCGAATAAAGGAGATCCACGATCATTCCGTCATCATAGAAGCTAACCGACAGAAGCTGAAAGCAATGGATATTCTAAAGGTTATGAGCCATTGGGGAGAAATCGAGGATATTCATATGGATGAACCTTTGTTTGAGGATATTATTCATCGTGTATATTAGACCTTCTCTAACCATTAAAGAAACGCTCCATTTTTAAGACCTTTTTAAGTTTTATCTCGAACTAAGATGTACATATAGAAGATTTGACGTTATAATGATACATAATGTATCTAATTATAATTTGACAACGATACATTTAGTATCATTATAACGTCTATTTACTTCTTTTTGGTTGCGAGCTTAGGGAGGAAGATGTATGAAGATTGGGAATCGAATTGCAGAACTGCGCGAACAGAAAGGATGGACGCAAGAAGAGTTGTCTACGCTCATTGGGATTAGTCGAGGTGCCTTGTCCCATTATGAGCAAAGCCGGAGAAAACCAGACTTTGAAACCCTTACAAAACTGGCCGATATACTTCAAGTTTCCATTGATTATTTGATTGGTAGAAAAACTCTCGCTCAGAGCATGAATGAGCCTAACTTGTAGACAAATATAGAATGGTTATCTCGCAACAAAATAATAAGCTGTCGCTGAAATAGCGACAGCTTATTCAAATTATCTAATGCCATCACGAAGGATTCGGAACAAACGTACCTCCACGACACTGCTTCAAGTAATTCAATGCGTGTACTTGTCCGGTCATTTCCCAATCATCCCGATATACGGGATCATGCCATCCTTCGATATCTATAGTTCCGTTGTATCCACCTTGACGAAGAATGGATATAATATCAGTCCAGTTCGTATCTCCAAAACCAGGGGTGCGGTGCCATACATATTCCTTAGGACCGTGAATCCCATACTCACGTATGACATCCCAAGCAATCGTTGCATCTTTACTATGTACATTAAAGATCTTGTTCACCCATTTGCGCAGCTGAGGAATAGGGTCGATTAATGCAAGCATTTGATGACAGGGTTCCCATTGAAGCCCTATATTATCGGATGGAACTGCGTTGAATATCATTTCCCAAGCTGCAGGATGATGCGCAATATTCCAATCACCATCCTGCCAATTTCCACCCTTAGAGCAGTTCTCAAAAGCCAAGCGAACGCCACGATCCTCCGCACGTTTACTTAATTCTCCGAACACTTCTGCGAATTTATGAATGGAACTATCGATTGCTCCAGGCAATCGGCCCGTAAATCCTGCAATAACATCCGTTCCGAATTCATGAGCATGATCAATAAGCTGCTCCCAGCTCGCTAACGTGTCTACATGATCACCCGCACCTGTTAAGGGATTCCCAAATACCCCAATACTGGATATCACAATATCCTTCTCCGCTATAATCTCTTTTAGTTGTTTGGATAATTCGGATAAATTCTCGCCCTTCGTAGACTGTCCGAATGTCAGAGCAAAGGATTCGAACCCGTAGGGAATAATCTGTGGAAGTACATTTATGGCATCCTCGGCTCTCACTAATGTCCCTATACGCATTTGTTTCATGTGATATTCTCCTTTCATCCAATAACCCTCGGATCTACAATGCTTTGGTGTTTCAAAGTATTGTAACCTAACTTTAGCAATTTAATGATGATATCCCTTCAAGGAAAGACTAAAGCTATAGGAGCGGTTTCCAAATAATCGATACTCCGGATGAGGTCTAGAACCCCAGCTATCGTCCCCACCAACACCCATTTGTTTATAATTCATTCGAACAACCGTTTTGTTGGACTTCGGTAACTTATAGGCATGATCATGTGCTTCAATCTCTTTCGGTGAATAAGGAAGAACATTCAGTTCGAAGCGCGGAGCCCCTTTAATAAGGAGACCTACTCGTTCAGTATTTACTATGGAAGCATGTCGAACTTCCGTCTTGTTTCCACATTCCTGTGGTCGTAAGTAAGGAACCCATTGCTCACTCACTACTCCGGAATATAATCCCACAGCTGCCCCAGTATTGCGATCCCATTGGTTCTCATGTGGTCCTTTTCCATACCAAGATAATTGATCAAAAGAAGAGTCCATCGTAAATAGCAACCCAATCTCAGGGATATCCGGCGACCCTTCCCCTGGCACTAGCTGCATATCCAGAATCACTTCACCATTCCCATGAACCACGTAAGAGATCTGACATAATGACACCGCTGTGGTTGGGAGGGAGTAACTCACCTCGAACTTCACCCAATGATCTTGTATTTCATAAGTAACATGATCAAGTCTTCTATCCACTCCTGCATTACGCCACGTACCACTACGTTCCTCATGGCCATTCCCTCTATCATTATCTGTAAGCGCACGCCAGAAGTTTGGAATTGGTGCTTGTTGAATCAACTCTATCCCCTTATATTGATACGATGACATTTCTCCTGTGAACTTATTGAATTGTATGATGAATGACTCCCCACTTACAATCAATACCTGTTCTTGATCCTTAATCTGCAATACAGGAAGATCATCCACCTTGGTTACAGACACAACCCGACCTGAAGAAGCAGGTACAATAAACTGTTCAAAGGCAATTTCATGTCCCTGTTTCGCCCAATCCGTATCCTCTTTCAACACAAAACGTAGGGTCAGAATATACTCTGACTCTGATTCAACCTGATCCTTGTCGGGAATTGCCTCTTTCAGATGAACTACCGCAGAAGTGCTAGGCTCCACAGATATTGTCTTCCGTCCTTCTTTTTCAACGATTCCATTGTTCGTTAACTGCCATAATAACTCAAAATCAGATAAGTTCGTAAACAAATACTGATTTGTTATCTTAATTCGTCCTTGCAGTATATCTTCACTTGTGAATTTCACGTTCTGATAGCACTTCTTTGTTTCTAGCAACTTAGGAGAGACTGTCCGATCGGCAAAAATTAACCCATCGCCACAAAATGTTCCATCATGCGGGGATTCACCAAAGTCACCACCGTAAGCTAAATAAGACACACCATCTTCCGTTGTCGTCAAGATCGATTGGTCAATCCAGTCCCAAATAAAACCACCTTGTAGAACTTCATATCGATCAAATAACTCCCAATATTCCTTCAATCCACCGCAAGAATTACCCATCGCATGGCTATATTCACACAGGATAAACGGTTTCTGTGGTTGATTACGTGCATACTCCTCAATATGATGAACATGAGAGTACATCTGACTCTCTATATCTGACGCAGCGTCGGATGGGCGGTAATGAAACACCCCTTCATAGTGGACAATCCGATTAGGGTCTACTTCTCTCAGAAAGTCATGCATAGCCATGAAATTGTCACCGCCAAAAGATTCATTACCTAGGGACCAAATAACAATGGAAGGATGATTCTTATCTCTTTGAAACATCGTGTTACAGCGATCAAGTACATTGGCCCGCCATTCGGGTTTACTACCCGGGATAGCATTTCCCAGCTCCTTTTGACCATAACTCCAACTGCCATGTGTCTCGAGATTCGTCTCATCGATCACGTACAACCCATACTCGTTACAGAGTTCATACCACTTCGTATGATTCGGATAATGAGAGGTTCGAACGGCATTAATGTTATGAGCTTTCATCAATTTAATATCCGTGATCATATCCTCAATACGAATTGCTCTACCGGTCAACGAAGAGAATTCGTGACGGTTCACACCTTTAAACACCACGACTTCCCCATTAATCTTCATCAATCCATCTTCTATTCCAAATTTACGAAAGCCAACCTTACAGCTTACGAACTGAAGTGTGTTCCCCTCAGCATCCTTCAATTGAATAACCAGCGTATATAAATGTGGTTTCTCCGCACTCCACTTCTCAGGATGATCAACACGAATTGAGCCATTGAGCTGTATGGACGGATTCACATCCATTGTTGATGTTAAATTGAATGGTTGCTGTAATACGGGCTGTTGTTGTTGATCATACAAGGCAACCTCGATGCTTATCTTACCTACATTCATTTCTAGATAATTATTGACGGTTGCTGTAATCGAAAGCTGCCCATTCTGATAATCATCCTCTAGATCAGCCTGCGCGAAGAAATCATAGATATGGACATTCGGTGCTGTAAACAAATATACATCCCGAAAAATACCACTCATACGCCAGAAATCTTGATCCTCCAGCCAGCTAGCATCACTCCAGCGATATACCTCAACAGCTAATTTATTCTCACCTGAGACGAGATAAGGCGTCAGATCAAATTCTGCAGGTGTGAAGGAATCCTCACTATACCCGACTAATTCACCATTAAGCCATACGTAGAAAGCGGATTCAACTCCCTGGAAACTAATAAACACAGGACGATCTCCCCATGCTTCAGGAACAGTAAATGTTCGCACATATGATCCTACTGGGTTATATTCTGTTGGAGCATAAGGCGGTTTGATGTCTTCTCTTTCGGACCACGGATAACGAACATTCGTATACTGAGGATAATCATATCCTTGGAGCTGCCAATGTGAAGGCACTAAGATATTATCCCACTCGCTGCAATCTACTTCTTGTTTATAGAAATCAACAATACGTTTGTCTGGATTACTTGCCCAAGCGAACTTCCAGGTTCCATTCAAGGAATGTACACTTGCAGATTCATCTGCTTTCCCCATTAAGGCCTCTTCCAAGGAATGAAATGTTGTTAAAGTCGCATGTGAATCCATCCGATTTAATTGAAATGTTTCCGGATTATTGTTCCACTCTGGAAAACCATTTGCAGGTGGCGAATAAACATATTTCTGTTTCGTCACGACAATCGCTCCATTCTTAGGATTGAGATATAATATCATTATATTCATATTATAATAACGATAATGGTATATATCTATTTAAGAATTTTCACATGGTTATCACAATATGAAAGTGGATGGTGATGCAACATAGACTCGATTACATTCCCAATCATAACCTCTTCTGATGCTAAGCTGCCCATCTTTCTGACAAGTGCAGGACACTGGGATCATCAAAGCCCCACTTCTCGTCCTCAAGGGTTCTATCACTACCAGTGGCTTCAGGTCATCTCTGGTGAGGGGATCCTCAGATTAGAGGGACACACTTATCATGTCACCCATGGACAAGGCATTTGCTTGTACCCTCATATTCCCCATCACTATCAAGCGATCTCAGCAGCTTGGGAATTGAACTTTATTTCTTTTGACGGCAGCCTTTGCAACAACCTTTTACACCAAGCAGGTATTCATCAATCGGGCGTTTATTCACTTACTGATAGTAAGGCAACAATGGCACATTTAACTCATTTACTGACCATTGCTAACTCTGAACGGCCTTATGTCAGTGTAGAATGTTCCAAAGTCTTATATACCCTTTTACTTGATTTAACTAAATATGTATATACAAGCAATGATACCTCTCAACAAAATGTTCTTCGTTTGCAACCTATCATGCAATATATGAAAGAGAACTGTCATCAGTCGATTACGATTGATCAGATTGCAACATTCGCGGGCATTTCGCCACAATATCTTTGCTACCTATTCAAAAAAACATTACAGATTCGTCCCATGGAATATATCAATCGGGAACGGATTACGAGAAGTAAACAGCTTATGCTCCTGAACCCATCTACAAAAATGCAACTTATCGCCAAAGAAGCCGGTTATGAGCATCCCAGTTATTTCTGTACTGTTTTTAAGCGGTTAGAGGGAATGACCCCTGAGCAGTTCAAGAAATCTCATGGATTACACTCATCATGATCATGATCTTTCAACAACGGCTTGTAAACAAACAAGGAACCATCCTTAAATAGGATGACTCCTTGTACTATTTCAAAAATTATGAGGTGCTTGTGTTACAAATAAACACGCTTATTTTCTTTTCCTGATTGGTAAATTCCAGCGACCATTTCCTGCGTCTTGAGTGCTTCCTTACCGTCGATATAAGGAACCTTCCCATTCTGAAGCGCTTCATAGTAATCACGGATTTGTTTCATATGACTGACGCCCCAGTATATTTTCACGCCTTCTCCATAATCGACCACTTCGTTAGGATCCTTATCCCTCGAAATCTCGGTTCCATCGTTATATTTAATAGTCGCCTTTTCTGCAACCATTTTAGCTATACCCTTCACACAATGAACCTCAATCTCTACAGGAGCATCGTAGCTGTAGTAATTGATAGCGAAGAAGCCACCAAATATACCGTTATTAAATTTGATTACACCTTCAACACTATCTTCCACTTCGATAATTTCATGTGCACGATTACCAATCTGAGCATCGACATATTCGATTTCCTCACCGACGAACCAACGCATCAGATCCATCGTATGAATGGCTTGATCAATTAAGACGCCGCCGCCTTCTTTCTCCCAAGTCCCTTTCCAATCGCTTTTACTATAATACTCATCCGAACGATTCCATGTCACTGAACATTTAGCCCCAAGGACTTGACCAAGACTACCGTCCAGAATAGCATCTTTAATCAATTGAGAACCTGGGTTATAGCGATTTTGAAAAATAACCCCTAGTGTGACCCCATTACTCTCACAGATATCCACCATGTTACGCGCATCTTCCGTACTTATACTCATTGGCTTCTCGGTCAGGATATGTTTCCCTTTGCTCGCCGCGTAAGCCGTCATAGGTGCATGTAAATAATGTGGTGTACAGATATGAACAACATCAATATCTTCTTTATCCAACATTTCTTCATAACTAGTATAGAAATTACAATTATATTTCTCTGCCGCCTGTTTCGCCCGATCTTCCTTGTTATCACATACAGCCACTAGTTCTGCAACACCAGATAATTGAATAGAACTCGCATGCATAGGGAAAATGTTACCGCAACCAATTATACCTACTTTAAATTTACTCATATGCTGAATCTCTCCTTAGTATCGTTGTTAGTAACTCATGATCATACAATTAGGTTAAGAATCATTTTATGCCTGTACTGCTTCTAACCAAGCCTTTGTGATCAACGAGTGACCCGCCGGTGTTGGATGTACGCTGTCTTCAGCCCAATACGCTGGATCAATCTGTGTACTTGCTGAGGTGAACAACCCATCTAGTGGAACATAAAGAGTTTGGAATTCACGTGCTAACTCACGAATCGCCTGGATCTTGGGATCCAGATCTTCTCTCCAAGTCTTGCGATCTTCTGGAACAGGTAAACAAAATGGCTCCACCAAGATTGTTCAACCGAAGTCGCATCATTATCACCATATCGACACCATACATCGTTGATCCCTATATATAGAGATACCCAAGTTGGATTTAACTGTAAACAATCTTCTTCCCATCTATGATTGAGATCCATGACGCGGTTCCCATTTACTCCACGATTAATAAAGTGAATGTTCTTTTCTGGATATTTACGGCCTATTTCAGCAGCGACCAGAAGAGCATTAACCGGAGCCTAGACTCGCTGTGTTAGAATAATCTCTCCCACAATCCGTAATACTATCTCCTTGAAAAAGAATAGTTGCATTATTCTCAATTTCATTCATCTTCATCCCAACTCCCTCATCATTATGTATGCATTAAGACTCCTATTCTATTCTACTCTATCTAAACTGTCTATAAAAGTAGTCCTTGTTGAAAGTGAAATATTACAAATCTTTATCCATACAAAAAAGGCCCATTGAGCAAATCCAATAGGCCACATATACATTATCTATTTAAGCAAACGAAGGTTTGTGGTCATTTACAGTTCCACTAAGCACTTTCACATATTCTTTATCGCTGCCTTCGACAGAAGGACCAACGAATAGTGCATTTCCTTTGAATTTACGAACGCTAGCACTCATTCGATTCGCTCGGGATGACGATCTTCCTCTAGTTATAGATACACTTTTAATTGTTTCATCCTTCGCTACCCAAGGTCCTTTGGCGGGTAATTGTTGATGAGCTTGACGAAAGTTGTCGTTATTATTCATTTGGATTCCCCTCCAACTAAATGCCTTATGGTACGAAGCAATTCATCATTATATAAGACGATATCTTCAAGATTACCCTCCGGTATCATTTCCACACCTGAAATGTGTACGGAGAGTACATGCTCTCTCCCTAAAGGATAGCACAGCACATATACGTCCGCAACTTCCTTGCGCTTGAAGAACGTCCACTTACCACTATTATATACATCAAGGACGTAAATCGGTTGTGACATTTCATCCAATTCTTGAACATTGAATGGATAAAATTTACCTCTCCCTACATTGCCACCTACTTGTCGAATCCCATCATTACCGTTCTTCTGCCAGAAGGCTGCTCCTGTGACTCTGCAATTGACTGGAGAGATGAACGAATTACGAACGGCTTCACTTAATGCATGATATTTCTGATCTTCTGAGACTGTTACATTTCGATTGAACTCCCAGAAAAAATGAAGAATACTCTGCTTCCTTTGTAATTCCTCCTCCTTCTTCTTAAGGAGCACATATGGATCCACATAATGCTTCTCACGTTCTATGATATCTAATATTTTTATACAAGCTGCGGTAACCGCTGCTTCATAATTACGATCATTTCGCAATTCATATTCCAAAATTGTTAAACCTGCAAGATCTGAGAGCAAATGAAATTCAGCAACATTAACGCCAGCAACTAAATCATCTCTTTGGGTTACTTCTTGTGGAACAATACAAAAGACACGGTTCCTTCTTAGTTTTCCCCAGAATAGTCCCATTTCAAAAATGGTGTTATCTCTTGTGATAAAAACATGTTTACCGCGAATAAGGGCAACGTCATCTGGGGAAAATACAAATATTCCATAATCACTTTGATCTAAAATACGTTCTAAGGATTCCATCGTATACTCATTGGCACCAAATGTTCCTGCAAACCACGGAGTAACTTGGACCAATCTACCGATTTGAGATTGAATTGCACTAGCATATCTAATCGATTCTCTTGCGGATCCAATGAATAAATTCGGCTTTATACTTATGGTAGTAGACAACGGCATGTTCTCCTTTATGAGGAATTCTAGAAAGTCACTATCACCCATTATACATTATTACCATTTTTTAGGGAAGTTTGTACTAGAAAGGTTTTTTCTTTTGTTTATGTATTACCCCAAATTCCAATTATGATGACATTAATAAAAATAGAGCCTGTCTACTCGCTCCAATTCGAGTTATGACTGGCTCTATTCTTCATTCCCAAACTAACAAGCCCACAATAAGGTTACTCTCCTCACACTAATAAGGGTCAGCCGAATGTCCCTTGTTCTCTGCTTCTTGAACCCCTTCGTTGGTATGGGTAGCCCCCATAGGTCTGCCCATTTCAGAGCGGGGTTCACTTCCCTTATTCCCCTCACCTCTATGCCCTAATCCCTCTGATACCCTGCGACCATAATCCACATCACACTTCGTGAATAAATCCACCATGCCTTGTTGAATATGTTGTGGCGCTGGTTTCAATGTATTTACGAGATTGAGAATAAGATCGTCTCGTTCCCAGTCTTCAAATTTTCGATATTGTTCACCCGCATATTTGAAATCATTTGTACGTTCAATGACTTGCCGCACTAAATTTCCGTCTACATGAGGTGTGTGCTCCTTACCTGTCTTCGTCGCTTCATGTAAGCCACCTAATGAGGATGGCTCATAGTTAATATGAGGATTCTGTCCTGGCGCTTTATCTACACGATAAGCCATTTGTCCACCCCGTTGGTTCGTAGCAACATGTTTTTTCGGTGCATTAATGGGCAATTGTAAGTAATTCGGCCCCACCCGGTATCTCTGCGTATCCGAATACGAAAGTGTACGACCTTGGAGCATTTTATCATCCGAGAAATCGAGTCCATCCACAAGAACTCCAGTACCGAAGGCTGCTTGTTCCACTTCAGTAAAGTAATCCTCCGGATTCCGGTTCAGAACCATCCGTCCGACTGGGAGAAATGGAAAGGCGTCTGTAGGCCACAACTTCGTATCATCTAGTGGATCGAAATCAAGTTCTGGATGCTCATCATCACTCATGATTTGGACACAAAGTTCCCATTCCGGGAAATTACCAGACTTAATTGCTTCATATAAATCTTGCGTGGCATGATTGAAATTCTTACCTTGAACTTCTTCAGCTTCTTGCTGTGTTAAATTCTTGATCCCTTGTTTAGGTTCCCAATGGTATTTCACCAGAACGGCTTCACCCTCTGCATTGACCCATTTATATGTATTCACTCCTGAGCCTTGCATTTGGCGGAAATTAGCTGGAATTCCCCAAGGCGAGAATAAGAATGTAATCATCATCATGGCTTCAGGTGTATTCATAATGAAATCGAATATACGTACCCCATCTTGAATGTTCGTCACGGGATCGGGTTTAAAAGCATGAATAAGATCCGGAAACTTGATCGCATCCCTGATAAAGAACACTTTCAAGTTGTTACCCACGAGATCCCAGTTGCCCTCATCCGTATAAAATTTAACCGCGAATCCTCTAGGATCACGTAACGTTTCAGGAGAGTGACTGCCATGTGTAACAGTGGAGAAACGGACGAACACAGGTGTCTGCTTCCCCTTCTCTTGAAAAAGATTGGCCCGGGTATACTTTGATATCGACTCATTACCCACGGATCCGTAAGCCTCAAAAAAGCCATGAGCACCTGCACCACGTGCATGAACTACCCTTTCAGGAATTCGTTCTCGGTCAAAATGAGTAATCTTCTCAATATAATGATAGTTCTCAAGTGTCGTAGGACCCCGACTACCCACCGTCCGCATACTCTGATTATTATGAATGGGATGTCCCTGACGGTCTGTAAGTGTGGTATCTTCTTCACCCGAGGCCATACGCTGATCCCTCGAGCTTCCCACATCTTGAATTGACATACCTAATGTCTCATGATTCTGCTTACCACTTCCATGTGTTTCCTCATTACTCACTTAGTATAACCTCCCTCAAATGTCATAATTATCATGCTTCCCAAGTCCACATAAATTATCCTTATGATTGAACTAATCATGGTGATATTCTGGGAAAGGAAGGATGACAATTGGACAGATAGGTGGTTATAGAGTGTATGCAGCAGCCAATTCAATAGGGTATAATAAATGCCAACATATCATCTATGAGGAGCTGATTACATATGCAAATTCAAATCACACCGTTAGCTGAACAGAAATTAAGAGAAGCACTTGGAGATCGTCCAGGTTACTTCAAGCTTTTTTATGATACAGTAGATTGTGGTTGTGACGGAATAACGGTATTACTGATTAGAAGCCAACCTGACACTGGGGATATCCAAATTGATGCTGGAACGCTTCCGTTTCTTATTAATCCTCAACAAGAAATATTTTATGAAGAGTTAATGTTACTTGATGTGGAAGCGAATTACCCTTCTTTTAAGTTATCCAGTCATTCGACAATATACAGTAGTAATGTTAAGACTCGAGATATCCGCGAAGAAGAGTAACTAGGATTAAAAAGATTAAATAAATTGGAAAATCGGCTTCTCCGAAATAAAGTGAACTGGAATGTTAGGATATTGCTCCTGAATCCAGTTCGCCATATATTTCATACCAGCCCCTTCACTCTCTGCATGCCCTAGAACCATTAGGGCTTTATTCTTTTTCTGAAATATGGCATCTCTAACATACTCTGGTGTCTCCCATTCGGGTCCTTCTCCATATATGATTAAATCGAGATTCTCTCGTTCGTACAAGGTAATAGCTTGTTCGCCTCCACCTCGATTACCTACCAACAATCCAATACGACGAACGGGCATATCCATATGTCCAACAATACGCACATGTGGAATATTCAGTTGTTGTTTCACATGATTAACAATTTCAAGAACCGTGTGTTCAGATGAAAGATCAAGGATCGTGGCGTATGGCATATGTTTTTTTACCAAACCCGTCCATTCTAATTCTTGTATTAAACCTAGCATAATACCATCAGGTTGATAACGATGAATGGTATCATGACAACGAAAGATAGCCATTCCACTCTCTTTAATTACTCGTTGTTTCTCTAGAATCACCGGTTCCTCTGCTGATAGCTCCTTATTGCCGAAATGGCTATAGAATAAGCCTTCATGTGTAATTAGCAGATTTACACCTAAAGCACTCGCTTTTTCAATGACATACTGACTTGCTATAAATGCTGTTGCAATACTGCTCACAGGTGTTTCTAATTCACCACAACATAGAACGTCCACGCCTGTCGCTACATTGCCCGCTGGCTCTTTCAACGCTTGTAGTACCTCTTGGATGCTGATAGTCATATCTATACCTCCGCTTCAATATACAATCAGATTAATTAAATCAGATTCTACTTACCCAATGTACCAACTTCATCCTATCATGTCCCAAGTAGAACTCACCATTGCCAAATCCATCTGATATTTACCCAAATCGATATTATATAAGATGCACAAAAAGGAGGATATCCTTCTCCATCATAATGGATTGAGGTTATCCTCTTGCTAATACTTTTTCAAACAGTGTCTCTCAACGCTCACAACTTACTGATACAAGAACCAGACAATCAATGGAGCCACAACTGAGCCTGCGATCGCGCAAACAGTCATCGCTACCGAACTCATCGAAACGGATTCCTCACCGTACTCTAGCGCCTTCGCAGTACCTAGCGCATGCGATGCCGTTCCGAGACCAATACCAATTCCAACTTGACCTTTTATTCTGAAAAGTTTTAGAATATAGGGTCCACCGATGGCTCCAGTAAAGCCTGCAATCATCACAAATATGGAAGTGAGTGACATGTCTCCACCTACGTTACTTGATATTTGAATCGCTACCGCTGTAGTAATGGATTTAGGTAGTAAGGAAAGAAGGTATAGCTTAGAGAATCCTAAGACCATCGCCATAAATAGCCCGCTCAACATCCCTACGAGCAACCCCGTAATTGTTCCTCCTAAGATAGCAGTAAGATTGCGACGAAGCACATAGCGTTGCTTATATAAAGGGTAAGCTAATGAGACAACAGCTGGACCCAGTAGTTGGTTAATCCATTGACCCCCAATCATATACTTGTCATAAGGAATCTGAAAGCATAGAAGTAGAATAACAACAACCGAAGTAGCCGTAAGCACAGGCATGAGAACGGGAATGTGAAAACGTCTGTAAATCATGGACATCACGATATAAATACATACTGTAACTAATATAATGACTACTGCTAATAGAACCGTCATTTCACTCCCCCCCCATCACTGCTCTCACTTATAACCTCTCTATCGTTCTTCCTCCACCCTGCCAGCCATTGACTTGAGTGTGCCGCTACTCCAATGGTCAATACTGAACTTAGAATGATTACACCGATCAATAATAATCCTCTTCCACTAAATATATCTAGGTGATTCATAATGCCTGCTGTCGAAGGAATAAAAAATAACGGAAGATATGATAAAATGGTATTCGAGCCATGCTCGACCCACCTTACAGGCACTATTTTGCATAGAAGCAACACAAAAAGTAACAGTAACCCTACAATACTTCCGGGGATAGGGAGATGAAATAGCTCTTGTAGATAATTACCCACCACATAAAACAAATATAACAATACGACCTGAACGATGATTCGAATGATTTTCATGATGTTATAGCCCCTTCATTGATTAAACTTATTCTTTATGAAAAAAAATAAATCGAACTCTAATAGATTAACAGAGTTTTCATAGTTTTTTCAATCGATTTTATGAAATGGTCTGAATTTACATCATCAAATCAATAAAAAAGGACATTTTGGTTATCGTAAGGGTTAAATAACTGCAAATCTTTGATATAATCAATTCAATCACACGTTATTACAAACACAGATTAAAGATATAGAAGAAGGGGACGTTAACATTGTCAAATATCATTAAGACTTTAACCATTGCCGGAAGTGACTCCAGTGGAGGCGCTGGCATACAAGCCGATTTAAAAACTTTTGAGGAATATGGCACTTATGGTTTCAGTGCTTTGACAACTATTGTCACTATGGATCCTGATAATGGCTGGCACCACAATGTATATCCAATAGATGCTTCTGTTGTTGCAGAGCAGTTGAAAACGATCTTCGCAGGCGGACCAATGCATGCTATGAAAACGGGTATGCTAGGTAGCGTGGAGATTGTGCGTGTAGCAGAACAAGCCATTAAAAATAATAACCAGACTAATGTTGTCATTGATCCGGTCATGGTATGTAAAGGCGAAAACGAAGTGTTGAACCCCGAGAGCGCTCATGCGATCCGTGATTTATTACTACCTCTAGCGACTGTGGTAACACCAAATCTATTTGAAGCAGGTGTATTGTCGGGTCTTGGCAAGCTTACTTCAATTGAAGATATGAAAGAAGCTGCTCGTCTTATTCACGACTTAGGAGCACAGAATGTCGTCGTTAAAGGTGGTAAATCGTTGGATGGTGATCAAGCTGTAGATGTTTTCTTCAACGGCACTGAATATACCGTGTTTACAGCAGACAAAATTGAACCTGCAACAAATCATGGGGCAGGCTGTACCTTTGCCGCAGCAATAGCTGGAGGCCTCGCTACTGGTCTATCGGTTGACGATGCAGTGGCGAAAGCGAAAGACTTCGTCTTGGCTGCCATTCGAAATGGTTATGCATTTAACGAATATGTAGGTCCAGTATTTCATGGTGGCTACCGCTTAGGGAAATAAAGCACAGTTGGAGAATTTAACAATGTGATGGGAACATGATCGTTGTTGACATTATCCATATATAACATAGAGAATGGCAGTCCAGAAGGTGAGCATACTTTCTGGACTGCCATTCTCTATTTGTAGGTGCTAGACCGGCTGAATTCAATATTCGATGCGAGTGCATAACCCATCTTCAAGTTACAACATGACGGGTAGTATCAAAAGAACTATCATGCAAGGGATGGCTATACTCATTAGAATAGCATCAGAACGACCGAACCGTAGACGGAAACCAAATGACGGCTTTCGCTTAGTGTAGCCAAAGCCCCGTGCTTCAAGGGCGTCAGCCATTTGCTCCGCTAATCGAAGAATTGAACGAACGTATGGGATGATGACTGATCTAATCATTCTGATCGGTACCGATCGAAGTGGCGTTACTGCCTTTCCCCGTGCATGAGCGAGCTTCGCATACCTCTCCCATTCCCCCGTTAACAGAGGAATAAACCGAAAAATAAGTGTGACAAGTAACGCAAACGAATATATAGGCACCTTTATACGGCTTAACCATCCAAATGTCTGCTCCAACGCGCGCTGCAACCTTAGTGGCGTCATTAACTTCAGCATGGGCATGCCCAGTAACATGACGAGTAATAGCTTGCTTAGACGGAGCGTCGTCGGGAGGGTCTTCTCCCAATCCATTTCTAATGGTTGAAAGGATATACCGGAGAAACCTGATAAAACGATAATGAGAATAATATAAGCACGAATGACTTTAATCCATGGTTGAACCAACGCTCGAAAGGGTATGGTTAGGGCTATAATAATTACCGCCGCAATCGCCAACTGAAGGAAGTTCTGTTGCGCTAACACACCTGCCGTAAGCAACAAATACATTACGATGAGCGCTCTTGGATCAAAGTGTTCAGCACGTTGTTGCTCATTCGCGAGAGGTGGTGGTGAGAAGACTGACTTGTCGAAACTAGACGGCTGTAGTTCATCTTCGGTTGACGCAACCGCTGCATTCATGGCTGCGGTTGGATGCCTGCGCTCGCTCGCTGACTTCGCGAGCTCAATGGCCAGTGCCGCGGCAACCTCACGCGGCTCCGGCCACGGCGGCGCACTGCCTGTCCGCTGCGCGACAGTCTGCGGGGACCCGCCCGCTGTCGCCGCGTCGCATAGCTCCGACAGCGCGCGAAGCGCCTGTGGCGCCGCAGCCTTGTGGGCTATCGCCGCTGAAGGCGCCGCTTCGCGGACAACGCCACCGCTGACGACGAGGACCGCGTCCGCGAGTGGCATTAGCGCATCGAGGTCGTGCGTTGCAACGACCACGCCGCGCCCCGCTGCCCTGTGCGCCTTAAGTACGGCGCACAAGCTGCTTATCCCGGCGGCATCCAGCCCCGCCGTCGGTTCATCCAGCAGCAGCCAATCTGGCTCGCATGCTAGCAAGCAAGCGAGCGATAACCTACGTTGTTGGCCGCCACTAAGCGTCCAAGGGTCGCGTGCAAGCAGCTCCTTCTCGAGACCGACCTTAGCGAGTGCCTCTTCCATTCGCATCTCAGCCGTATCCATCTGAATCCGATACGGCTTCAAGGAATACAGCATCTCTTCTCGAACGGTCGATGCGAACCATTGGGCTTCGGAATGTTGCATGGAAATGCCCAGCTTTAGGGTCACATCCAGATTAAGCTTAAGCTTAGCTTTACGACCACGCTGTAACCATAACGAACCTTCACCCAGCTCAATGTTCCCCTCTTGCATCGTGCGGATTCCAGCCATGGTCTCAAGTAGCGTTGACTTCCCTGCTCCATTATGACCTAACAACAGGGTGATCTCCCCCCCACGAAATGGCACATTCATATCGTGTAGCAGTACTCGCTTATCTGCTCCTTCAGCACATACCGTTACACCTTGAAGCTTCCAATCAGCGCTCATATAGTTTCACCGCCTCAGCAAGCATATCGGCAGTATACGGAAACGGTCGCAATCGAAAACCCAGCTGTTCCAACTCCCATGCCACTCGAGCCGAATACGGAGCTTCGAAACCAAGCTGTTCACATACGCTCTCTGAATTGCCATTGAACGAACGTGTAAACCATCCATCAGCAAGTCCATCATAAACAATCCTGCCCTCATTCATAGCAACAATCCGATCACCTTGCCGCAGTTCTTCCAGCTTTTGCGTGATCCAAATGACGGTCACTCCGCCCTTATGAATAGATCGAACCCGCTCAAGTACAATCTCAGCAGTCTCTGGATCAAGCATGGACGTTACTTCATCAAGCACGAGCAGCGGAGAATGTACCGCAAGACAACCCGCAATCGCAACCAGTTGCTTCTGCCCACCTGACAATGTTTCGATGGGTTGGTGCATTCGTTCACCCATACCGACTTGACGAAGTGCTTGTTCAGCCAAGGATACGATGTGACTCGCTTCTATTTCATTTTGCTCTAGCATGAGAACTACATCTTCCCAAGGTGTAGCTCCCACCATCGCTGCCTCAGGTTGTTGCATCACCATAGGAATTCGATTTCCGTATGCGGTAGTTTCTGCTCGGCGATCTATTTTTCCCGTTACACCTGTCGTCCATAAACCTGCGATCACCTTTGCCAACGTGCTCTTCCCGCTCCCGTTACGTCCTAAGAGCGTTATAAATTGTCCTTTATCGATACGAATACTTACATCATTCAAAATAGGCAGTACCTGCTGCCCTTCACCCCATAGGGTTGGCCTAACTGTTACCTGTTGTAATTCTAACAAACCATTCTCTTTCACCAAATTTCATCCGACCTCTTCCCGTGAACCATGGACTATGCTACAATTCAAATTGTTAACCAATTAAATATATATGGTTAACGATCATATTGCAATGAAATATAAAGGAGCTAACTCATTGTGCATACCCAGTCCAACAACACCATCCGGTCACTCGTATTTATCGCTTTATTCGCAGCCCTCTTTATTGTGATGAGCACGATCTCCATTCGATTAGGGGGTGGATTTGTACCATTCACGCTACAGACGTTTGCTGTTTTGTTATCGGGTCTCTTCCTTACTCCTCGCAATGCTTTTCTTAGCATCTTCATGGTCATCGTACTCAGCGCATTAGGTTTACCTCTATTTAGTGGTCAAGGCGGTTGGGCAACCTTAACTGGCTATACAGGTGGTTTTATATTCGCCTTTCCATTCTGCGCACTACTCGTTAGCCTTGTAACTGATCGATTGTTATCCAGCAAGAATATCCATAGGAATAAGGTCATCGCCTTCATATCATTCTTTATAATATTTGAACTATTCAGCTCATGGCTTGCTTATGTACCAGGTATTCCATGGTTTATGCACGTATTGAATATGTCATTGCAGAAAGCTTTGGTTACAGGTTGCTATCCGTTTCTAATTGGTGACGCGCTCAAATCGTTCATCGGAGCTATATTGGCAGTCTCCCTAACACCTTACATTGCCCATATTCGCACATCAACCGCTACCAAACGCAAGGAAAAAGCTATGTTTACCTAATAGGAAAAGCTAACAAAATCCGCAAATTGTCGCGTGATTCGTGTGTCATATTGACCCCACATCTAAAAGTTTCATAGATAAAAGCCGATATAAGTATTAAATAAGTAGGAAGGTGATTACTATAGCGACTTCAGCAATCAATGCAACGAACTCATTCGAATTATCACAGAAAAGATATGCGGATTCGATTAAAAACTATGTCACGAATTGGACCCAAAACTCAACATCGGCTATTTCATTTAGCAACGTACTTCAAGACGCAAGAAACGGATTAACCGAGGTTAGAAGTGACTCAGGTCATATTCAGATCCAACCCCTCGACACAACGTTATCGTCCGGAAGTATATCCATCCCTTTTCAAGCAAATAGCACGAGCTCAATGCCAGTCTCTAGTACAAGCAATTCGAGCTCTGTCACCCAGTCGAATACAACATCCAACTCTACTAGTAGCACAGAAGATTCCGTAACACAGAATACAGATCTTAAAGATCAAGCAACTGCTGTAACTAAAGTGGGAACTAGCACCAAAAATAATGCTATTACAGAAACCAATCTTTATTCCTACCTTACGGGAGAAAAGTCTCCTAGCAAGGAGGACAAGGTTAAAGTGGACTCGATTCTAAATCGCCTGTCTACACTAACCTCAACCCAAGGCAATTCGTTTACGCCGTCCAATATACTTTCGAGCCTTCAAGGTATAACAGGCAGTGCAGGATTAAGTGATAATTCACTATCCACTTTAACTGCTTTAAATTCGGGAGTGAGTGGCAATTCGCTATCCTCATTAGCTGCCTTAAATGGAGAGTCCTCCATACAGGCCCTTCTTAAATCAGTCTATGGAAATTCTGCATATAATAACTCTTTGAACCTTTAATGTCAGTTAGATTACTTCATGATGGGTCTTGAGACAAAAAGAAGCATGTCATTAAAATGACATGCTTCTTTTTCGTTAAATCCGTATTCAATATCCGTATTCAATATTACTCGATATGAAATTGAAATGATCTGAAATCAAACTGACTACCCGGAAGAAAGACGAATGTAACGGTTTGTAGTCCTTTGACTTGTTCGATCACATATTCGCGTTCGCAGTATCCTTCAGAGAAGCTGAATTCAACTAATTGTTTACTATCACCCTGCTCACCATTAAACAGGACATGGATCGTGTTATGGTCAATAGGTGAATGCCCTTCAATTACCAACTTGCGCGTACCTTCTTCACCGAAATCCATATCCTCAAAGACTAGTGAGACATTGTTTCCTATCTGCTCAATAGCATCTGAAGTAATGGTGAAGGAATCTCCATAGATCATATTGTTATCCAGTGTGCTTAATTGTTCAAATCCTTTTAACCGTTTCTTGAACTGAAAACCCTTGAGGTGGATTTTACTACGTAGCAAGAAATAGATTGATGTCACACCGATTAATGTCTTCGGTAACGTGTACGTTTCTTCCTGATAGGTATTCCATATGGATGGTTTGTGGTAAGAGACAACGGTTAGCTTCTCAGCATGCTCTTCTCCAGGAGCACCTTCCCAGATCTCAATATCTAATTGTAGATCATCCAAGGAGAAGATCGGAAGCGTAATTTCGTTCGAGCCATATGGGCCAAAGTCAATTCGCTCAAATCCAATAAGACTCTCGCCATCTCTGGATGAGGCCATACCCCGATCATTACCGTTCGTTAGATTATAGCTCTTATCACTATGATAAGCTGCTGATACGAATTCATATGGATGAATAAAGGCTGCACCCATATTTTGAATCTCCATTTCTAATAAGGAGTAAAGCCTAACTTTATCGGATCCGTTCTTCGTTGCACATCGAATATAGATTTTTCCATCACCTAGTGCAGTAATCGTAGCCTCATGCCCATTCGCTTGGATGGTAGCGTTATTTGATTCTACCCCGGATACATTTGTAACTCTCCATTCAACATCTTGATACGTAGCGTCACTTGGATGAATGTTGACACGAACCGAAAGAGACTTCTGCTCAGGTGAGAATTGGTTACCCTCTGGGCAAACAATCTCTAGCTTGCGTACAGGAATTTCTTCTGCCGATTGTTCCAATGCAGGATGTGATAGCAGCGCCTCATGCATAGCTGAATAACTATATAATGCTGCGGTCTCCTTAGTATCTTCACTACTATTTGAAGAAGCAACGGAAGACAGGGTAATCTTACTGTCAGGGAGTCCCTTCGAACTCGCGGTTACGACAATGGTACCTGGTTCATTCGTGCTGGCAAGGATGGCGAGTAGCTTCCCACTAAACATTCTACGATTATTTCCTTTATAAGAGTCATAATCGGTGCTATCCCCGTTATCCAAACCAATCAGACGTGCAGGCCCATCAACCGTAATATGTACACGGTTACTAGCGTTGGCTACATGGTTACCATTTACATCAAGACTTGAAATTTCAATAAAAATTAAGTCTGAGCCGTCTGCTTGCATGGTCATTTGATCCGGAGTTTGAATAATGGTCGTTGCATCACCGAAAGAACATTGACGATCCGTCGCAATGACTTGATCGTTCTCATCATAAGCAACGGCTTCTAACGTGCCTTCTGTATATGGAAGCTGCCACTCTCCAACAAGCTTCTGTCCGTGAGCGTGGTCAATGTGAAATACACCCTGTGATTGTTCATTGAAGAACAACTCAATCTTCGGAGCATTGGAACATACACGGATATCGATCATTTGACCTTCAGAGAAATCCCAATACGGGAAAATATGCACCATTGGCGCTTTCTTATAATCTGTCCATTCCGCTTGATAGATATAGTAGGAATCTTTCTTAAATCCCGCTGTATCTAATTGGCCGAAGTAAGAATTCTTGGTAGAGTATGGTGTTGGTTCTCCGATATAGTCGAAGCCGGTCCATATGAATTGACCTAACGAGAAGGTGGCATCGCGATCTGCGATAATACAACTCTCTGTACTTTTAGCTCCCCAACTTGTCGAGCTGTTACCAAGAGATGAACACTGCTCGTCATCGTCAGATAGAACGGACTGTTTTAGCGGGAAGTGATATATCCCCCTGCTCTGTACTGTAGAGGATGTTTCGCTACCGTAAATAAACCAATCTGGATGTTCTTCATGATGGCTATCATAATATTTCTCAGCATAATTATATCCAGCGAATTTCACGATATCCGCGCATTTCTGAGCATTCTCCCATGGCATATAATTCGATCCAATCGTCACAACCGCGTTCTCTCTCGGGTCATGACGTTGAACGCCAGCTAACAACTCCCTTGTTACTTCTTGTCCGCGTTCATCAGCATGTGTATCGTATATTTCATTTCCAATACTCCACATTAACATGCTTGGATGATTCCGATCTCTGCGCACCCAGCTTGCAACATCTCTCTCCCACCATTCTGGGAAGAATCGAGCATGATCGTATGGATTCTTCGGTCGTTCCCACATATCAAATCCTTCAGATACAATCAGTAGTCCCATTTCATCTGCGAGATCCATAAGCTCTACCGCGGGCATATTGTGGGCGGTCCGAATCGCATTAACTCCCATGTCTTGAAGAAGCGCCAATTGACGCTTCAACGCCACTTTATTGACGGCTGCGCCAAGACTTCCCAAGTCATGATGCTGACAGACCCCATTTAGTCTGACATGCCGTCCGTTAAGAAAGAATCCTTCTTGTGTATCAAAGGAGATCGTCCGGAAACCGAAAGTTAGTTGCTCATCATCGATTACCGTATCATTAATAATTAATTCCGTTTGTAAGGTATATAGATTCGGATCAATAATATCCCATGCCCGCGGGTTACTGACGATTAAATTAGCCGTTATCTGTCTAGCTTCCTTATCGAATGGAACCTCTGATTGTGTAACTATGATATTTTTATCATCCACAATGCTATGTCTAAGCTTGTATGTAGATGAGGAGTTCAGCGCTTCATCGATGATAATCTCTGTATCAACCTCTACATGCCAATCCTTCTCATCTCTCCTAGTCGTTACATAGATACCTTGCGGTACAATATGAGAAGTAGGGTACGTCTTCAACCATACCGAACGATAGATGCCAGCGCCAGAATACCAACGTGAATTAGGCGATTCATGAATAACATGAACATAAATCTCGTTATTCCCCTCAATCAGATAAGAAGTAATATCCATTTCATAACTAGCATAGCCATTCTTCCATGTTCCCACATCATGATCATTCACATAAAGCGTTGAATTCATGTATACGCCTTCAAAGTATAGAGTGTAGATGGTATCAGGACATATCTCCGTTAGCTCTATCGTCTTTTTATACCAACCATCGCCATCTTCATATAGATCATTTGAATTGTAAATTAACCAATCATGAGGGAGCGTTACAGCATACCCCTGATCACTTTGAGATACCGTCTCGTAACTCGTATGTAGTGGCTGTTTTGAAAAGAACCAATCGTTGTTTATTCTCTGTTTCTTACTCATGTGCTGTTGTCTCCTTTATTGACATCGTTATTGTCAACCAATAATACAACTCTAGTTGATCCTTACAGCGTATCTTATCATTGATTAAATTTCTGGGCTATAGTGGAGTTCGATCATTGAAAAAACCCGCTCAGGTGAGCGGGTCATATCAAACCTTATCGTTACCCATCTAATTACAGCTTCTGACCACAGTTCGGACAGAAATTGGATCCTTCGGTTTTGGCTCCACAGTTCGGGCAAAAGTTTGGCTTTTTGTTACCTTCCGAAGATGGTGGAGCAGCAGGGGTAGACTCCTGATGATGAGCCGGAGGCTTCGGGCTTTGCTGTTGGTTCTGATCCATATTCTTCATCATTTCTTTGGCCATGTTCATTCCCATCATCATACCCGCCATGTCCGAAGCAGCACCGCCGCCTTGTACTTTACCCGATGATATACCGTCCGTCATGCTAACCTGTTGATATTTCTGAAGGTTGCCAATCATCTCATGGGAAGCCGTCTTCGTAATCATATCTTGAACTTCTTTAGGATAGTTAAAGCTCATCACTTGAAAGCCTGTAATTGTCATCCCGTTGTCCATAATTTGCATATCCAAATCTTCGCGAATCCCATTGGCAATATCCGAAGCGTTCGCCTGTAGATTAAACATATCTTTACCTTCTCTGCTAATCCACTTCATTAACAACTGATCTAACACAGAAGTAATCCTAATCTTAATATCCTCAACTAGATAACTATTTCTCACTCCAGCAATCTTATCGATCAGCGTAACGTAGTCATTCACTTTGAAATTAAACGTACCGTTTGCACGAATAGGCATACCACCTGGAAGCTGCGGAGTCGGGATCAGAATTGGATTCTGTGTTCCCCATTTAACAGTGAATTCTTTCGTATTAACGAATAAGACTTCTACCCTCATCCCACTGTTAAAACCAAATTTAAACCCTTTTAACGTGGACAGGAATGGGATAATATCCGAATCAATGCTGAATTCCCCTTCATCTTCGAAGATCCCCTCGATCTTCCCGTTATTAACAAATACTGCGTCCTGACCGGAGCGGATGATTAACTTACTTCCTTTTTTAATTTCACGATTATTCCACTTCCAGAAGATCATATCATCTCTAAACTCTTCCCATTCCACAACGTTCGCAAATTGATTTTTGAAAAATCCCATTAATATATTCTTCCCTTCTATTTAAAATGATCCCCTGCTACCACTGTGCGAATGGCCACCACCGGTGGTCCCTCCACCGCCTCTGCCACCAGAGCCGCCGCCATTATTCTTTTCGATCTTGCGTTTCGTTGTCGTTGTTCGCGTGTACTGGTCCTGACTGTCCAGAATCCCTGAAGTACTAGCATCCTCGTAGGTCTGCCGATTTACCGTCACACGACCACCCGAACGATAAGCCATCATCGTTACGACAATTCCACCGATCCCTAGTGAAACAGCTAATTGAAACCAACCATTAAATAAAATATTGTCCGGGTTCACCCCAGGCTCAAAGCCCATATATTTATGTGCTGTTTTAATATATTTTTCAAAGGCTAGCTTATAATCATCATTCGTTAAATCCGGAGTTATCTTTTCTCGTATCTTATCAACCCGCTCGTTATCCAGGTACTCCTCAGCTTTATAGAATCCAGCTAAATAGAAATCTCTATTTCTCATGTCCATCGTCAGAATGGCTGCATTAACCTGAAGCTTATCAGATCCGGATACCTGCTCATCGTAAAAATCATCCGTCAATTTCACAACGTCCATATTTTCCTCGTTGTTAGAAGTATAAATGATAATATCCGTTTCTCTTTCGGCTCCATATTCATTAGCCATCAGATTCAACTCATGATACTCATCCTGATTCAGAAGACCCGCTTCATCATAAATGAGTGTTTTCATTTCAGCTTCAGCTACCGTTATCCTCATTGGAATTGCTAGATATACAGCTATGAAGAACAGGATAGCTAAGATCGTTCTAATCTTTCTCACCAGAATCCTCCCCCCATCATCAACGAAATCAACTTCAGGGAAAGTAAGGATACACTCGAAATGCCAGCGAACCATGCAGTCACTTTCGCCTTACTGATCGGAGGTTTACCAACAACTTTACCCGTCTGACCATTCATCGCAAACGTATGCTCCGTCTTATTATAATCGTAATGTACCATCCATACGGGAAGCAGTACATAATTCGCATGTTGTAATCTCGTATCAATTTGTTTGCTAGTGTAACTCATCGTGGTATACCCTGTTACCGCAGACTTAATATAAGAATCAATGTATGCACTCACCTTTTCTTTCGCCCGCGGGAAGAGTTCCTCGTCGTTATAACTGTATTTCTCCGCGATGTAACCTGCGAGATAAGGTGTTTTAAAAACTTTAAGCTGATCATAAGGGAAAGGCTCTAATTTATCCATTAGTTCATCATTCATTTTCTCTGCAGCATCAATCGGTAAATCCACATAGTTCAGACGAATCTTTCGGTAAACATCAAAATGCTGTGTTTCTGTAATCTGATAGTCGCCTCTTCTGTAGGTTCTGACCTTCGTACCTTGACCATGAACCTCCACATGATTATGTAATTCATATAACCAAAAAGGAACATATAACCCTGTAATCCCCTTAACTCGGTCGGCCGTCATGAACCCATTTGGTGTTAACCGACCATTCCTACACCATTTTCGAAAAGCAATCATAGCTTCTTCCTTACTAATGGAAAAAGGAATGACCATGGATGGAGCAAGCGTTCCCGTCAAACGATCGCCAAGTACAACAGCTGCACCACAGAAACTACAGACCGTTGCACTCGTCTCTGCTTCAGTCATAATGACTGCTCCGCAACTGTTACAATGATATTCTTTAACCTCATCTTCTGAAAAAACATTCTTTCCCAGAGGATCAGGAAGTTGTTCAATATTGTCTTGCCTTCCACAGCTAAGACAAGATAACATTCCTGTCTCGCTGTCAAAGACCATACCACTCCCACAGTTTGGACATTTATAATCAATAACTGACATGTATTCACCTCTATCGCAAGGAAATAACTATTCCTTATTCTTCATTTGATCTTTGATTGCTGCCAACTCATCTTCTGGATTGGAATTGAGATTAGAATTCGTCGAATCACTACTCGTATTCTTCTCCAATTGCGCAATTAAATCATCTAGATCGTCTTTCGGTTCTGCCCTTAGCTCTGCTAGAGCCATAGCTTCGTCATAAGCCCGATCAACCTTCTCTTCCATAGCATCAAATATGGAACCACTTGATCCTAAAGAATAGCTACTAGAATTCAATCGTTGCTGTGCTTTAGTAGCCGCCCATTTCTCCTTCAGTTGAGATCGCCGTTCTTCCAACTGACCCATATCAGACAAGATTTTATCCTGCATTTGTTTCATTGATAACGCCTTTGCTGAAGCAACATCGTAGGCGGCTTGTAATTGGTTATGTTTCTCTACATAGGTTGCCTTTCGCTCAAGGAACTTTAGAGCGTCCTCATCATTGCCAGCTTCCACCGCCTTCTCAGCATAACGAAGGAGCTTAGCTATCTCAGTTCGGCATTCATCGAGTACTCTCTTCGCTCTTCTCTCATCCGAGAGCACCGAAGCTGTCTCTGCTTTGATCTTACCCAAATCACTATTCAAGTTACGCATATAATCATCAATCATCTTCTCTGAATCTTCTGCTTTATCCAATAAAGCGTTCATATTACTTGCCATGATATCTTTAAATCTTGATAAGATTCCCATGATGAGCCTCCTCGACAAGAGTTACTTTACACTTATAATACATCAATTGACGACATTAGGTTTCAATCACCTTCATATCAAGACCTTTTTTGAATTTAAGGATAACCGCACAGGTACCTTCTGATGACCTGAATATGATAGAGTAAAAGGGACAATGAGGTGATTCATTGATGTCAAGTTCAGCAAAAGTCCGAAGTCGGGCCAAACAACTAAAAGGTCGACCGGTTTGCATTACTCTGCATGATGGACGTTCATATATGGGGTGGATAACTGGCATTGACAAAGAAGGGCTAACTCTCTCTGGACAACGTACACACAGAACATCCAAAAAGAACTCTCGCTCTCGTTCGAAAAAAGCCACTGTATCTGGATTAATGCCGTTATTCGGATCTCTCCTTGGAAATGCTGGCGGTCTTTCTGGTTTCGGCGGTTTTCTAGGGATGATGCAGAAAGCTGTTCCGGTTATGCAAATGGGTTATAAAATGATTAAAACGATTATGCCCCTAATGGGTGGAATCAAAGGTTTAATGGCTTAACCATAGAATGAGATTCACCTAAATTAAAAGACACCCCTCAAGGTGTCTTTTTTTTTATTAATAGTATCACCACTTCAGCAGTTCCTTAATATGAGAAGTCAGTTTATCCGCCGCTTTATTATGCGTGATTTGGGAAGGATGATAATCAGCCGCGTATCCATCCGTTTCCAACTGTACATCAAACTTCATTGCCGTGATATTGCTATCACCTGTTTCTAGTGAATATTTCTTTACCGCTTGTTCGACAAAAGGAAATAACCTGTCTCCCATGATTCCCAACGTGCATAGAATTGGAGCATGGGTATTATGACTTCTAACCAATTTTAGAAATTTAACGTACTCCTCCACATATTCCGTCTGCTTGCCAATATCATCTTTTGTGTAAGTATCATCATTCGTTCCAAGATTAATGACAATCAGATCAGGTACAAACTTATTGAAATCCCAACGTACGGATTGAGGTAGCAGCGTGTCATCAAATTTCCCTTCAGACTTACCTACCTTTTCATAGTAATCTGGCAGTAGATGCGTGGTAAGCTTTTGATCATTATCCGTGTAGCCCGTAATAATACCATATCCACTGTACGATACCACACTGTAGTCCGACTGAAGATTCTGAGCTGTTTGGTAAGCATAGGTTTTCGTAACATCTTCCGTAGCTGTGGAGAACGAATGCAGCTCATGCTCATCGTCAATCCCATAACCGCAAGTAATGGAATCGCCGATAAATTCAATTTTATGTACGCTGTCTGGTGTTGGCTTAATTCCGCCTGTAGCTTCGACTGTGATTTCTTGAATTCCGACCGTTGACATAGCTGCTTCAGATAGTTTAGTGACCCTAATTGTAACATCCTGCTCGGTATCGCTTTCAAAAACGGTGTAAGCTTTCATTGGTTGATCCACTTGATCATCAATAACCCGCGTTCCGTTTACGCTAATGCCAATCCGAGTCAGATTCTGATCTCCTGTTGCAATCGAATCACCCTTTAAGGTTATTTCGGCTCTCTTACCATAGAATGAGAAATCCACACCGCTGCCTGACAGAGCCAACCACAGTGCTTCGTTATAATAATGAGTCCGCCCGATTACTTTTACATGTTTCTCCATTGCTTTAAATACTTGAATGTTGTTTGGCATATGAGAACCTTCCTTTACGGCTACTATACCAGTAACAGTAACAAAGGTTCCCTCCATTTTCAATGATATATTCTATCTGTCGCTATAGTGCACGCAAATCACAATATCCTGATCATGATTGCCAAATCCAGCACCGTAAAGCGTCAATCCACCTACGTTCACAGCATGCTCGTCAACCGTGAATCGAAGAACCCAGAATGGTTCCCGCTGCTTGATATCCTTGATCGTAACGTCCGACAACCGCTCTCCATCCATAAATGTACCCGTGGTGTCAATCCGTAATGTCTTCAATAATCCATACTGATTTACGTTTCGATGCCACCATTCCGGCGTATATTTGCCCGTAGCAGCTCTTCCGAAGTCAGCTGGGCTTGTCCAGGTTCCAAGTGAATTACCGTTAAATGTGAATCGAATATCTGAAGGCCAGTGGTCTCTCAATCCTGGGGCTTCAGATGCCAATTCCATTGAAATTTCTATGGCATCCACCGTTTGATCAACAGTCACATCATTTGGCGTTTTGTATTCGACATAACCCCTTCCAAACCATAGAATCGCAGCGTGAACCCGTTCGGGGTCTAGAAAGTAGCGGGGGTCGTCCCAAACTCCAATTTCTTTCTCTCGCGTTGCAAGCCCGCAGGTAGGATGAACTTCAAAAGCATGGTAATGGCCCACTGAAATCGATTGCTCTCTGATCCTAGCGACACGGCTAGCGGATGGCAGCTCAATTTCGACTTTTTCTTGTGTGAGGAAACACATTTTGTGTGTCCCCCCGTTTAAGCGTATCCTACGGCTTCCGATGAGCCCAGCTTGTTCAAGTTTTCTGATGTGCATGGTGACGATCGAAGGGCTAAGCTCTAACATAACCGCAATATCCTTCACGTTCATTTCTCTATCCGCAATCATACTCATAATTCTCCATCGTACTTCACTCGCCAAAGCTTCGTATAATCGCATGAATTGGGGTTCCCCATTCGCATTGATCATTGTGATCGTCTCCTGATCCCATTTATTGAATTCGCATATTTATTAATTTAACATGAATCTTCCTACCTAATCCATTGCAAGAATGTAAACAATGATGTTTAATTTTCTAAGCTACTAATCACATTTAGATTCAAATATACGTGTGAAATTATAAAAGAGGTGGAACTATGAAATATATTAACCCAGTCATCAAAGGATTTTATCCTGACCCGAGTGTATGTAAGGTAGAGGATACTTATTATCTAATATGTAGTTCGTTTCAGTATTTCCCTGGTGTTCCGATTTTTGAAAGCAAAGACCTGCTCAATTGGACACAAATCGGGCATTGCTTAACCCGCAAGAGCCAAATTCAACTGGAAACTGTAGATAGTTCTGGCGGAGTATTCGCACCAACTATCCGTCATCATAATGGGAGATTCTACATGGTCACGACCAACGCCACCACACAACAGAATTTCTATGTATGGACTGACGATATTTATGGTGAATGGTCTGAAGCGGTCAATGTAGATCAAGGGGGTATCGATCCCGATCTGTATTTTGAAGACGGAAAAACCTTCTTTATGAGCAACGGGCAAGACGATAATGGTATTGGCGGTGTTGTTCAGTGTGAAATTGACATTGCAACGGGAACCAAGCTGTCGCCAAGCCGTTGCCTATGGCAAGGAACAGGCGGACGCTATTTGGAAAGCCCACATATGTATAAAATAAAAGACCGATATTACCTAATGGCCGCTGAAGGCGGAACGGAATATGGCCATATGGTTATTTATGCACGAGGAGATTCTCTTTCTGGCCCATTTGAATCTTATCCGAACAATCCTGTACTGACTAACCGTAATCTGGGTGGTTATGAGCTACAGGGGGTTGGTCATGGTGATCTAATTAAAGACCACGATGGCAACTGGTGGATGCTTCATCTAGGATTCCGTCAAAGCGGCCAATGGCTTGCATTCCATCACTTGGGACGCGAAGTATTCCTTACGCCAGTTACGTTTGACGAGGATGGCTGGTTTACAGCAGGACATAACGGCACCACGCTATCGAGTTTTGAAACAGATAGGATCTCGGATAACGTTATTCAACGGGAGAAAAAGATTTTCACATTCGAGAACACGGATTGGAATCTAGATTGGTGTCATCTCCGTCATCCAGTTACAGCGCATTATCAGTTAGAATCCGATAAGGTAACCCTTAAAGGAACTGAAGTGACGCTGGATGTTCCGGCATCTCCAACATTTATAGGTATTCGTCAAAAAGACTTTGACGCTTGTATTTCATGCGACATCACCCTAACTAACGGCGAAGCCGGTATTACGCTCTATATGGATGAATACCACCATTATGACTTGGCTATCCGCAAAGATGAGTCTGGGTATAAGGTGATTGAACGTCTAAATATCGGTGATATTAAATCGATCGAACATGAAGTGAATCTAGAAAGTGAAGACCATGCTACATTGATAATACGTGCAAGTCATGAACGCTATAGCTTCTTTATTCAGAGAGACGGCGCGGAGAGCCTATTGGGTACCGCACATACCAAATACCTATCTTCCGAAGTTGCCGGCGGATTCACAGGCGTACTCATCGGGTTATATGCATACGGAGAAGGCTCCTCAGCTGAGTTCTCCAAGTTCAAGTGCGAGTATCTTTGATTTCGAGTGACAGGCCACGATGCCACGATCCTCTTGTTTTGAGTAACTCATCGTCAAGCATAAACGGCTTCGCCGTCCTTTAGCGGCGATGAAATGTTTAGCGTTGAAATATAATCCTATTTATAAGCAGAAATACTTATAAATTCAAATTCTTATATTTTCAAAAAGACACCCTTCAAGGGTGTCTTTTGTTTTACTACATATGGGTAACCATACCACTACCGATCTACAACCGAATAAGGCGTGGATTCTTGCAGTCTCTATTTAACCCTCTACTTTTTGCCTATATGCTTCTTTCGATATTGAATGGGCGAAATATCATATTTTTGTTTAAATGATCTAGAGAAATATGGCACCCAATGATAACCACAGAGTTCAGCTATTTTCTGTATAGGATAATCTGTTTTGAGTAATAGATTTCTCGCCTGTCTGGTCACTTATATTTTAGCAGGTGTGATTTACACGGGGATTAGTGCTTCCATGTCGTCTGCACTTCCAAATCTGACTTACGATTCCGATGAAAGAGTCACCTTAAATTCTTGGAGAAGTAACGGGGGAATGATCGGGTATCTAATAACGGCTTCACTTACAATCTGGGACATAAGAATTGGGTCACTATTCTAAATGGTCTTGTGGTTGTCCAAATGGTTTCTATCACATTATTACCATTTTTTTGCCAATTACGCGGGTAAGAACACAATAATCACCGTATACGAGCACAGCAACATTTGAAAAATAAATTGTTATGAAAAACTGGGCTAATAGACATTGACTTCTTCCTTTTATTGGATTACCATTATAAGTAAGTGAATGAACCATTCATTCAATATATAGGAGGGAATTGAAAATATGGAGCAAATGAATACGAAGTGGACAGTAAAAGGAAAATACGTCATTATTACTGGAGTCACCAGTGGTATCGGGCTAGCCGCTGCAAAGGAGCTTGCGATCCGGGGAGCAAACCTAGGAATCGTAGCGCGTAATCAAACAAAAGCGAATGAAGTAGCAGTTCAACTCAAGGCCATAGCCGGGGACAACATTATGGTGGACATTTTTGCAGCGGATATGTCTTCTCAACATTCCATACGCGGAGCAGCTGCGGATATTTTGAAAAGATGGCCTAGAATCGACATCCTGATCAATAATGCCGGAGCTATGTTTGTAACGCGGAAGTTAACTCTCGATGACATCGAGGAGACTTGGGCGGTTAATCACCTGGCTCCTTTCTTGCTTACGAAACTGCTCCTTGAACGCTTAAAGGAAAATGAACATGCACGCATAATTATGACCGCTTCTCATGGTCACAAAATGGCCAAAAAGGGAATTCGCTTTGATGACCTCAACGCCAAGGGGTTCTATAAATTACCGCAAAGTCTGCTGGGAGGCGCTAATTTTCGCTATGGCGAAACCAAGCTCGCAAACATCATGTTTACAGCCGAATTAGGCAGGCGGCTGGAAGGAACCGGGGTCACGGCTTCATGCTTCGATCCCGGCTTGGTAGCAACGAACTTTAACCAGGACAACGGGTGGTTAGCTCGATTGACTATGGCGGTGATGAAAAGATTCTCCCGAACTCCTGAGAAAGGTGCTGAAACCTTGGTCTGGTTAGCTGACTCTAACGAAATAGCTGTTTCCAATGGGAGTTATTATAAAGATATGCAAAGCATCCTCCCATCCGAGCCCGCCCAGAATAAAGACGCCGCCAAACGTTTATGGGAGGTATGCGAGAAACAGATCCGTTAAATAAGTTTTAAATGAGAGCAATCCTAAACAATTGCATGATGGAGAGTGATTACAGTTGAAGAAAGAAAATGTATCTAGATTCGACCTCCCCTTGGATGACCGCAGAGAACAAATAAAGAAAGCAGCGCTTAAAGTATTTGCTCGGAGAGGAAACGACAGAACGAAAATGAGCATCATCGCAGCTGAAGCCGGCATCAGCCAAGGCCTATCATACCGTTATTTCAGTTCAAAAGAGGAAATCTTCACTCTACTTGTGCAGGAAGCGACAGACGAAGCTCAGGTTGCGATTAGAAATGTTCGATATTTACCCGGTTCACCTAAGGAACAACTGAAAGCATTTACCCGAAATATGATGGATGAAAGTCACAAATATTATTTTTTGTTGCTTCAACAAGCGCAAACTTCGGAAGAGGTACCGGCACAGGTTAAGCAAATCATCGAGCAATATTCTCCGAGCGAAACCATAGAGCAACTTGTTCCACTATTCATCAAGGGACAGCAGATGGGAGAATTCCGCGAAGGCGATCCCCACAGACTTTTATTCCTCTTCTTCTCTGTCATAACTGGCCTTATGCTTCAGAACATTCCAATCGCCCAAGGCTATTGGCTACAAGAGGTGGATAACCTATTGAAAATAATATCGAACTAATGCTTTAGCTATAGAGAGTATGTTTTTAAAATAGAGGTTTTCATTGACCGTAGCTTAGTTATCATCGATACAGTGGATCTCATTTGCTAAAAATCAGGTTGATTCAAATGCTACAAAGCTTTCTGTTTGCTTAACATTCGCAATTTCATTTCACTTGGATTTCAATCGGGTGAATAGAGAGACTGCTCTTTTCAAGTTCAAGATTATGTCCAGCCTTATTCTCGTTTAGGACCCTTTCGTTCCCAACACCTTCTATATGAGCACCGTTAACTTCAAGTGTGGTCGTTCTAACCGTAAGTTTGTGCTTCCCTGTTTCAGTTACTTTAAATTCATCCTCAACATTGAACGTATGACCTGGTTTTAATTTAGTTACATGACCCAAGTCTTTTTAAGCGCGGCTCTCATTACTACCTGTAAAGGAAAAGCGAATGATGGGTCCCCCATGAGATAAATTCACATTTTCATCACCTATATACTTTAGGATTCCTTTTACTTTTAGTGTCCCACCCTTTCTGATCACCGTAGGTGTTATCACTTCAAGAACAAAATCTGATGCTTCTACAATTTGAGTTACTACATTCGCCGCTTCCCCATCTTTTAGTTGGCTCGGAACTTCCTCTACGATTATCTCTTCTGAGTATCCTTTTTCTATGGAGGGGGGATCGATGAGATCTTCTTTAATTTCATTAGCACTTGTGTGTAAACCTTCATAAATATTCAATTCTATTCTATTGTTGTTATCCTGAAGCGAAGTACAACCTGTTAAGGAAAAAATCACTGTTATTGCTCCTAATAAAAATAGTCTACTCATCCAAATCACCTCAAATTCCAGACGAAGAGAATAGGAAAAATGTTCCACAATATTTAATCCTCTATTGACTATTCCACTATCGTTCTCCCTTTAGTTCAACCATCTGTCAAACTATCGGTAAAGCCTGTCCTGTTCGAGGCACATCATTGGATAAAACTGTTATCGACTTAAATGACACTTACTTTAACAAACAAAAAAAGAGCTATGGCAAACCATGCTCTTCAATATAAAACATCTTACGACTATATTTTCACCTTCATGAAACTCTCCAACCGCTCCAGCGCCTGTAATAATTCCTGTGTAGATACCGAGTAGGAACAGCGGATATGCCCCGCTCCCCCTGCACCAAAAACATGTCCGGGCACGGTCGCAACACCTGACTCCTTCAATAACTTCAAAGCAAACATCTCGGAGTCGAGCCCCGTGTGCGCGATACTCGGAAACGCATAGAATGCTCCTTCCGGTATGTGGCAAGGCATCCCGATCGATCGGAATCCGTTCACCAGTAGCTCTCTGCGCTGCCGATATACTTCTCTCATCTCATTCATTGCCTCCAGACCATGCCGTAGGGATTCGATTGCAGCGATCTGTCCCAGTACCGGGGCACACATCGCAGTATATTGGTGAATCTTCAACATCGCTGCCAGCAACTCGCGGTGACCGCAGGCATAGCCGATTCTCCAGCCGGTCATTGCAAATGCTTTGGAGAAGCCACTGAGTACAATGGTTCTCTCCTGCATCCCCGGTAGCGAGGCAATACTGACATGCTTCCGGTCATAGGTCAGCTCAGCATATACTTCATCAGAGATGACTAGCAGATTGTTCTCCTTAACGATATCTGCAATCGGTTGCCAGTCCTCCGCAGTCATGATCGCTCCCGTTGGGTTGTTCGGATAATTCAGCATCAACAGCTTCGATCGCGGGGTTATCGCCTGTCGTAAAAACTCAGCGGTCAGCTTGAAACCATCTTCCGCTCTCGTTGCCACCTCCACTACTGTACCTCCGTTCAAATAGCCGATCGGTGAGTAAGCAATATAACTAGGAGAAGGAAGGAGAATTTCATCACCCGGAGCTGTGAACGCCCGAAGCGCTAGGTCCAACGCTTCGCTGCTGCCTACAGTAACCAGCACCTCGCTGGCAGGATCGTAGCGTAGATTAAAGTTATTATTCAAATAGTTGGCAATTTCCTCTCTAAGTTCGAGTAAACCTGCATTCGGGGTATATCTTGTTGCACCCTGGCTAAGCGCCTTCATGCACGCTTCCTTGATGTGTTCCGGGGTGCCACAATCTGGCTCTCCTACACCAAGTGAGATGATATCTTGACTATCGGCACTGAGGTCGAAGAAAGCGCGTATCCCAGAAGGTGGGATGTCCCGAACGCGTGGGGCAATCCAATCATTCAACATGAACCGACCACCCCCTTGTTTTTACTGTATTCTGTCAAGGAGCAGCTGATAATCCGATCGAGTAATGCGCTGAACGATAGTCCGGCTGCGGCAGCATTTTTGGGAAGAAGACTCGTTGTAGTCATCCCAGGTAGCGTATTGACCTCCAATACATACGGCTCACCATCCAACAACAAGATATCGACACGGGCATAAATACTGCACTTCAATGCATTGTAACAGGTCATTGCCGCCTTGCGTACAGACTGATCCAGCTCCGGCGATAGGGTCAACACCACCTCATCCGCACCACCTTCCTCATACTTAGCACTGTAATCGAACCATTCCGAAGATGCCGAGGTGATCCCTACCACGGGCAGGAGTTCTCCATCCAGAATGGAGCAGGTGATTTCCTGGCCCGCGGTATACCGTTCAATCAAGATCGACTGATCACTGTCACTCGCAAAAGCCTTCATGACCGCGCTATGCAGCCCCTGTTGATCGTTCACCTTTTCCATCCCGATGCTGGAACCTCCTGAATTCGGCTTCACCATCACCGGATACCCAAGCCGTTCAACGTCTTTCGGCGAATAGTCTTCCAAGCTGTCCCAACACAGCCAGTCGGGTGTGCTCACCCCTTCAAAACGGATGATTTTTTTGGCCAAATCCTTATTCATGCACAAACTACTCGCCAGCACACCACTTCCTGTATACGGTATACCCAATGTTTCCAATGTCCCCTGTATCGTCCCGTCCTCTCCGTAAGCTCCATGTAGAGCCAAGAGAGCAATATCAAGTCCCTTAACCTTCTCCACAAGTTCTTCTGGCTTACTGAATTCAATGGGAAGCACCTCATATTTATTACGGTCCAGATGATTCATCATCTCTCTGCCCGTGTTCAGCGACACATCCATTTCGGAAGAAATACCTCCCATAATGACCCCAACCTTCATCATCAGCACTCCTTCATCCCATTAGTTTACGCGCTGTTTCCCCAATAATCTCAATCCCCTTACGGATATCCTCATCCGCCACTCGGGAGAATCCCAGCCGCATCGTGTTTTGCCCTACTCCATCCGTATAGAACATATCTCCTGCCGTAAAAATAACCCCTTGATCACGACACGCCTCAAGTAACGCTCTCGTGTGAAAGCCCTCTGCAAATGCCACGAACAAATGTAGTCCGCCATCGCCCGTCAATGTTTCGTATGGAACATGCTGCTTGCAGCATGCCAGAGTCAGCTCATATTTCCGTTTATATTCCGCTCTCGCCTTTTTCAAATATTTCTCCAGATTGCCATTGTATAAATATTGATAAAGAATCGATTGATCTAAGGTTGACGTATGAATCGTCTGCGCCCGCTTGATACTCTCTAGGTAATAGTTCAATTCCTGATCAGCAAGTACCCAGCCTACCCGAAGACCCGGGAACAGGACTTTGGAGAAACTCCCAAGATAAATAACACTATTACCTGCACCGGCCGTTGCAATCAGTGGCGATACATGCGACCCCGAGTAACGAAGCTCTTCATTGAAACCATCCTCGATGACCGGAATATCGTATCCCGCCATCAGCTTCATCAGGCCCTGTCTTTTCTCGGGGGACATCACAATCCCTGTTGGATTATGGTACGAAGGTACGAAGTATGCACAATCGTACTCTCCCTCATCCAAGACCCTCTCCAATTCTCCCAGGTGAATGCCATCCCGCTCCATCGGAATGCCCTTGATCCCAAATCCTTGCAGCTTGAGATTCTTAATTGCCGTATGATGGGTAGGATTCTCGGTCAGAACATAACCACTCTTACGCTTCATTGCGGACAGCACAATATTAAAGCCCTCCGTAAAGCCATTGGTGATCAGGATATCTTTCCCCTTCATATCCACGCCTTTATGCTCCATATATTGATGTAAATAATGAATCAACGGCTTGTAGCCCTTGGCATAGCCGTAGTTCAGGAGAACATTTCCTTCCACTGCCATTCGGTCCATGAAGGCCCGTTTTACATTATCCAGATCGAACAGTCCTTCATCAGGCGCTATACTGGTAAAAGAAATCGTCCCCTTCTCCGCATGGATACCACGCTTCATAATATCCAGCTCGTCGGCAAGTATGGCATGGCTGTTCAAATGAGCTTTCCAATCCATGATTCGAGACGAAACCTTAACCGTGCCAGGTGCAGAAGGAGCCACATAGTTCCCTTGCCCTTTAACGGCGTAGACAAACCCTTCGTCCTCCAGCCCCTCATAAGCGGCGATGACCGAGTTACGGCTAGCATGCAACAGAACACCCATTTCGCGTGTGGACGGAAGTTTCTGATCCCCTTGCAATGCACCTTTTATAATTAAATGCTTCATATAGTCTTTGATTTGTATATATACCGGTCGTCCGGCAATGAGCTTGAAATCCTTAAACATCCATCATCGCCTCCGTAACTATCATGGCACAGTCAGCAAGGTAAAAAAAGAACCACGGCACCGGACTTTTCATCCAGTCGTGGTTCTTAGGGGGACTCAGTCCCTTTATATTCCTTGCTCTCTTTGGTTTTCCCCGTATAATTCATCTAAATGCTGTGGCAATTGGACGCATGTAACTGCAGTTAAGAATAGCCTACTATCTTTTAGGCTGTTCATGATGATGCGTTTATTCGCAATACCTATCGCTTGTTCAGAATATCAGTAAATCCAGTCCGCCATGTCGGATATAGCAGTTTCCAGCCGTATTCCTCACGAGCCTTCCTGTTCGATGCCCCTCGCTCCCAAGCACGGCTATTCGGTAGAGCATCAGGGATAGGCGCTCCTATGGATTGTGCATAAACTGGGAGCCAGTCCATTCCTCTTGCCGGTTCCTCGTCCACGATGTTCACTGATCCAGAGGGCCATTGTAAGGCAAGAAGTGCTGCCTCAGCGGCATCTTCCACACAAGCATAAACGGCTTCGCCGTCCTTTAGCAGCGATGAAACGTTTAGCGTTGAAATATAATCCTATGTATAAGCAGAAATACTTATAAATTCTTATATTTTGAAGAAAAGAAGTAACCCCTTTGGTTGCAGGAACCTGACCTTGATGAATTTGTTCTTCCATAAATCCATTTTCCTCGTACCAAGTGCCCGGACCATAGAACTACTAAATTTTCTGTTCCTTCTCTACGTATCCTTGTGTTGTCTGCAAAATTACAATTACTCAAAGAGGTCAATTGATGAATGACAACCTCGGGTTGAGATTCATCTAATGCGGATCGTATTGCCTCGCGATCAAAGACATCAGCGATTAATACACTTGCTCCCGTGTTCTTGATAATCGATTTCTTACTCTCGCTTTGCGTGATTCCAATTACTTCATGACCTGCAGAAATCAATTTTGGAAGCAAGTAACGTAGCTTCATACTGTTGTAAACCAATGTTGCAAGGTTCAAATGCAGTCTTTGACGATTCAAATGTACATTATATAGAACGGATAAAACTACTTTATGTGTTTTGTCTCTATTGATAGATTCAATCTGTAACAATATGTTGTAATTATGTATTTTTCATAAAAATTCTCGGATTATATGGATAATCATGTATAATATTGTAACAATCAAGTAGTTAGTGTTCTTGAGCTAACTTGTGGGTCAACAGGAGGTGATTGTTAATCCCCCGCACACTTGATGCCTCTCTTCTACTTCAAGAGTCTTGTTTGGATCGTTATTGAATTGCTCTTTTGATTGGTCGATGGTTCATTTCTCTTTGATATATTTATATAAGAGGACACTTTGTATTCATGTCATTCAGAAAAGCTAGAGTTATATAAAATGTTAATAAACCGAGGTGTAAAATGAAGAAAGCAGTACTATTGTTTTTATTTAGCGCACTAATACTATTATTCATGCCAGTTCAGTCTCATGCAGCAACATCTCAAATAAAAATCATTTTAGATGGCCAGGAACTAAATCTACCTAATGATGTTGAAGTCGTAAATGCTGGCAACAATATTATGATTCCCATTCGAGTGGTAGCCGAGAACTTAAAGTTTAATGTGAATTGGGATAAAAAAGCACAGAATGTAAATATTCAACAAGGCTCTAAATCAATTGCATTAACTGTTGGAAAGCAAGAAGCGACCGTGGGAAATAGTACGGTTTCGCTCAATATTGCCCCACTAATAAGTAAAAATACCGTTGTGGTTCCAATTCGGTTTGTTAGTGAAGAAATGGGTTTGAAGGTAGACTGGAATAACAAAGAAAAGTCAGTTACTCTAGCAAGCACTATTTCTCCACCATCGTCTCCTGCCAACGGTAGTCAGAATGACGAGACAACAAACCTTATTCACGAAATACATTACCTGAACAATCAACTCGAAGTCTCTTTAGACCGTGAGGTTACTCCAATGATTACCACACTGAAAAACCCCGACCGTATTGTTGTGGATTTCCCATCTACAAATTTCGGTAATATGAATCAACCTGTGCCAGTTGAGTCCATAGAAAGGTTGGATACTGGTTATATTCCGAATCTTACTGATGTGCGCTATTCTCTTTTCAAGAACGATCCAGCCCAAGTTCGAATAGTTATTGAATTAAACAATGTAAGTTCGGTTAATTATAATCAACAATACATCGCAGGCAAATTCATTCTTGATCTGAATATGGTTAACGATCCGACACTAGCAACCCCGATTAGTGGTTCTGGCAAAAAAATTGTAGTTATTGATCCAGGGCATGGAGGAATTGATCCAGGTACAACAAGTATTACAAACAAATATGAGAAGCAATTTAACCTTGCTTTAGCCCTTAAAGTTCAGGCGATCTTGTTACAAGAGCCCGGAATAGAAGTGGTCATGACTCGCGAAACAGATGTTTATCCTACACGTCCAGAACGGGTTAAATTAGCTAACGATTTAAATGCAGATGTATTTGTATCCATACATGGAAACAGCGTACCTTCTTCCCCACTGGTAACGGGAACTGAGACGTTCTATTACCAGCGCGCAAATAGTAAGGAACTTGCAAACATCGTTCATAAGTATTTAATCAATGCAATGGGACTAAACGATCGTGGTGTGAAAAACGGTAGCTTAGAAGTCATTAGAGATACAACGATGCCCGCAGTTCTTCTCGAAGTGGGTTTTTTAAGTAATAAGTCTGATGAAGAGGCTATGATGTCAGAGAGCGTTCAATCTAAAGCAGCTCAAGCCATCGTAGATGGGATAAAAGAGTATCTGAAGCTATAAGACAGCAAAAAAATAAAGAGGATGTGCTTCTATGAAAAAAGGAATTCATCTTGCTATCTTGGTATGTGTAATCAGTTTATTAGCCGTAGGTTGTGGAAACAAGCCCACTTCTTCAGGGCCGGTGCAAGGTTCTAATCCTGCAAGTACTGGAATTCCACAGGGAGCTGATCAGGAAGAGAAGAACAAGAAAACTCAAGAAATTCAGGTTTATTACGGTGATGCTCAACTAACCCGACTAGTGAAGAGTACGAAGGAAATTACTTTTGAAGATAACTCTGACAAATACAGTGCAACATTTGCCGCTTTCCAGAGTAAGGATCAAACCGGGTTGATCTCCTTGTGGAACAAGATTGACTTACTATCAACAAAATTCAATCAAGGAATGTTGATATTAGATGTGCATATTCCGGATGAAGCAAGATTAGGTTCTGGAGGAGAGCTTCTAGCTCTAGATGCACTTAGAGAAACATTTTTTCAGTTTGAGGAAGTTCACAGCATCGATCTGCTTGTCGATGGAGAATCACTTGAAAGTCTAATGGGTCATGCAGACTTGGTTCACCCATTAAGCCGTGAATAAGTTTTTTTAATAAAAGACATAATTCCGAAAGAATCTCGGGATAATCCTCCTTAATTTTGCTGAATTGCATTTGAGAAATTTGTAGTAATCTTTTTGAAAACGATCATCCCCCCATCAAGGTTTTAAAAATAAGAAATCAGTCTACAACTTCATTAAAAGGAAACCATTAAACAAATGCCTACAGATCATTAGATCTGTAGGCGTATGCTCAACCATCAGTATTTTTATACAACCAAATGTATAATGTTAACTTTTCTTAGTTTCTATGATTCACTTTTCGCAACTTTTGTAGATATTTTCGCAGCTTTCATGATCCATCACAACAACATTAAGCCTATTGTAAATTCACTCGAAGCTTACGAACACTTACTATACCCACAGTTACTGCACGTCTTACATCCCTCGACATTAATCAAAGATGCCGTACCACAGGCTGTACACAGGTCACGTGATGTTTCTACAGCGCTATGTTTATGACCACCGTCTCCACTTCCGTGACTCACGGTCGATTCCATCGCAAGCGTTGCTGCTACTGGTGCTGGATCATGTTCTCTACCCACATCAATCTGAATATGAGCTTCCAATGCTTTGGCTACAGCATCCGCAATCGATTCTACGCGATTCACACCGAAGCCGATAGCACCGGAGCCACCGATTCCTTTGAGATGCTTAATTAGAAGTTCTACTTTAAATCCATGGTCTCCATAACGAAGGAACAAGGAACATACACGGCCTAAGGCCTCTGCCATAGCAAATACATCAGAACCCGCTTTACCTACATTCAAGAATATCTCGCTAGGAATACCATCCAGATCATTAATAGTTATATATGCCATTCCGAATGGTGTGTTGATCTTATAAGTTGCACCACGAAGAACTTGTGGGCGACTCTTATACTGCTTATCTAGCACTTTCTTACTTGTGGATTCTACACTCTTCTCAACAGTTAGATTACCACTTAATGATTCAAGCGCTGCATCTTCTCCTGCGAAATGATCTGCAGCCTGCTGTTCTGCTTGCTCTTCAGATACCGAAACATCTGCTGTTTCTGGCTCTTCCTTCTTACTCGTATTTAAGACTTGTTGATCGCGGCTACCATCACGGTAGATCGTCACGCCTTTACAACCAAGATCGAATGCCATCTCATACAACTCTGCTGTTTCTTCCACTGTAAAGTCCGAAGGACAGTTGGCTGTCTTTGAAATAGAACTATCTACCCAGCGTTGAATCGCTGCTTGTACACGAATGTGATCTTTTGCAGATAGATCCATTGCTGTTACATAATAATCTGGCAAGGCTTGACCAGGATGTGCTTCAAGCCATTCTTGCGCGATCGGCACGAATTGCTCATCGTAACCTAAGCGGCTCTGACGGAAATATTTGAAAGCAAAGTACGGTTCAATACCCGTTGATGTACCAACCATCGTTCCTGTACTGCCTGTAGGAGCTTGGGTAATCACGGTAACGTTACGCATTCCCTTGTTTTTAATAGCTTCCCCTACTTCTGGGAACTCCTCTGTCATATTACGCATAAATCCGCTCTGTAGGTATTTCTCCGCATCAAATGCTGGGAAAGAACCTTTCTCAGCCGCAATATCCGCTGACGCCAAATAAGCTTCACGAGCCATAAATCCATAGATTTTATCTAAGAAAACTAAAGATTCTGGACTACCATAACGTATGTTTAACTTAATCATTAACTCTGCAAGGCCCATCGTACCCAGACCTACACGTCGTTCATTCTTCTGGTTCTTCTCATTCTCATCAAAGTGATAAGGTGTTGTATTAATAACATTATCCAAGAAGCGTACTGAATAATGGGTCGTTGTTGCTAGGTCGTCCCAATTTACATCATGTTTCTCTTCATCGTAGAACTTGGATAAATTAATCGCAGATAAATTACATACTCCCCAAGCCGGTAGACCTTGCTCACCACAAGGGTTCGTACAAATAATCGGATTAAAGTACCAACTATTCGACATATCATTATAGTGTTCCATGAAGACAACACCAGGTTCGGCAGATTTCCATGCTGCTTCAATGATCGTATTCCATATTTCACGTGCTTTCACCGTACGATAAGGAATAACTTTACGACCTGCTATCTTCCATTTCTCTAGATCGCCATCCCATACTTCATTGTAGTCAGGCTCCGTAGTGTCTGGAAATACCAATTCCCAATCTAAATCTTCCTTAACCGCCTTCATGAATCCATTACTCACACACACAGAGAGATTCGCATTCGTCACCTGTCCCATGGTCTGTTTCACGGTAATGAAATCTAGAACGTCGGGGTGCCAATCATTAATCATCAACATCAGCGCGCCACGTCGGCTTCCGCCTTGTTCAATTAAGCCTGTTGTATAACTAAATAACCCTCCCCAAGATACTGCACCGCTTGAAGAACCATTCACACCTCTAACAATAGCTCTGTGCGGACGAAGAGAAGATAAATTAATCCCTACGCCACCACCACGCGCCATAATCTCCGTCATTTCAGATAGGGTCTTCATAATGCCACCACGACTATCTTGCGGAGAAGGTATCACATAACAGTTAAACAGTGTTAACTCTTCACTCGCACCCGCACCTGCAGCAATTCTTCCTCCCGGTACCAGCTTCCAATCATCCAATAGATAACGGAACTTGTCTTCCCATTCAGCTTGAAGTTCAGGTGTTGCCTCTGCTCTTGACATCGCCTGTGCTAAACGGTCCCACATCTCTTCAGGAGTCTTCTCAATATTTAATGTAAGTTTATCTATGTCTGACTCAACGAGCTCTCCGCTCCGTGTTTTTACGGTTGCAATTCTACCTTCACGTTTTACAATTTCCCCCACTTCTTTTGTAGGGAACTTTGGATCATCCTTCGTCAAGACAAGAACAACATCGCCTACCTTGGCGTTATTACTATCCGCATCTTTCCAAGCATATCTATCTAGAAATATTTTCTCACTTAAGCCCTCTAATCGACTTGTACGCTGTAAATCACTCAAAAAAAACACCCTCCTAATATATTGCTATAAAAACTTAATAAGGATAACCAAGACCGATATTCCTCAATATATTGTACTCATACCATTATACTACACTACATCTTGGTACTCTATCTTTCATTAGCGAAATTTAAGGCAAGAAAGCCCATCCATGTTAGACTATCTTCAGTTTTCTTCAATTTTCTCATTTTTTTACCCATAGATTAAGAAAAAACATTGAAAATTCACTCAAACTCATACAGCGCTAGGGATTCATGGCTACCATGAAGTTAAAATATGAACAACCTATGGATATCTATAGTTATGAACTTAACAACTTCCGTGCATACTACACTTTACAAGATTCTAATAAGGAGGGCTGAACCATGAATTCTCCATCCATTCAACATATGAAGACAGCACACGCTCTACCCATTCCACTAGAAATAGACAACAGCTGGCTTGAGAATCTGGAGAACCGTCTTGATAAAGGAGGGCCATGGGGCGATTGGCGATTGTTCCAGATGGCTATTCAGGGTGAAGAGTCTCGCTTGGTTACCAGCTTTGATGAATTACAATGTGTTAAATATCTGCAGGATCTAACGCCTCTTCCCCATCAAATTGATACGGCTCGTAGAGTGTTGTTTGAAATGTCCGGGAGAGCTATTTTGGCTGATGAAGTAGGTCTTGGGAAGACGATAGAAGCCGGACTTATTCTTAAAGAATATATCATTCGTGGACTTGTCTCTAAAGTACTCATTCTCGTACCTGCCTCTCTCGTGCTCCAGTGGGTTCGTGAGTTGAATAGTAAATTTGGTGTTCCTGCCATCGCACAGAAAAAGGCCTATTCCTGGGGTTCAGATATCGTTGTTGCGTCCATCGATACAGCGAAGAGAGATCCACATAAAGATATTTTGTTAGACCAAGAATACGACATGCTGATCATTGATGAAGCTCACAAACTCAAGAATAAGAAAACATCCAATTACCAGTTCATTCAAAAATTACGTAAGAAATACTGTCTTCTACTCACAGCAACACCTGTTCAGAATGATCTCGGGGAGTTGTTTAACCTGATTACACTTCTGAAACCGGGGCAACTAGGGAAACAAGGAGAGTTCTCATCGAACTTTGTTGTTGATAAGCGTATAGCTAAGAATGAAGGGCAATTAAAGGATGAACTTTCAAAGATCATGATTCGAAATCGCCGTGGAGAAGGACCTACTATTTTCACCAAGCGGACTGTTCGGAACGTTAATCTGCAACTATCCCCTGAAGAACAAGCACTATATGATGGGGTAACTTCATATGTCAAAGATCAGTATCAGGTTGCAGGAGGTAATCTAAGCAGTATGCTATCGCTAGTTACGCTTCAACGCGAAGTCTGTAGCAGTCGTGATGCTGTATTCGTTACATTGGTTAACTTGACCAAAAAAATGGCTGAGGATTCTCCTCAACGAGCTAAGATCTGGGATCTTGTCTATATGATCAAAGAAATTAAGGCCAACACCAAAGCGGAAAAAACGATAGAGCTCATTCGCGAAATGGACGAAAAAGTCATTGTATTTACGGAATACCGTGCCACACAAGAGTATTTATTACAGTATTTTCGTGCCAATGGGATTTCTTGTGTTCCTTATCGTGGGGGGATGAACCGTGGCAAAAAAGACTGGATGATGGATTTATTCCGCGGTCGTGTGCAAGTCATGATTGCGACGGAAGCCGGCGGCGAAGGTATTAATCTACAGTTCTGCCATAACATGATCAACTTCGACTTACCCTGGAACCCTATGCGTGTAGAGCAACGAATTGGGAGAATCCACCGATTGGGTCAACAGAATGATGTGAAGATATTCAATTTATCTACCACCGGTACGATTGAAGAACATATTCTAAATCTGCTACACGAAAAAATTAATATGTTCGAAATGGTCATTGGTGGATTAGATGTCATACTAGAACGTTTCGAAAAGAAAGAATCTCTAGAGAAGAGCTTATATAAGATCGTATTAGAGTCACAGTCGGATGAGGAAATCCGTCAAAAAGTGAATTCGTTAGGACAGTCATTAGATGAAGTAAAGAGACAAGTCGAAGATGAAGTCGAGGTCGTAAGAGAGGAAGAAGCCTGAAATGAGTATGTCCCCAGATCAAGTACAACAACATGTCATGACTTATTTAGAGGTAACCGACTGTCAAGTCATCGAGAAGTCTCCCTTCCATATCACGGCGAAGCTGTCCCCCCAAGCGGATAAGCAATTAACGAATCGCCCTTATTATTGGGGATTTGTCGAACGGACGGGAGTTGAACCTGAGACTCTGTCCTTCACCTTTGTATTTGATCCTGAACGTTACACAGTTCCAGATGTGCCGGTCAATCCAGCTCCCAATGGTGGACCGCAAGACAGCATCCTGTCTCGTTATTTCGGAGTAACGCCTACGGCACCCCGAATTGGTCCTGGACGAATCCAACGTGAAGATGTGAGTTATGGTAGTCGGAGACTTCAACAAATATGGGATGCTGCTCGCCAAGATGGCTCCTATGTTTACTTATTTGAACAACCCGGTGACCTTCAACGCCGAGCTTTGTTCTCTGCTGCCTATGAACCTTGGCTCGCTGTTTGTTTCAAAGTAGAAATGACTTGTGATGTGAAGAAGGAAGAACTTCATTTCATGGGCATTTCATTATTGAGTGGAGAAATTACCGATGACTTTCGCCACTTATTGGTAGGAAAGAATCTAAGTCCTAGACTTCCAGAGAACGTTCACATCAATCCCGCAGAGTTATCCGTGACTAAAGCTGCTGAGATATTACAATCCAGCCTAACATCTAAGCTTAACCAGCTTGATTATCAATGGGCAGATCAAGCTCAAGAACGATTAAAGGACGAGCTCGCGATTATCGATGCGTATTATGAGAATATGATGAATGAACCTGAAGAAGAGCAGAATGATCATATCCGTGAGCAATATACTTGCAGACGCAGTGAAATGACATGGCAATACGAGCCGAAAGTGAAAATATCCGCCATAACCTGCGGTCTATTTCACCTTAGACCAATCCAATAGGCTTAGTATGACCTTCATCGCTAAAAGAGGGCAAAAAAAGCCCTCTCTTTCGAGGGTCCTCGTGACAGTTTGTAACACTCTTTTTAAAGCTTGTCCGTTACACTGTAATAAGTTACCTATATAGAAAGGTGGATTGTATGAAATCCTTGCCTTCAACCTCTAAAATGATTATCGTCCTACTTAGTCTTCACATGTTAATGCCAGCTATTCAAGCCTTTGCACCTGTATCTGCAGCTGACAATTCCATATCGAGTCCTAGTCCGACTATCGTTGAACTATCCAAAGATGGGGCACTTTCCATGGATCAGAGTCTTCTGAATCCTGCTCCTACGCTATTAAAGACATTCTCCGAGACCATCGTGCAACAACTCTCTGAGCAACAAGTATTTACGTCGTGGGCCCATTCTGAGCTTCAATATTTCCCACTCGGTCCTGGTACACATAGTTGGCTCGTAACGGTATCTAAGGATGATAAAGAGCTTGGATATCTTATTCTCACAGCAAAAGACACGGATTCTGAGGAATATGCTCTCAGCGAATATGGAACTTCTGCATCCGTACCCTATCATGTAACATCACTGCACCAGACCCTGGAGCAGTTAGAACTCATATCATCTTCTTCTTCTAAAAAGACCTTACATCCAATCACCATTGAACCTCTATACTCTCCACTTCTGCCCTTATGGAAAGTGTCATATGGACAGCAGGAAACATTATACCTGAACGCACTAACTATGGAGGTTCTACCATGGGATGAATCACACTGGAAGAAACTCAGTATGCAGAACACTGGGCTAAGTGGCGCCCATTTCTCTATAACGGATGCCTCTTACACTTCCTCGCAAGCGATATTGCGAAAAGGACAGAGAGACCCATTAAAGAATCTAATGTGGATTACATCACCTAAGTTAGCTGTGTATTCGGACCAAGAGTTTGAATCTTACATCAATCAACACAACTCCTTAATTTTCACCTCACCTAACCGTAATGATGAGTATGGAGGACCCTTTGCCATATCAGGCTTTCAGAAGTGGCATTCGAATCAAGGTGTTTCAGAACAGACCATATATGCAGGGACAGGTCTTAGTGGGCAGCGTTACCTCCCTCTATCCGTCCTACGAGCTCAAGGTGAATTCCATGCTTTTTCTACTGCAACGAAATAATAAACACAAGAAAGAAGGGACTATCCCAATTGTCAAACTACATTGACTTCTGGGATAGTCCCTTCTTATGTTCTAGCTAATTCACATGTTCTTGCTCTTTATGACTTTCCTCTTGCCATGAATCTTCAATGGCTGAACGTGTATTTGTTCTCCACAAGCTAAGACTAATCGGAATCATACCGAACCATTTCGTCGTCCAGGGTTCTTTTACAGTTGTATGCCGTTCTTCTCGTGGCGTTTCAATGTATGTCACTACTTGCTCTGTAATGTATTTCACTAATTTCAGTTCATCACCCATAACCGTTCATCCCCTCTATCTTGTGATTAGTAAGATGTGTAAGGTAACCTTATCTATAGCTTGCGCAGTTTCGCGCGAAATTAAACTTCCAACGAATGATATAAATACACAACAAACCGCGTGCTAACCGATACACGGCTAGCACGCGGTTCATGGTTATTACTGACCTAATAAAACTTTGGCATAAGGTGAATCAATCGGGATCATGATAACAGGTTCATTCTTCAAGGTCGTCACATAGCTCTCTAATGTCCGATATAGACTATAGAATTTGGGATCTTTGCCATAAGCAAGATTGTAGATTTTGGCTGCTTCTCCCTCACCTTCGGCAATGATCTTCTTAGCATCGGCTTCCGCTTGGGCAAGAAGCTCAGTCGATGTACGATCTGCCTTAGACGTTCTTTTTCGTGATTCCTCATCCCCTTCGGATAAATAACGAGCTGCAATGGATTGCCGGTCCGAAATCATTCGATTATATACACTTTGTTTATTTTCCTCCGGTAAATCCGTACGCTTAATGCGTACATCAATAATCTCAATACCATAATCATCACGCGTTAATGCATCAATAACATCCTTTGTGATCTCATCATTGATGTTGCCACGTTCTGTTTCTTCGCTGATGATATTCTCATAATTCACTTCAGATAACTTACGACGAACAGAGTTATATACAGCTTCATCTATTCGTGAAACACCGCCACTAACGGTTTGAACCGTTTTTAAGAATTGGGAAGCATTCTTAATACGCCAAACGGTATAATTATCCACCACAATAGGCTTCTGATCCTTCGTAAGAATTGTCGTAGGACTGCTATCATATGTCATCTGATATTTGGGTAGCATGGATACATTCTCGATAAATGGAATCTTGAACTTCAATCCCGGTTCTTCTACAGCTCTCATCGCTTCACCAAATCTTAGAACAACTTTATACTCTCCTTCCTTAACGATGTACATCGACCCAAATCCCAAAATGACTAGGAGTACGATAGAAATAAATGCTATCCATTTATTTTTCATTGTCCGTTACCTCCTGCTGGAGCCGTTGTTGTAGCTGAACTGGTGGTTGGAGTTGTTACACTTTTTGAACCACTAAGCAGTTCATTTAAGGGTAGATAATTAACCGTATCGCTGTTAGAGTTCGTAATAATAATCTGGGCATTAGGTAAAATTTTCTCTAACGTCTCTAATATCAGTCGACTTTCGGTAACACTTGAACTCTTCTTATACTCTTCATAAATGGCATTAAATTGAGCTACATCACCTTGTGCATTCAAGATCCGCGACTTTTTCTCACCTTCAGCATTTTCAAGAAGAGCCTGTGCTTCACCACGAGCTTTCGGAATGATGTCATTCTCATATTTCACGGCATTATTGATCTTCGTATTTTTCTCTTCCCTAGCATTGGTTACTTCACGGAAAGCTTCGGATACCTGCCCACTGGGTGGTTCAATATCCTGGAATTTAATATCGATAATCTGAATACCCGTTTGGTATTTCTTCTGAAGTTCTAATAACTGAATTCTAACCTTGTCTTGAATAACAGTCTTACCATCTGTAATGGCATAGTCTAATTTCTCTGATCCGATGACCGAACGTATAGAGGAGACTGCGGCATTACGTAGGAATGTCTCTGGGTCATCGATATTGAACAGGAAATCTTCAATATTGCTTATTTTCCATTGCACGACTGCGTCCGCTGAGACGATATTCTCATCCCCAGTAATCATCATCGCTTCTTCTTCAACGGGAACACTCTGACCATTCTCTTGACGATAACCGATATGAATTCGTTGCGTCAGTTCCGCCGGTACGGTAATAACCTGTTGGATGGGATTAGGCCATTTAAAATGTAATCCTGCCTTCGCCTCATTTGAATACTTACCAAATGTCAGTATGGCTGCACGCTCTTGCTCTTGTACCGTATAGAACGAGGTTGAACCTACAAAGATTAGGATCACTACTGCAATACCAATAACGACTTTTTTAATGACTCCCGGCTTTAAATCCGAGAACTTAAACCCTTTGTTGCGATTAGCTTGTGGGTTGTTATCTGGTTCCATGAAACTCAATATAATCTCTCCCCTCTAGAACGACTACTCATTATAGAAGGTATTACGTAAGACTGAGGAAAAGGTTACCAATTAAATTAAATAACATTCAGATGAATTTTTTTCCCATTTTTGTACATTCTAACTTTTAATTGCTTTTACCAAATTAGCTTAATTCAACCGGGAGGCACATCACTTCATGATCACATACCCAAGGAAGAAATACCTACTCATCTCCATCTTAGTTATGAGTCAACTTATCTGTTCTCTATTCCATTTAAGCCCTTTGTTCGCAGCACCAACCGAAGATCCATTTCTCCCAGCCTTTCCCAAGGAAATTATTCTCATTGATGTCGGTCATGGGGGAATAGACGGGGGAACATCTTTTCAAGACATTATTGAGAAGGATATTAACCTAAGTGTTGCTAAAAAGGTCTTCCTGCTTCTAAGAAGCCAAGGCTACGAAGCCGCAATGAATCGCTCAGGGGATTATGCTCTTAGTGATGAGAATCATTGGTTGAACAATTCCTCACGTCACAAACGCGATTTAGCACAACGTAAAGAGTTAAGTCGTACCGTTCCTACAAAGATAGTAGTAAGCCTACATGTCAATTGGGGGAAAAGACCTCAGAATCGAGGACCGTTAGTACTTTACCAGAATGAAGGCCGCAGTTTCCTTCTTGCCAATGTGATCCAACAACAATTAAATCCGTTATATGGCACTCGACTACAACCTGTTTATGGTAAACCTTATTACCTTCTTAACTATGTGAAAGACCCCGCTGTTATTGTGGAGATGGGATTTATAAGTAACGCTGAAGACCGCGCTATGTTGTGTAACCCACGCAAACAATTAGCAATAGCCGAAGCCATCGTTGCAGGTATTATTGGTTATCTGACGGTAACATAGGTGAAGGATTCCAGCCCCAGACATCTTTCACAAGATCACGGATCCCAACGAATTCCACACGTTCTTTCATCTGTGGAATTCGGGTTCTAATTGTCTCAGCGGTCTTATCACCTGCCGCACTCACATGACCAATCGTGATACAATATCGATTCTTCACAGCCCATGATTCAACCTCACGTAATTGTTTGCTGATGTGACTAATCGTGTGAGCATCATCTAGAAAAATGTTATTATTTACAGGAGGCATTCCCCTCTGGACTGCAAGTTGACTTACAATGGAGTGATAATTGGTTTTACTATCTACAAAAAACAATCCTCTTTCCTGGCATACTGCAAGCACAATAGACATGATTCTATCGTCACCTGTTATTTTGGAACCCATATGATTGTTCATCCCAACCGCATATGGAATGTCATCAATCGCTGCTTCCACCTTCTTACGAACTTCTGCATCACTAAGGTCAGCTGTGATCGCTCCTGGACCCATCCAACTGGACTTACCCGTCTTTGGCTCCATCGGCATATGCACAATCACGTCATGTCCTTGCTTATGGGCTAGCTCCGCATCAGTATGGCTTGTAGGCAGAAATGGCATAATGGCTACAGTTAATTTGACCGGCATTTTAAACATCTCTTCCGTCCCCTTTTGCCCATTACCGAAGTCATCTATAATAATGGCCACTTTGGGTTTAGCTTGCGATTCCGATATATTAGCTTCCACCTCTGATGCATCTACATACCCGACATTCATATTCCACACCATACTCAAGCTAAGACAACCCATTACCCAGTTACGCTTTCTCAAAAAACGTCTATCTTTAAACAAGTGACTACAAATTGTTCTCATAACGTTCACCCTTTCTTACCTTTGCTTTCATTGTTTGAGTAAGAGGGACTAAATATGTATCCGCGACAGAAAAAGAAATAACTTTGAATTTAGGCATGAGTACAGCCCTTGAAGCCGTTAATGAATCGTTGATGTAATTCAATACAACAAAGGATAGATAAAGTGAAGTCGATTCCACTTTATCTATCCTTGAATTTAGATCTTGTTTAATTTTCTTTGGTAGCAACTAACATCAATCGATATAGAAAGTACAGTCCAAGATAAGCACCTGTAATAAGGAAGAGCGGATTTAGAAAAATCGCATGTATGTTTGTCATGAATACTGTGTTATCTTTTATGATTTCATAGATGGCTAAAGCAGCTATATCTCCAAAGACAACGGCCGATCCAATAGAAACGACGTTAAAGACAATCCGACATTTGATCCAAAGCCTTTGTATAATGACCATAACGATGGGAAAAAAAATACTGCCAAGAATGATAAGTAACTTCATCACATTCACCTCATCCTCATTCTTGACGTATTTCAACCGATCAATACACGGAAATTCTACTTATGAGCGCGTATACCCTTGAATTTGACCTGGAGACAACTCCTTAAAGTCAGGTAACCCGGTTAGACCGATCTCTGCACCCCCTGGATTGTAAAAGGCCAATAGTCTCAGAGGCTCCCATCCAATATTGTAGGTCGAGTGAAACACAGCTGTAGGAATATGAATGATATCTCCTGCTTTTACGGAAAAAGGAGCACCGTCATTAAGTGTCTGTACTCCTTCACCTGAAAGAACATACAGAATTTCTTCAGATTCCGGATGATTATGGCGATCATGCCCCTTTCCTGGCAACAACACAACCTCTCCACAGGTTACCTTTGCACCCTCTGTGCTATCCGGCGTTACAAACCACTTAATCAGACCCCAATCAAAAGAATGCGTTGGAATAATACTTTTATCGATATTTGTCATTTGTGATTCCCTCCAAGAATGGATTTGAATTGAACCATATTCGATGTCATAGCAAGTTCAGATGGGAGACGCTCCATGCTGGAAGCTCCAAAGAAACCCACAATGCCATTCGTATGCTTAAGTACGTAGGCTGCATCCTCTGCCGTAGCAATAGGTCCACCGTGACAGAGAACGATGATATCGGGATTGACCGATTTCGCTGCGTCGTGCATAGCCTGTACACGTTGGACTGCTTCTTCCAGTGTAATCGCCGTTTGTGCCCCAATCGTTCCTTTTGTAGTCAGCCCCATGTGTGGGACTAGAATATCTGCTCCGGCTTGAGCCATTTGGATCGCTTGTTTCTCGTCAAACACATAAGGTGCTGTCAGAAGATCCATTTCGTGGGCCAGCCGAATCATGTCGACCTCAAGGTCGTAGCCCATGCCCGTTTCCTCCAAGTTGGCGCGAAATACACCATCAATGAGGCCCACCGTCGGAAAGTTCTGTACCCCTGCGAATCCCATTTCCTTAATCTGCTTCAAGAATACGGACATGACCCGAAAAGGATCCGTGCCACAAACGCCTGCCAGCACAGGTGTCTTTTCAACTATGGGAAGAACCTCACTTGCCATATCTACAACAATGGCATTAGCATCCCCATATGGCATAAGTCCAGCTAGCGAACCTCTTCCTGCCATTCTGTAACGGCCCGAGTTATAAATAATGATAAGATCAGCACCCCCAGCTTCCGCGCTTTTCGCCGAAAGACCGGTTCCAGCCCCTGATCCGATAATGGGGTTACCTGCTGCAATTTCATTGCGCATACGATCAAGTAATTCTCGCCTAGTAGCCATGTCATCCTCCCTTTTTTAATAAATTCAATTAGTCTATTTACACTGTACTCATACTACTGCGACTGTGAAATCCACTCTTGATAAAGCTCATGTAGGCGGTCAGCCATGGCTTCTGCAAACTTCGGGTTATTAATATCTGTGTCCATTTCAATAATCTCCACCACATTCGGATCAAGGTATTCCTTCAGTGCATCGATGAGCGCTTGATCAGCTTCTTTATGATAGAAAATTTGACCTTCTATTGAGATTATAGAGTTTCCTTGGAGTGGAATAAAAAGTGTAATCGGACCTTTCGATGCATTAAGCTTATCCGCAATACTTCGGCCTAATTCCGTACACTCATCAGGTGTTGTACGCATTAAAGTAATGGTGTCATTATGTTTATAAAGTAGTCTATCTTTGAACTTGGTCGGTACGGTCTCCATCGGACCAAAATTGACCATATCCAGCGCACCAAGGGAAACCACTTGTGGAATACCTGTCTCACCTGCTGATAGCAGGCGATGCGGTCCTGCCGAAAGTACCCCACCCACAAGTTCATCAGCTAATTCCGTCGTAGTCACATCCAGCGATGCCGTAATGAACCCATCTTTGATCAAAGACTCCATGGATTGTCCACCGGTTCCAGTCGCATGAAAGACTAGAACCTCATATCCAAGTTGTTCTAGTCTTTCTCTTGCCACATTTACAGATGGAGTCGTCACCCCAAACATAGTAGCGCCGATAAGAGGTTTTTCACTGATCAATGACGGTAGCGCAATCTTCACCATTCCCGACATCGCCCCAGCTGCATTGGTTAGAATTGTAGCCGATATCTGGTTGATTCCAGCAATATCCACAACCGAATGCATCATGGTAATATCAGTTGCTCCTACATAGGAACGAGTCTCCCCTGATGCCATCGTCGATACCATTAACTTTGGTACTCCTATTGGCAATGCTCGCATAACTTGTGTGATAAGTGCCGTCCCACCTGAACCTCCTAGTCCCAAAATCCCATTCATCCGGCCCTCTTCATATAATCGTTGAACAATAACACCCGCTCCTTGTGCCATTGTTGTGATAGAGGCCCCTCGATCATTGGAGGCAACCAACTCCGATATACTGGTGCCCGCCGCTTCAGCAACATCATGATGAGAAAAGTCTACTGCTGTAAGTGCCTCTCCCAATATACCTGAGTCAATCAGAATGGTATGAACGCCACTCTCATTTAACCGATCTTTGATATAGGCGTACTCCGTTCCTTTGGTATCAAAAGTACCGAGTAATACGACCGTAGGATTTTTACGGAAATCATCATTTCCCATTTAGGATTCCTCCTCGCCAACTGTAAGCCCTTACACAAAATAATTCCGTGATATCATCATTTACACTCTATAGATCAATCTAGATCCTATGAATTATATATAGTGTCCTACGATTCCTAATATTCCATCTATACTAATTTCAATAGAACACTAGTCAAATGCACGCCATATTCCATTCCATTTCATACAACAACAATGCAGGAAAGGTATACCCTCTCTTTCTTTTTCTAAAACAACTAAAAACAAGGCCTCTCCCCAGAAGGACGGCCTTGGCTTAGTTAAGTCACTATTCCAGTGTACTTGTTTGTTGAACTTTTACTTATGCTGTAATAAAGATATAATCCATGTCGCTGCCTCTGCTCGGGTTGCACTCTGATTCGGTGCAAAGCGATTGCCACCAACGCCATGTACAAGGCCCGCTTCGGCTACGGCTGCGATATAAGGAACTGCCCATTTCGGAGCCTCACTCGCATCCGCAAAAGTTAGTTTCGCCGCCTGATTAACCTGAATACCCATAGCACGGCCAATCAATACTGCCATTTCTGCCCGACTAATCTGCTGAATAGGGCGGAATTGATGATCATCATACCCACTTACGATCCCCGCTTGTACCGCCTGAGCCACAAATGTCTGAGCATAGACCGGGATTTGCTTGTTATCTTTAAAATCCAATGATTTACCCGTGTCCGTTAACGCTAATGCTTTAGCTAGCATGGTTATAAACTCTGCACGATTCACCATTTGATCTGGACGGAATGTTCCGTCAGCATATCCAGTAATGAATCCAAGACTTGCTGCCTGCTTAATTACATCTGTTGCCCAATGGTTGTTGATGTCTGAGAAGGTCGCTACTGGAATAACTGGAGTTATTGGTGTTGTCGTAGTACCTGTATCGCTATTCCCTGTTGTGTTGCTGGTAGTGGAACTTCCTGTAGTAGTACTTCCGGTTGTACTACCGGTGCTACTACCCGGAGAACTTCCGTTATTACCACTTGGGTTACTTCCAGTACCGCTTCCAGGATTACTTCCAGTGCCACTATCTGTAGATTGTTTCTTAATACCAAATTGATCAATAATATAAGGCTTCCCGCCATCTACATTCTGATCAATTTCATAAGATACTGCCGTCAACTTATCCCCGTCAATGGTAATTCCCACGAAGTTCTGAACCTGACCACGCAGTGGACGCGAATTGTCGCCCGGATCTGCTCCATATTTAGCCGCATGATTCTCATCTGCCACATTAAAGAGGCTATAGTAAGTATCGTCCATTTTTGTATTTTTGTAATATACCTTAGGTCCAGCTGTTGCTGGGATCATATAGATTGTGCCATCTGGATTCACGGTATACTTCATTTCTTGTCCGTTTAACGTTTCAGAGATCATTTCGGCTTCTGTTGCTTTGCCTTCTTTATTAATGGGTTTGCTGCGTGCATAGATATGATCGTGACCTTGTACAACGAAGTCGATGCCAAGCTCCGCCATAATTGGGGCAATTTTATTTCGTACGCCGTTCGTTCCCATGATGTCTTTGTCAGATGCATGATTCGAAGTCGTATATGGTCCTTTGTGGAAATTCACAATAATCCATTTCGCACCGGCTGTGCGAGCAGCGGCCACATCAGCTTTTAGCCATGCCACCTGTGCTGGCGTGAAATTCGCATATTCTTCCGAATTCTCATTCGAGTTCATAATAATGAAATGAGTATTGCTGTAATCATATGAGTAATAAGCACCTGTCTCCGTGTTGGAATCCGTCGCTTCTTTTACATTAAAATGCTCATAATAACCATAATTTTTATCTTCATGATTACCGGCAGCCGGAGCTATAGTAATATTCATTAAACTTGGTTGTGCATGGCCTAGGAGCCACTTCCACTGTTCTTCTTTCGTCCCGTTATCGACAATATCACCACTATGTAAGATAAAATTCGCATTTGGGATGGTTGTCATTGCCTTTGCAATCGTCTGTGCTGAGAGATCAGCCTCATCTTCATCTTTTGCCTGCGTATCGGTTAGATCGATGAAGGTGAATGCACCACTCACTGGGGCAGTACGGAATGTACCCACGTCACTCCAACTATTCAGCGATTCATTACCGATACGGAAATAATAGGAGGTATCAGGCTTCAAATTCGTAGCTTCCGCCTTATACATTTTATCATTGCTCGAGTTCTTAGCTACGGATGAGCGAGCTATGAAATGTTGTGAGGATGTGAAGTCAGGTTGAATGTCCTGCAGCTCGACAACCTGTAAATCGCTATATACAGAATCAACAACGCTATACCAGGTAAATCCTTTAGCAGTTGTTGTATCCCCGTTAAACGTTACGGTCACTCTATTTATAGCTGCAGGAGTTGCAAGTACTTCCAGTCCCTCAGTAGCAAGAGTCGTTACTTCATTAATAGTTGATTCCACTAGGGACGCTGCTGGTGTACTGCTTGTTTCACCTTCCACAGGAGGCGTTACCAGAGTGCTGCTTACTTCAGTACGGGTAGTAGGATCTGTAGGTGTAACATCATCGGCAAAGGCAGGTACACCAGAACCCATCAGCGTAAATGCCATGATAACGGATAGAACAGGTTTCGTAACCTTTTTGAATAAAAGTGTCATTTGAAAACTCCCTTGGTTATATTTTATATTCCTAACTACTTCAGAGTAACAAAGGAATGTTTGCTTATTGTTAGCTGTAAGGCGTTCTTGTGTAAATCTTTTAATGCCGTTCATACGATTGTTGTTCATTGTTTACATGATCACCCTGACATAACCATAGGTGTGAGTCATCTACCTCGCTTACACATGATAAATGTTGATTACTTCAGCAACAAAAAAACCACTTCAATACCATGAATGTAGCTTCATGATAAGAAAGTGGTTTAACTTTTCCAAAACAGATTTAATTATTTCTAATATCATGCGGCCAAGAGGACTCGAACCTCCACGGTTGTTACACCACTAGAACCTGAATCTAGCGCGTCTGCCAATTCCGCCATGACCGCATACTACGTAAGGGTTTATCGGACCCTAACTTCTACATTATTGCTAACTATATAACGGATTATACACTCCGACAGATTCAAAATACAAGTATTTCGCTGTATCTTCTTGATTTTCAGGTGACATATCTTTAAACCATTTTTCTTCCATATTCTCCTCGGTTAAATTCATATCTCTCCAAAATGAAAGTCCAATTTCAGGAAAATAATAAATATAACCATCTGATTTTTCCCGATCATAAGGAGAGATTGTATCAATTATCGGAATCAATGTAGATACTTTAGTGTTGAACAGATCTAATCCTTCATACATACAGACGAATTCAATCTCTGCACCTTTAAATAAATCTATAAAGGAACATTTATCATCTTTGTATTCAACCTTGAAAAAGAGTGGCGAATTCTGTGTTAGTCTATCAATTTCACTCATACTCATTCCTAAATTCAACTCTCCGATGGAAATGCCAGGTTTGACTTGGACAGTAGGTATCTCAGATTTCATAGTAATATTCCTTTCTATATCTCCATTCCTCACTTTTCAGAGTATAAAAGACATTTAAACAATTGGTATATTTTGAACCATCTGAAACAATTAATATATACCTTATCCAAAATCCTACCTGTATGGTAAAATTATGTAGTTCGATGTTATCTTGCCACGCCACATAAAGGAGTTAACAAAATGGTTGAATTAAGGAATGTTACATTTGAGAATGTTCATAAGGTATTACAATTAAAACCAGAGGAACATCAAAAAACTTATGTAGAGGATGTATCTACAACAATAGCATTAGCTTATGCAGGGATAAACGAACAGTGTCCAGGTGAATGTTGTGTCATTTATTATGAAAATGAGCCCGTTGGAGTAATTCTTATTGGACAAAGTCAAGTTCGCGAACATGAACCCACAGTTCTTGGACCATATCATTTTGCTTATAGAGTGATCGGATTTTTTATTGATTATCGTTACCAGAATAAAGGAATTGGAAGAAAGGCCTTTCAAAAAGCCTTAGATAAAATTAAAACATTTCCTGATGGCACATCTTTACCTATAACACTTGAAGTAAAAATGCAAAATACCAATGCAATCAAATTTTATGGATGGTTCGGATTTTATGATTCAGGCGTAAAATATGATGATGACTGCGTCTTTATTCGTTTGCCACAGAACAATGAATCAAATCTTTATCTTCATACAGTAAAAAACGCTACATGATCATCATCTCTGACGAAGGACATGTAGCGCCTGTGATATTAAGTACTTATGCTTGTCCCTTATTCCAATTCAGGACGTGGTTCACTTGCTAATTGGTACAAGTAATTCCGATCTAACTTTACCACATTCCGATTGGGTCTCCGAATGAGTACCTGCTCAGCATCCCAAGCAACCACAATTCCTCTTACATCATTACTTCTCTCTGAATCTCGTACGACTCTTACCTTCTCGCCACCCACACGAAAAGCATCCAATTCTTCATCACTAATCATCTATACTCACCCCCGTTAGATCTGTCCCGCTGTATCAAGTGAACTTCTCATATTAAAAAAAAGACCTAAACAGTTTCATTTAGGCCATTATTATTTACTCTCTATAATTAAGGAAAGTTAAATGATTATTCCATGACTATCGTTGGGCATGTTCTTTACTATCGTTCTTCTCAAACCAGAAATCTAACACCGTAGCTGACATCACTCGACTGTTCAAGTACTCAAATTGTTGTGGGGTAAACATTTCCTTCCATGAGAAGGCGAGTTCCTCACATAAGCTAACAATGGTCAATAATTCCGACCAGGCGACATAACGTTTATACCAAAAAAATTGAGGGTGTTCAAGCATATAGGGATATAGATCATCAAACTCTGTGTGCTTACAATCTAATGCTCGCTCAAAATGATCCTTTGCTGTGGCCAACTTATCAATAAAGAATTGTTCTGATACCGATTCTTTCCCCATTGTGTTGCCTCCTCTCTCCTTCTTATACTTTTTATTATAAGCGATAAAATAGAAGCTGGAAAGCCATTGTCTAAAATTGGGCTAAGCTTTCTTCAGAAATTATTCGCCAAAAGTTATCGTCCCGTTTGCAAGAGATTTAATCTTTACAAGTGATTCTAAAACGATACCTTGTTCACGTATTGTTCGTGCACCCGCTTGAAAACATTTCTCGATGACGATACCTAAGCCAATCAATTCTGCTCCTGAACGTTCGATAATCTTTATTAATCCTCTTGCTGCATCGCCATTCGCAATAATATCATCGATAAATAGGACACGATCGTCACTGTTTAAGTACTGCCGCGATAACATAATGTCTGTCACAATCCCCTTCGTAAAAGAAGGTACGCGTTCACAATATGCATCTGGATCTGCCAGAAGTGTCTTTTTACGTCGTGCAAATACGAGAGGTACTCCTAATTCATAAGCTGTGGCAAAAGCAACCGCAATCCCTGAGGATTCTACTGTTACTACTCGTGTTATACCCGCTTCCGCAAATTTTGAGGCGAATTCACGTCCCATGGCCATCGTAAGTTGTGGATCCACTTGGTGATTTAATAATCCATCCAGCTTTAACACCTGATCAGATACAATTACGCCTTCTTCTATAATTCTTTGTTTTAGTAGTTCCATCATCGTTTGCCCTCCCAAGCCAATCCTTTGACGTTAAAGTACCATAGTTTTAACCCGTACATCAAGTAAATTTGGACAGGTTACAGTCATGTCCTATCGATTTCCAACATACCTTGTACTAATGCGAGTATAGGTTCAAGGAGGAAAAGGATGAAAAATACAGTCCGTACAATGCAAATTGCATTCACTTACATAGGTACCGTAGTTGGCGCTGGATTTGCCACAGGACAGGAAATTCTCCAGTTCTTCACCCAATACGGCAAATGGGCGACATTGACCATCATACTCTCAACAGTTCTCTTTATTTGGTTAGGTACCAAAATGATGATCATCTCACGTAGAATTCATGCTAAATCGTATGAGGATCTCAATAAGCATCTATTTGGAGCTAAATCAGGGGGTTACATAAGCATTGCTATGCTCTTTATTCTTATAGGTGTAAATAGTATTATGTTAGCCGGCGCCGGTTCCGTATTTGTCCAGCACTTTAATCTACATTACCAAACGGGACTTATTCTTACAGTGATTGCCGCCTTCTTCTTGCTGAATAAAGGCATGAGTTCTATTATGCACATGAATAGTATTGTCGTACCGATGATGCTTACTCTTTCACTACTGATTATCTCGAATACATTACACATGCCGAACGCTGACAGTTTCCTGATCTTATCAACAGATCGTAATCTAGGTATAGCATGGTTATCGCCACTTTTATATACAGCATTTAATCTTGTGATGGCTCAAGCAGTGCTGGTACCTTTGGGTAGTCATACGGAAAGTATCTCGGCTATCAAATGGGGAGGCATATTGGGCGGATTTGGCGTTGGCTTCATGTTAATGGCAGCTCATTTTGCGATGTCTGCACAAATGCCTGGCATTATGCAATATGAAATCCCCATGGGTAGCATAGCCTTTCAATTGGGTGTTGTCGTGCAAATGATCTATGTCCTACTCATATTTCTAGAGATATTCACAACATTCGTTGCAGATATCTACGGAGTAACCTTACAATTACAGCAACATTTTCCTTATTCGCCCAAAATCATCGCTATATTCGTTATGATGTTATGTTATCTATTCAGCCAATTCGGATTCAGTAATTTATTATCCGTTCTATATCCCTTGTTCGGTTCCCTTAGTTTATTATGGGTGGTCAAACTGATGGTTGTAAGGAAATAACATTGACGTTCGGAATCATATTTCGAATATGCTTAACCATGTATGGATGACAAGTCATCATAATAATCTGGCGTGTTGTTGCAATCTCCTGCAGTAGAGATAATGACGCTATCATTCTCTCCTCGTCGAAATTAACGAAAATATCGTCAAAGATTAGAGGAATTGAGGTCTTTGTATTCATTGTACTGGCAAGAGCAAATCTCATAGCCAAATACATTTGTTCTGCTGTCCCACGACTCAATTTGGCACTTTCTATCAGGCCAAGATGACAATGTTCAGCAAGTAATTCCTTCGCTCCTAATTTCATAACAATGCGAGTATAGGCACCTTGGGTTAAATGTTCGAAATAGTTAGAAGCCATCTTCAATACTTGTGGCTGCTTCTCTTCCTCATAGATCAGGCGAGTTCTGGAGATGAGTTCCGCGCAAATGGACATCACTGCATATTCTGTAGTCATTTCTTTTAGAGCCGCTTTCTGATCTTCAAGGTGCTGTAATGCAGAATCATGTAGACATAATAATTCCAATTGGTCTTTTTCCTGTAACAATCTACCGTGTTGTTGCTGTAACTCTTTCCATCGGGTTTCAATCTCATTCATCTTCTGTTCTTGGTTGTGGCACGCCAGTGTTAACTCATTCTCATCCTGCGTATTTAATATCGTTAGTAGATCTTTTCTACGACGATCATCTATGCCACTGAACATCGCAACTTCTAATTGGCGATTGTTTGCTTTTAACTCTTCACAACGTTGATATATTCTTCCTCGTTGCAAGAAATCTTCTCCGCTATTTGCTGCTCCGTCCCTGATCAGCTCTTCCTTCAGAGATGTCGTTCGTTGCAATTCCCCTCGAACAACTTGTGTATCTTCTTCGACTGCTTCTATTCGCGCTTGCAACATATGTCGTTTACGGACTACTTCTTCATACTCATCCCATTCTTTCTTCTTTAGCTCAATCCACGCAACAATAGATATCTCTAAACGGTCTGAACCTTCAGGTAACATGCTTCTACATTCGTTTTCATATTCAAGGCAATCCTGTTGCATTTGGGATTCTCTTCGACGTATTTTATCAAGTTTATCTATATACTCCAACCCTTGTTCAGCAAGACCAAACATATCGATCACAGCTTCTGGTGAGAGATGAACATTTAACTCCCGTTCTTCAAGCCAGTTCTCCCACTTGTTCTCAAGCTCTTCAAATGTTCTTTCTTCTTTCGCCATACTTTCTCCAACCCGCGACAATTCACGAGACAGGACATGAATCCGTTCTTGGCATGCTTTTTGTTCTGCGTAGAATTTATCCAGACTTTGCTGCCATGTTTGCCATACATCCATCATTTTACGTATTTCACGTACACTAGATTCGACTTCACCCGCATCATTAACGCCCTTCATATAACCTTCATGTCCCGCAGCGTTCCAAGGATCTGAAATAAGCTTAGACATGAGCTTATGAATGTGTTCAAGTTCATCCTTTTCATCAGTAGCAAGGCTTAACTCAGATCGTTTAACGCGCTGTCGCGGAGACTTTATAACCCCCTTCCAGAATAGAAGGATATCTACTAGCAATAACAGTATCGCCATGGACACAGCTGCAATTACAGATTTCATACTCCACAATAATAGAATAGGTATGATTACGGTTAGAATTCCACTACCCCAGAGAAATTGAAGATATAGCTTCTGTACACGCCGTTGTACAGCTATTTCACTATCTACTTGTCCTTTGGATGAAAGTCTTAGGATACGATTCTCACGCCATCGTTCAACAGCTCCCTGTAGCTCATTCCACAGGCTAGCCATTTCTTGAGAACTCTGAGGTACCATCATGACGAAGCGATTCCGACCTAATTCTACCTCTTCCTTGGTTCTCTTTTGGGAATTACGGTAATCGTCCTCTGCTAGATCCATCTGTCGTCGCAATTGTTGCGTCTCTAGTGCCAAACTTTCAATTCTTCGATCATACGCTGCGAATCCTAATGCATATCTGCGGACCGATTCACGTTCACCCACAGAAGTAGAGAATGTCTGAAGTTCACTTCTCGTCCAACCCGGATTAATCTGTCGTAAAATATGAGTTAATCGCGTATCCATGGCTGTTGCCTCAGCTTCAGCTTCTTGCCAATCTTTTTTTCTAGCTTCATAAGATTCTCTACGATTATTTAACCGCTCAATAAGAGTACCTTGTTCCTCAAGTTCCTGATCATAAGGTAAATGAATCAATTGAGTATGTAGTTCTTCTTTACTTCGTAATAGTTGTGTATGTCTTCCATCAATGACATCCCACTCTCCTTGAAGTGAATCCCATCTTTGCAATCCCTTCACCGGAAAGGACATGATCGTTGGAAGTGTAGATTGTTCCAACTCCGCTTCGGTCCATTTCAACCACATCGGCCGGATTTCTATAGCCTTTCTAAGAAGTTGAAATTCAGCCGATTGAATGGAACGGTCAACCTCTAGTTGTTCTAAGACGTTTACAGCTTCATTCAAAGTTAACGTATTTACATTGTATCGCTGAAGAAAGGAACGGCTCTCCGTTATTTCTTTCTCTAATTGTTCCATGGATTGCAATATTTTTGCAATTTCTTGTACACGACCTTTCGGCTTATAGATTTTGTCCATATCCTGAACAAGCTTCCGTTCCGCTTGAACAATCGCTGCACCGCCACCGATTCCTGCATGGAATAAGTAACTACTCATCTCATCCGATTGAAGTGTACGAATCTCCTGCAATTCACTTAGCGAAATGGCAAATAACTGATTAAATATTTCCCGGGACATACCTCCAAGAAGGTCACGCTCCATATCCTGCTGCGTTAACTCATGAAGTTGGCCATTCTCATCCGTTTTGACAATCTTAAGTTTCTCTGCGCTCTTTCCAGATCCATTCCCCTCACCAGATGATGTGAATCGCGAAATGCTCCATCTTGCACCCGCTTCGTCTATTAACTTCAATACGCCGCCATGCACGCCACCACTAAGCGGTTCATATCTTTCCGTAGGGTATGTACGACTTGGGATTCCAAACAACATGGCTCGTACAAATTGCATAATTGTACTTTTGCCTGCTTCATTCGGTCCCATAAACACTGTAATTCCTGACGGGATCGTTATATCTTGTTCCTTAATACGTCCGAATCCATGAATCTGAATCCTTTCAATGATCATCACTTACTGCCTCCATCAGCAGACTTGTCGAGAAGCAGTACTGCACCAAGCTCTCCAGCGCGATGTAACCACTCCTGTCTCTCTTGTTCACTAGTCTCGCTAATCATCCGTCTAATCTCTCGATTACTCATAAGGGGAGCCAAGGCTTTCTCCATAATATCCTTCGCCAATACAGGATCCTGCTCAGCTCGGTCCTCCAGACGTAACAAATCACCTAGAAAGCTCTCCTCAAGTATCATTTCAGCTACATCAATCTCGATTCCAGATTGAATTGAGAAGCCTTCGCTCCATACTAGTCCTTCGCAATGTCCACTCTCTGCTCTTCCTATTTCTCTCCGTCGAAGTTCTTGCTCCAGATCATCGGTAACATGTCCGGTTTCTAGAGCTCGATGCATTGAACTGCGCCCAGTAATAATCCAGCGCACGATGCTCATTTCTTCAGGTCGCTGTTTCCGAATATCATCCACTTTATCTTCTACACGAATTCTCCATTCATCTTCGTTATCAATACCTTCAATCGATACTTCCTCTCGGAACCAACGCACACTGTCTAATTCATGAAAAGTCAATTGAAGAGAGGCATCTTCCTTCACTTCAACAACATAACATCCCTTAGGTCCAGTCTCTTTCACGCTTCTACCTTGAATATTTCCTGCGTATACGATATGAGGATATTCTTGAATAACTCTACGCTGATGAATATGACCTAACGCCCAGTAATCATAACCTGTTATTTCTAGCTCCTTGCGAGTGCATGGGGAATATGTCTCATGAGTGGGATCTCCATCTAGATTGGCATGATGTACCGCAATATGAAATAAAGGAACCGCTGGATCTCTATGAAACTTTAGCGCCGTATTCTCCGATACCTTGGCCGTGGGATATGAAATCCCACTTATGATAGCAACCTCTTGTTGATCGCTTCGACGTGTAGCCGTGTAACTCTCCACCTCAGTACCGAATACATGTACATGACCCGCATTCTTTATTTGCAGCCTTGGCCCGTCTAAGGGATCATGATTTCCGTGAATAAGATACACGTGAATACCGTGGTTCCCCAGTTCTTCAAATGCAGCTTGTAAGGACAAATGAGCTCTTAGTGAGCTATCTGCCGCATCATAAATATCACCACTGATAACAATGAAATCCACTTGTTCAGCCACAGCTAACTCTATTAAATGACGCAATGCCGTGAAGGTTGATTCTCTTAGATGTTGGCGAATAGCTTCCGACAACCCTCTCATTCCAGCGAATTTGCTGTCAAGGTGAAGATCAGCACTATGAATAAATCGAAAAGGAATCATTATTCCTCACTCTTTCTATTGTCGAATTGTAAGTACATTTTTTTGAGTTCGTTGACCACACGGGTCAATGAATAGTGGCTCTTCGCCTTCTCCCAAGCTGAACGAGCCAATTCATAGCGATAGGAAGGATCACTAATCATCTTCTCAAGAGCTTCACTAAGCGCAACGTAGTCTTCTAAAGGAACAAGAAGCCCATTAACGCCGTCTTCTATTTGTTCAGAAATCCCACCTACATCACTTCCTACTAGCGCAAGACAACTTAGGGCAGCTTCGGCAAATACGGAACCGAATGCTTCAGCTCTAGATGGCAATACGAATATGTCAAAAAAAGGAACAAATTCTTCTGGATGTAGTGTATATCCATAGAAAATCGTTTCATTATAAATGCCCAATTCCTTAGCCAGCTCTTCCAATTCCTTACGAAAGGGACCATCTCCAATAATATGAAGTACATAATCATAACCCCGATTTTTAAGTTCCGCACAGGCTTTTAATAGAATATCTAACCCTTTAGCTGGAACTAGACGACATACCGTTACGAGCTGTGGAACTTCATTCTCGTGAGGGACAGGCTTGAAACGTTTCTCATCAAATCCATTCGGAATAACGTTAATATGTTCAGGATGATCCACATAAGGTGACATGTATTTCGCAAAAGAATCAGAGACTGTAATTAATGACTCACTCTTATTTTCTAATTCTCGATACAAGGACACTAGAAATTGATGTTCTAGCCCATTCTCTTGAATACGACCATTAAGAATCAGTTCACGCTCATAACTTGAGTGAATCGTTTGGATGAGTGGCGTATCAGGAAATACTTGCTTTAATGCGAGTCCAGCTATCGGATGATGTGCATGAATGAGTTCAAAGGAATGTTGCATACGCATACGGCTCCACCACAGATAATCCCTGTAAGTCTGAATATATTTCTGAACGATATCGCTCTCTGCATACTGAGTCCAATCGAACGTATCAAATACAACATCTTCTTTACCTTTATTCCGCAGTCTTTTGGGAAGCCAGAACAATTCCATCTCCCAACGAGAAGAGCTGAAACGTTCCTGCATATAGGGAATCATAGAAGATACACCACCTGGTTGTTCTGGTGGAAAGAAAAGTGCTTGCAGCAATTTCATCGGATTATTCCTTCTTTCTATTCTGTCTTTACCTATTCAGAATCTGTGGATTTATGGTATATTTAGAATATACTTACTCTTTAGGAACGGGGAATTTTGATGGTATCTTCTCCATGGTCGTCCCCTGTCATACCGGGGATCGCCGCAGCAAGTGGTCTATACATAGTACTCATTATGACGGTAATGTGCTTCATTATGTACAGCAAACAACGCAAAAAAGCTTATCTTTATATGGTGCTTGCTTTCCTCTTTATTATGACATATGAAGGACTGAACATCCATTTCAACCTTTCAAGTGGCGGATCGGAATTTTCCATTTGGTCAGCTAGAATGCAGGTCTTCTCATTTCTTCTTTTAAACGTATCTGTCTTTTTACTGTATCGCAAAATGAACCGAAGAGCTTATATCTTTCTTGGTTTTATGATCTTCCTATTTCTTGTGCCGCTATTTGCGACAGGACTGCCTCTATTTGACACAAGTTTAGGCCAACATCTATATCTCAGTTTGTATCAAGGAGTTATTATTATTATCGGTCTCTGCGTCATCTCGCCACGCATTGGGCAACGAAGTAAATACATCACAGGTATATTAATCAGTCTTATCTGGGTCATCATGAACATCATCTATCGCTATGCTGACGACTTAAGTAGTACTTTTAATACCGTGAGATTATTTCTTCCTCTGACGTATTACACCGTCATTTTCTTTATCTTATTTGAACGAATTGTTGAGCAGATGCAATCCATCTATCGTTCTTCGATTACAGATGGTTTAACCAATCTATATAACCGACGTTTTTTCATGAAGAATATGAAGCGATATGTGGATCAAGGGTTGAAAGTCTCTGTTATCTTTTGTGATATTGATAATTTCAAGAAATTGAATGATACGCAGGGACATGGTAAGGCTGACCAAGTACTGAAGCAAGTATCCGCCATCATGGAGGAAGAAGTATCTGGAGTAGGGCTAACTGGCCGATATGGAGGAGAAGAACTCGTAGCGGCATTAGTGGACAAACGAGCTAAAGTAAGTCAGATCGCAGAAAGTATCCGAGCCCGTGTAGAACATGAGACGATCGTGACGATCAGTGTAGGCTACAGTAGTCTCCGAAAGAATGTTACTGCAGATGAATTGATATCCCAAGCGGATCAGGCGATGTATCGCTCCAAAACAACAGGTAAGAATAAAGTCTCACCTTTTCACACCCCATCTTCAAAAAAAGAAGCCAAATCAGAACCTATCTGACGTCATTAACTAGGTATAGAGTAATTTCGCTTTATTTTATAAAGTATAAAGATTATATTAAAGATAAGTTTGATATGCTCACATATCAGATGGACTACGATTAGCTGGTGATATGATGAAAAATAACATTGAACATGTATTGGAGAATCAATTATGTTTCCTTCTGTATGCAAGTTCGAGGGAAATGACAAAAAAGTATAAACCGTTGCTTGAGAAGCTTGATATCACGTATCCTCAATATCTTGTCCTTCTTCTCCTATGGGAGCAAGATACACTGACAGTTAAGAAGTTAGGTGAACTACTTTCTCTAGATTCAGGAACGTTAACCCCTATGCTGAAACGAATGGAGCACAATGGTCTAATCATTCGGAAGCGATCTTCTCAAGATGAACGATCTGTTATGGTTCAACTGACAGACAAAGGCTTTGGTCTACAAGAAGAGGCTTGCCTCATTCCCAAGACCATTGCAGAGATGGCTGGTGATGATAAGAAAACCGTTGAAGAACTGAAAGCTTCCCTTCTTCAGTTACTACAAACTTTACAGTCATTCTAACCAAATACAAAAGAACGCTTGAGATCATCTCAAGCGTTCTTTTGTTGTTTATATATAAATGTATGCCGAGGATTAATCTACATTAATTTCAAACGCGACATCAACATTCCCGCTGATCGCTTTTGAATATGGGCACATTTGATGTGCTTTATGAACCAATGCTTCAAATGTGTCTTTATCGACTCCAGAACCCTTTACGGCTAACTTTACAGCCAAGTTGTACTCGTTCATTTCACCCATCATTAGGCTGACGCTTGCAGTAACTTGGGATTCAAAGTTAACACGCTCAACTCTTCCGACGGTCTGCAAAGCACTATCAAAACAAGCCGCATAACCCGTTGCAAATAATTGTTCAGGATTCGTTGCTTCTGGCATTTCTTTTGCCCTAGGGGTTCCAGGCATTGCAATATCCACTGTAAAGTTTCCATCTTCAGATCTAGCCGTTCCTTCTCTTCCTCCATCAACCGTTACTGTTGTTGTAAATAATGTCTTTGTCATCGTTATTATCCCCTATCCAAATTATATTAGTTGTGCACAATTAAATTTTACAACACTATTATGAGAATAGCAATAGCAAATCAACAAATCATTTATACAATAGAAATAGACTACCTCTGTCCACGAGTGTGGTTGCAAAGGTAGTCTATTTGTAGTTAATTAGCTCTCACATACAATTAAGAAAGACAATATTTAACGAGCGCTGCATGTACGCCATCCTCATTATTGGATAACGTGATCTCATCTGCCGCTGCTTTAACTTCAATCGGCGAATTATCCATGGCAATTCCTTTACCTGCATAAGTAAGCATTGTAATGTCGTTATAATAATTCCCTATAGCTAGAATCTCTTCCTGTTGAATACCTCTCTTCATAGCAAGTTGTTTAAGAGCGTTCCCTTTGGAGGCTTCTTTGTTCATTAGATCAATGAAAAATTCTCCACTGCGGAGCATATTAATTTCATGTGTCCATGTACTTAATTCCTTAAATGCATCATCCAATTGTTTCGGTTCACCAAACATCGTAAATTTGACGATAGGCTCTTTAAAATCTGACCATGCTGGCAAATTCTCTGGTAATGTCAGATAATTCTCATACATACTACGTACTACTTCATCTAGTCCATCTACATTATCCACGAACATTTCAAATGCCGTATTTACATCGAAATGAATCCCCTTATCTCGACAATAATCTATATATGGGCTTAATATCATCGGGTCCATTGGAAATTGGTGAACAATCTCTCTTGTTTCAACTTTTGCAGTCGCTGCTCCATTATGACTAATAACGTATCCCTGTAACCCCATCTTTTCCATAAAAGGAATGGAGTTCTGAGGTCCTCGACCTGTACATACAATGATTTCTGCACCCGCATCAGATACAGCTTTAACAGTTTTCATAGTCTGCTCATTAATATCATGATCATCATTCAATAGTGTGCCATCTAGATCCAGAGCAATCAATTTGTATTGCATTTCTCATCCATCCTTTACTATCTCTATATTTATCTATTTCTATTTATTGTGATTCCTTGACTAGCAAGGATAATTCCTCAAGGCTCAGTTCTCGATATGTCCCTATTTCTAGCATAGGATCCAGATGAAGATCTCCCATCTGAACACGTTTGAGATATATTACTTTTTTACCTACGGCTTCAAACATGCGTTTGACCTGATGAAACTTTCCTTCATGTATCGTAAGCGAAATTCTCGAAATGACTTGATCTTCATTCTGTTCATGACTAAGCACTTCTAGCTCCCCTGGTAATGTCTTATACCCATCATCCAGCGTGACACCCATAGCGAACTGTTCTATATCATCTGATCCAACATCCCCGTCCACATATGCCTCATACGTCTTAGGAACATGTTTTCGTGGGGATAATAAATTGTGTGCAAACTTCCCATCGTTCGTAAGAAGTAACAAACCTTCCGTATCTTTATCTAGTCTACCCACAGGGAACGGTTCAAACACAGCATGCACTGGATCTAATAGGTCTAGAACTGTAGCCTCTCGTTTATCTTCCGTTGCTGATACAACACCAGGAGGCTTATGCATCATAAGATAAATAAATTCCTTATATTCAATGATTTCTCCATCTAACTCCACAGCATCGTTGTAAGGATCCACATGCAATCCGCTATCCTTCACGATGGTTCCGTTGACCTTAATATTTCCTTGTTTCACCATTCTCTTGATATCACTTCTTGAACCGTGGCCCAGATGAACTAGAATTTTGTCAATTCTTTGTGTCTTCCGTTTCCCTCCACTCATGGTCATGCCACCTCCAACCTACGATTACGTACCCATATATTTATACTTGTTAAGTAATTTACAAGTCTCTCATACATATGGCTCCTTGTCCAATCCTTCTCGCAAAGGAAAATTCATACATACGCATTCATTTAACGAAGCAACCCGCTATTATGTACATAGCGGGTTGCTCCTTTCATTATTCCAAAGACAATACTCATGCCATTGGTTCAGATCATTAAAGCTATTTACCGTCATGTGTCTCCTTCTTGTTCCGACTGCGCTCAGGTCCCCTACGTTGTGGAATATTAGGTTTAAGATTAATTTCAGCATCCTCTACCGCTTGTCGAAGTTCTGGATCAACAATCACAATGGAAAGGTCATAATAAGGAAATGGAGACTCCTCATATTGCTCTAACGCCTTGTCATATTGGCGAACTTGACTCACTAATGAACCCAATTCAATACCAAGTGTAATGGATGGGTATTTCTCCAGTTGTTCTGCTGCACTATGCATCATTTTTCTACCGCCACTAATGTTATGATTGCGAAAATGATATAGTCCAACCGCTATCTGCAGTAGTCCTTTATATAGTGGATCACGATTATTATGAAGCCATAACTCTTCTAATACCTCATGACATTCGAAGTAATCTTGGTCACGATTGAAATAAATGAGGTAGAAAATGTATAGCTTCTCATATTTCATCCGGATCTTCACCTTTTTTGGTTGCAGCAATCAGTTGCTTCACTTCATCCAATAGCAACTTCATTTCATCCATTTCATGTCGCTGCCAGATGTCATTAAATCGATCTTGGAAGCCAATCGCCTCATTAACGAGATGATAAAAGTATAACTGGTGGATAAGTGATAACACTTGTGTTGTCACATTGGAGTCTTCTTCGAATTGTTTCTGAGCTTCTAATATATCTTCACGGATACTCGACATCTCACTATCCAATATCGATGCCGCTTCTCCAGCCTTCTTCAATCGTTTACGGATATTATCAGGTAAGCTTTCCCGGTATTTATAACTTAGGGAATGTTCTATGGTTGCCCAGAAGTTCATAGCCAATGTACGAATTTGAATCTCAGCTAGAACAATCTTTTGTCCAAGAGCCGTCTGTACCGGATATTCAATAATCATATGAAAGCTTCGATATCCGCTCTCTTTATAATTCGTAATATAATCCTTCTCATACAATACTTTCAGATCTTTACGATTACGTATATATTCAGCTACGCGTCGTATGTCCTCTACGAATTGACACATAATCCGAATTCCAGCAATATCCTCAATCCCACTCTCAAGTTGATCCATAGGAACATCAAGGCGTTTTGCCTTATTGAGAATACTGGATATTTTCTTAACTCTACCTGTTACAAATTCAATCGGAGCATATTCTTCACGCTTCTTCAATTCAGATCGCATCGTTTTAAACTTAACTTTAAGTTCCTCTACTGTCTGTTCATATGGGAGCAAAAACATGCCCCAATCCCTGTTGTCCATCCCCATATTTCAACGTGCCTCCTGTCTCTCCATCCTCAGTGATGATCAGCACCTACTGCTTCAGATATATGACTGAATCCATCCTGACGAAGCAAATTTCTTAACTCTGCATGTATTTTCCGATTCACATCTGGACCCTCATAGATAAGGGATGTATAGATTTCAACCAGACTTGACCCTGCTCTAATTTTCTCGTAAGCATCTTTACCAGTAAAGATCCCCCCTGAACCTATAATAGGCAGGCGACCCTGACTCTGGCTGTAGATCCGAGATATAATTTCAGTGGATCTGGTGCGCAGTGGTTTGCCACTCAGTCCTCCACTTTCCTTCGCATTACCATGATTCAATCCTTCACGAGATAATGTCGTATTACATGCTATGACTCCTGAAACGCCACTTGCTTCAAGAACTTCTACCATAGATTCGAGTTCCAAATCACTAACATCCGGAGCAATTTTAACCAGAATATGTTTGCTAACACCATGTTTACGTTCTTGTTCCTTCATTTCTTCCATAATATGATCAAGAAGAGATGAGAGTTCATTACCATATTGCAGATTACGCAGGTCTGGAGTATTCGGTGAGCTGATGTTCACAACGAAGAAATCACCGTAAGGAAATAATACACGAATGCATTGCTGATAATCCATATAAGCTTCTTCATTTGGTGTCAACTTATTCTTCCCTATATTTATTGCCACAGGAATTCGACGGTTGTGAATGACTGAAAGTCTTTGTGCCATCGCTTCCGCGCCTTCGTTATTAAAGCCCATCCGATTGATAAGCGCTTCATCTGGTGGAAGTCTGAACAGCCGTGGCAAGTCATTCCCTGATTGTCCTTTAGGTGTAACAGTTCCCACTTCCATAAATCCAAAACCAATAGAGGAGAACCCATCTACAGATTCTGCATTCTTATCTAATCCAGCTGCAAGACCCACCGGTGTGTGAAAATGTAATCCGAACAAATCAACAGCCAAATCCGGAGTCTCCTTAACTCCCCACATACTACTTAATGCATGGGGTGCACCCGGTATGGAGCCAACCGTATGTAAACCTCCAACGACAAGATGATGTGCTTTCTCTGGATCTATTTTGAAAAATAACGGTTTAGCCACATTTCTGTACAACACAGGTTTATCTTCAACTCCATCCACTGTTTTCTCTATAGTACAGTTTAGCCTTTTACGGACTAAAAAGAAAGTAAATCCACCTTCTAGAGTTCCACAATATCTCTTAAATAGCGCTATAGCAATTTACATATAAACCTATTACAATTGGGTTACGCTACTAAAAATGATAGAAAGAGGGTTGATCATTATGACAACCAAACGCAAACCACCGACACTCCATCACAACAGTAAACAGGAAGTGAATAAAAAGGCGGTTTTATGGGTTGGTCTTAGTCTAGCTTTGATCATCATAGTCATGATCGTTTTACTTATTGTAAACGGTTAAAGCCAGCGGTATGTTTTGCGGGGGTTCGTCTGATCATGCCTATGCTGTGCTTGATAACGTTCTGTTGGAACCAGCAAGCCATCAGGCAAGGCCCCCTTCACTATCTTCACTTTTGTCCCCATAGGAATAAGATCAAATAACTCCTCTACATCTTCTTTCGACATACGGACACACCCATTGGATTCATCCCGTCCAATACTATCAGGTTCATTCGTTCCGTGAATAGCATACCTACTATCAGATAACTGCATGCCACGGCTACCAAATTCACCATTAGATTTACCATTCGGATTTACCACTTTATCTGTAATAACGAATTCAGCTATTGGCGTTTTGGATCCACCTAATCCCACTTTATAATTACGTAACATGATGTTACCACTAACGACAGCCAATCGATGGTTTTGTACATCAACAATGACTTCTAGTGGTTCTTTGAAATAGACATCATTCCCTATCGCGCTCGCCAATGGTGTAATTTCATTTCCCTTCGTAGTCCCCGAAGGTGACGAAGGCTGTGCTTTCGATAATTCACTAGCATACGCTGCATTAAGTTCACCAAAGTGACTCCTCATAACTTCTGTAGATCCAGATAACCAATTCCGAGGGAAAGGTTGTACCAATTCACTCAGACTTATAGGAGGTCGCCCTTCTTGTAGTGCGAAAGATCGGATAGCCTTCGAGAGGACTAGAAGATCCTCCTGTTTTTTTATCCACAGACGTCCAGCAGCTTTGACCTTCGAATCCTCAGATGGTTCACATTCGCATTCAGCCGGATCATAGGATTGATACGTCACTGTTTTATCTTCATTTCTGTTTAATGTATACGCAATAGGCATACTACTTTTCCATAAGAGCCACTGATTTTGTTTTTCCATACCTAGAACAACAAGGTTGACAGGTATTGTTGCAGGACGAGACAACATATGAGATAAAATACGTTCCCTTTCTTGTAAGGAACCTACAGCTCGCGCAGTAAATAATGGAGTCGCAACAACATCAGAATTCAGCGTTGCTTTCTTATCGACCTTTATCTCTGATTGTTCCTCTACTTCACTTGTTACATCTTGATCCACAGTAGCTATAGGTTGATGGCCTGGAGCATTTAATGTTGTAGGTATAAAGATTAACAGCATCATCATAAGAGCCAGTAAAAAGATACGAGCTTTATTCGAACGTCGTTCTTGATCACGTGTTAGCTGTAATAATCTATATTGATATTCTTCCCACAAATCATCTGGAACCTTACTATGTTCGAAAGCTTCGTATACTTCACTAGATTGGTTAAAGCAGTAATTTGCTTTACCTTCTTCACCATTTTTTTCGTATTCCTTACCCAATAAATACCATCCCATTTTATTATCAGGATGCATCTGTACATATTTTTTGAGGTATAACGAATCTTTCATCTGGACCTCCAAAAACTTATTTTAATTATTATATCGGCACATTAGTCAAAAAAAAATAGGCACCTCCCTCACAGATGGTCCGTGTGGAAAATGCCTATCAAACCAATTTATTGGATTCATTCATTCTAAACTAGCTAATTAACCCTCTTTATTAAAAGGAACGTCTGCAATTTTAATGGAATCTGTTGGGCATCCATCACATGCATCATCGAGATCATCATATAACTCTTCTGGAATTTCTGTATCACCATGATTAGCATCATCCTTATAGATGACTTCAGCAATACCCTCATCATCATAATCGTAAATATCTGGCGCTGTTGCACCACATGCTCCACATGCAATGCATGTATCCTTCTCTACCCATGTATATTTAGCCATAATTTCCTCTTCCTCCTGTGTACCCATTCATTACTGACTGTGAGTCCAATATCATTTAGCCATAATATTAAACCAAAAAATATGAATTTTCAATTCATTTTCGACATATTTGCTAAATGTTCAAACAATTTTGCTAAATGTTCAAACAATTATACTGAATTTCCATCCTCTTTATCCCTGAAATCCATTTGTAATGATGTACCTCTAACTTTATGATTTCTAAGTAATACAGATGGGTCATCTCCTAACATACCCGCCGTCAGGACAGCATTCTCGCCAAATTTATTACGTAATAGATCCATTGCTTTGGTTAATGATTCTTTCTTAGGTTGTTGTTCATAATTAAACAGATCTAATTGAATGGCTGATTCTTCTTTTGGCGTAAGTTGTTGCAACGTAACACCCAATAATCGAACGGGCTTATCCCAGCTCCAGTGTTCATTATATAATTTACATGCTTCCGTATAAATATCCTCTGTGTTTTCTGTTGGAGCACTCAACGTATGTGTTCGAGTAATCGTCTTCATATCTGGTGTACGAATCGTGATCTGTACCCCCCCAGCGACTAACTGCTTACGCCGAAGCCTACGGGCAACCTGATCACTCAGATTGAGAAGAACACGGTTCACATCTTCTTTCAGATAGATATCCGAAGGAAGTGTTGTAGTATGTCCTATGGACTTGCTCTGTTCACGAATCTCCAATACAGGAGAGTGATCTATTCCATTCGCTGCCTGCTTCATCCATACACCAAGCACACCGAAGGCCTGTTTTAGTAAGTTTTCTTCACTTTTAGCTAATTGCCCTATCGTATGAATATTTAATTTACGCAATTTATCTGCCGTTCTACCACCAATGCCAAACAATTGATCACATGGCTTATCCCACAGCACTTTAGGAACGTCTCGAATGCGCAGTATAGTAAGACCGTTAGGTTTATTCATATCTGAAGCCATCTTCGCAAGAAGTTTATTCGGAGCGATCCCGATAGAACAAGGAAGAGCGAGCTCCTCATAAATTTTCTTCTGAATGATTGTAGCAATCTCCTCAGGTGTACCAAATTGTTTGGAACCTGTAATATCTAAATAACATTCATCAATAGATGTCGCTTCCATACAAGGTGTGTATCCATAAGCTATCTCCATAAAAGCATTTGAGTATTTACGATATATATCGAAATTAGGTGATATCATTATAAGAGTAGGGCATTTCTTCAAGGCTTGATTCACAAGCATTCCTGTGGAAATACCAAGACGTCTTGCAGCATATGAACACGTCACGATGATTCCTTTGCGGAGTTCAACACTTCCAGCTACAGCGGTTGGTTTACCACGGTATTTATTAGGTTCTTCCGCTTCATGTACTGAGCAGTAGAATGCATTCATATCAACATGAAGGATAACCCTGCCTTTAGCCGGATAATATTCATCAAGGTTTCTCACACTAAAATCCTTTCTTCATCTATTATATAAATGAACTTAATGTCAGCATACCCCCCCGTTAAACTACAGGTCAAGGGATCATGCTAAGACAAAATATTGAATTCTTTGTTACATTCCAGCATAGAAGTGATATAATGTTGAACTATAAAAATCACGTTAGGGAAAGACTTCCAAGGAGGATACCATGTCTACATCTATTTCTATATTTGATACAACTTTACGAGATGGCACCCAAGGTGAAGGAGTCAGTTTATCAGCTGATGATAAATTAAAAATCGCCAAAAAACTAGACGATTTGGGTGTTGAATATATTGAAGGTGGTATTCCAGGAAGCAACAACAAGGATATCGAATTTTTTAAAAGAGTTCAAGATCTAGGCCTTAACGCAAAAATAACAGCATTCGGAAACACAAGACGTAAAAATACAGAAGCAGCGCAAGATCGGAATTTACAATCTATTATTGATTCTGGCGCACAAGCTGCAACCCTCGTAGGTAAGTCATGGGATTTCCATGTTCATACCGCACTGCAGACAACATTGGAAGAAAATCTAGCTATGATCTACGATTCCATTGCTTATCTAAAACAAAATGGACTTGAAGTCGTATTTGATTCAGAACATTTCTTCGATGGATTTAAGAATAATCCGGAGTATGCCATTGCGGTTCTCAAGAAAGCGCAGGATGCGGGCGCCAATTGGTTGACGATGTGTGATACGAACGGAGGAACTTTACCACATGAGATTCATGATATCGTTTCCTCAGTAGTCTCACAAATCCCACAAGCGAAATTGAGTATTCATACACACAATGACTGTGAACTTGCTGTTGCCAATACACTAAGTGCTATTCAAGCAGGAGCGCGTCAAGTTCAAGGTACGATTAATGGGTATGGTGAGCGCTGTGGAAATGCCAATCTATGTTCGATTATCCCTACTCTTCAGCTAAAGATGGGATACGACTGTATCGAACCCACTTCATTATCTCAACTATCTAACACTGCTCGATTTGTAAGTGAAATTGCTAATGTTCACATGCCTGTGAACCAACCCTACGTAGGCAATGCAGCATTTGCACACAAGGGAGGCATTCATGTCTCGGCAATACTTAGAGATTCACGCACCTATGAGCATATTTCACCAGAACTTGTTGGTAACAAACAACGGATCCTTGTATCCGAATTAGCTGGTCAGAGTAATATTCTATCTAAAGCACAGGGAATGGGCTTAGAATTCGATCCAAGTAACGAGCAATCCCGTAAGGTCATTGATAAGATAAAAGATCTAGAACATCAAGGCTATCAATTCGAAGCAGCGGATGCTTCATTGGAGTTACTTCTGCGTGAAGCTAATGGACAGATATCTGAACTATTCAGCTTCGAATCATTCAAGATGCTTGTTGAGAAAAGTGCAGGTAAACCTGTTGTATCTGAAGCTTTTGTTAAATTAAACATTGATGGTCAGAGCGTCTATACCGCTGCAGAGGGAAATGGACCCGTCAATGCACTTGATAATGCGCTACGTAAGGCTCTTGTGCAATCCTTTCCAATCCTCAAAGAAATGCACCTTTCTGACTATAAAGTTCGCGTCTTAGATGAGAAAGATGCCACAGCAGCTAAAGTACGTGTCCTTATCGAATCCAAAAATGTGAATAGTACATGGAATACCGTTGGAGTGTCAGGCAATGTCATTGAAGCCAGTTGGGAAGCGTTAGTCGATAGTATTCGCTATGCCCTCTTAGGTCAAAGTCCACAAAATGCAACAGAAATGGACAACAACGGGCAACATGGCCTTGTTAATCATTAACTGTTACGAAATGTTCTAATGTTTTCATAAAAAGCACGGTAGCCAGGTGGCTACCGTGCTTTTTAGCAACAGTTATGATTGAATTAGCTTTTTCACCTTTTTCTCTAAATCTTTCTCAGATACGATACCAAGAATAATCTCTTGAATAACGCCGTGCTTATCAATCAATACATTCGTAGGAAATACTGCCCCTTTGTATTGATCAAATACCGTTGATTCTAAATCCAGCATCACTGGAAAATCGATATGATATTTATCTACGAATTTTTCAGCATTCTTCTTATTATCATACTTGGTAACATTTACTCCAAGTATGGTAAGTTCTTTTTGATACGTATCCGCCAGTTTAATTAATTCAGGAGCTTCTTCCTGACAAGGGTCACACCACGAAGCCCAGAAGTTCACAATAACAGCTTTCTCTTGCTCGCCACCTACATGATACTTCTCCCCATCCAATCCTTCTAAGGAGAACGGAGGAGCTAACAATCCCGCTTGTGGACCTGTCTCCGTAGGAAGAGGTCGATCCATCTGAAATACAGCTTGAATCCTCGAACTTGAACCTGTATTCTGAAAAATAGCGATCGCTATCAGAATTAATGCAGCGATGACAATATAACCATTACGTTTCATGACATATCGTTTCCTTTACGTTAAGTTGTTACCTATTATTCTACCCTCTTTCTTCAAGAACTTACAATTGATTCATACTATCCATAAACAAGTCTAACCGGCTTCGCCGTTCTTTAGCCGCAAAGCAACGTTTAGCGTTGAAATATAAGCTTAAATTATATATAAAAAGGACTTCTGCGAGAACGCAGAAGCCAAAGAAGAGAGAGGGGTAAATCAAAATGACCAAACTTCCAGTAAATGATGAAATGTTTATTGATGCTGCCGTAGCTCGGGAGCTTACAGCGCACACACTTCTTCAGCTACCACGAGAAGCTTGCGGGGTCTTACTGGGTACTGCTACAGCGGGCGGCATACGAATTGAGCAATTTCAACCCATCCGTAACGTAGCGCCAGACCCGCTGCACGCATTCACTTTCCATCCAGAAGAATGGATTCCGATCTGTCTGAAATCTGAAAAGTTAATAGGAATTGTACATTCCCATCCCCATTCACTTCCCATCCCTTCTCAAGATGATTTAACCCATCTACATGCGTATGGACATTTATTGGATGTATATTTGATCTGTTCACCTATTCAAGATGGCACATCTATTAACATCCAGGCCTATCGTATCGTTCATCCTACCTATCACTCTAATACAGAAACAACGCAAATCTATGGTCTCACACCCACCCAGTTAACACTGACTTAAGTAAGCATATAGATCTCCCAGGGTGTCTACCCTGCGCTTCGAAAGATCCTCCATATAAGATTGCCAGAGCTTGGCTGTCATCAATGCATCCTCTAAAGCATGATGTCTTCCTTTAATGGGAATATCATGATCCATTAGTAATTCATCGAGACCATATCCTCCTCGCTGCGGTTCAAGCCAGCGAGCGATCATCATCGTGTCAATCACACGATGGCCTAAGTTTACCTTTGACGTCTTCCACAAAGCCGCATTCAAGAATGCCTTGTCGTGAGCGCTACCGTGAGCGATGAGCACTCTTCCCCCGACAAAAAACATAAAGTCATGCAGACCATTCATTAGTGTTGGAGCGCCATCTGTCATCTCCTGTGTGATTCCTGTTAATTCAGTAATAGATTCCGGAACAAGCTTACGGCAATTCACCAATGAGTAGAACTGTTCTTCTTCTATAATCTCTTCACCCACCATTCTAACAGCACCGAAAGATAAAATTTCATCCCCGTGTTGATGAGCGAAACCTGTCGTTTCAAGATCGAATACAACGGTTTCGAGTTTAGATAAAGGAACACTAAGAACCTCAGGTCTACGTTGTTCTCTCATTAATGAACGAATAAATGCCATATGTTGAGCGGTAGGGGCTCCCATTACAGACGCTATAGCAGAAGGTATACCTCCCTGCCGAAACGTGCTCCATAATCCATTGTTACCCCGTACCGGCTCCTTCATGTATTTCTCCTTTCCGCGTAACGCAACTGACGTTGTAGTGCTCTATGTGTCCTTTTAACTACACCTAAGCATTCACGAAGTTCTTGCATTAGCGGTTTTTTCTTGAGCTCTTTCTCTGATAAATAGTTACTGCTGATGTACAGTCCATCTGATACTATAAATGGCGTACTCACCCTTCGTTTCACAGATATTTCAAAAGCCATTTGACAGCTTTCTAGCAACACATTGTCAGAGTCCAAAGATAATAACTTTTCTAATCTTTTTTTAGTGGAGGTTTCTCTCACACCAAATTGCAAAGCCATGAACCTCACGAAATTTACTAATGGGATATACAGCCCGTATTTAATATCAAAACCACCAGCATGCTCACCAAAACGTTCAGTCACCACTTGTCCTAGTACGTTTAATGTTGCCTTGTGCCTGACCGTATTCCGTAATATAGCATCATGAAGGTTAGGAACGTTCTTGAACCCGCGATAGAAAACTTCTTTCAACCCATCAGCTAAGCTCTGATCTCCAGCAATGTGACGCATATCCGCAGCAATAATTAGATAACGAATAGGTTCCCAACTCAGATCATTTTGCCAATTTGTTAAAGTCTCTTCCCATTCTTTCAAGGATTTCCTCCAAAGTGGTTCCGAGCACATGACCTTTCCCTTACATTTGTCATATCCTAAATACGCTAATTGATCACATAAAAGGTTAGAAAACAATTCAAAATATTGATCTTTATAGTCGTGTGACTCATCACTCAGAACAAGACCATTATCTTGATCACTCCACATGGTAGATTCCATGCGTCCTGCACTACCGAATACGATAAAAGAATAAACAACGGGAGGCAGACCATGTCCGCCCTCCATCATCTCTTTCTCACAAAGGTTCAATGCTCTAATTGTAATTAGATCATGCATCTGATTAATAAGTAACAACCACTCCGAGACCGGCATGATAGTCCTCAACTGTTGAAGATGACTCTGGTATGCGATACGTTGTTCCTTTAATTGGTCCCACGAGCTCGCATCTGTAATCCCTGTAAAATCTAAATTGGGATCCATTGAAGTCAGCGATTTCATGTTGTACGCCCCTCTCCTCCGAGCATTCTGATCTGTATTTCAACCAGAATATCAGGACATGATTTCCATTTAGTTCACAGGGGGAGTCGATTTATTCAGACGGGATAAAGCTTCAGCATCTGTAAGCAATTTCATTTGCTCTGGATATCCATAAGTTCCATGCTCACTAATATCTAGACCCATCATTTCTTCTTCTTCTGTAACACGAATTCCCATCGTAGCTTTCATAACTCCAAGAATAATAGCTGAGATCACTAATACAAATGCGAAGGTACCTGCAACACCTAACGCTTGAACTCCTAATTGGTGAAGACCACCACCATAGAACAATCCCGCTTGACCTACACCCGTCGATTCAGCCAATTCTGCTGTTGCGAATAATCCTGTTGAAATAGCTCCCCAGATCCCTGCAATACCATGAACAGATACAGCGTAGATCGGATCATCTAGACCAGCACGTTCTAACCATTGACCTGCTAAGAATGCTATCGTACCCGCAACTGCACCAATGAGAACTGCAGCCCAAGGTTCAACGAAAGCACAAGAACCTGTTATAGCTACCAATGCAGCAAGTACACCATTTAGCATACTTGGAATATCACCCTTACCAAATACCAACCATGAGATTGCAAGTGCCGCGAGTGCTCCTCCAGCAGCTGCAATATTAGTGTTAAGGGATACGTATCCGAAGAAATCGCCTAACCCTGATAACCCACTACCTGGATTAAATCCAAACCAACCAATCCAGAGAATAATAACACCCAGTACAGTATATACCTGGTTATGTCCTGGAATAACATTTGGTTTACCTTCTTTATTATATTTTCCTAGACGTGGTTTCAATAAGAATGTTGCTACAAGAGCCGCTGTTGCACCTGTCAAATGAACTACAGTTGATCCGGCATAGTCTTGCATACCCATTGTTCCAAGCCATCCTCCACCCCATACCCAGTGAGCTACGACTGGATATATGACAAGCATGAACAATGTACCAAAGATAATATAAACACTCAGCTTAGCACGTTCCGCCATACCACCTGAGGCAATAGCTAATGCGATCGCTGCAAAAGATAATTGAAATAGGAACTTAACGGTTAAAGATACATCCGAGAAAGCGAGGGAATCGAATGAACTAGCCATATCTTCTCCACTTAAGAAAAAGCCTGTTGTACCAATAATTCCATTACCATTACCAAACCCTAGACCGAATCCAACGGCCCAGAAAACAATAACGGAAATTCCTAAAGTTAATATTGTTTTACCTGCAACGTGACCGGCATTCTTCATTCGAACTGATCCAGCTTCTAAAAGTACAAATCCAGCTTGCATGAAGAACACAAGCATAACCGCTAGAAAAACGAAGACCGAATTAATTCCCGCTTGTAATTGTGCATTCGTTGCACCGTCATCTGCAAAAGCACTCAAAGGAAAAGCCAACAGCGCAAGCATTCCAAAAGCAATCCCCAACATTCTCTTTTTCATGATTCCCACTCCCTCTAATGTATTTATATGTTATATATGCTTACACAGGATGAAACTCTTATTGCCATTATAAGCAAAACGGGTTATTTTTGACAAGACTTTTTTTAAAATATTTATCATCTAACAATTCATGTTATGTATTGTCTTGATTCAACTTACATTAGAGAGCATAACGTTTGACTGTATGGTTATCCATCAGGTATCATAATTTAATGGATATGATGAGAGTTTCAATCATACTTTATATTAAACGGGGTGATTCACATTGGGGATATGATATTGTACCGGATCGGAGAGTTAGCAAAGGTAGCCGGCGTTAGCCAAAGAACAATCGACTACTATACTAAATTAGGATTAATTACTCCTGAAAGTCGAACAGAGAAAAATTATCGCCTTTATAGCTTTGAAACCTCTGCGCGTTTAATGCGTATTAATCAATTAAAACAAGAGAAGTATACTTTGGAAGAAATAAAGGAAAAACTCGACAAATGGAACACGATCACCGAGGAAGCTCAGGTATCGGACAAACTAACCCATCTAGAACAGTGTATGCTGCAGTTAGAGAAAGAGGTTAAGGAACTCAGTCCTTTCATTGAACAAATGAAGCCTGTGCAAGCTAAACGCATGCTGACACAGCTGCTCCCTTCGGGAGCAGCTTGCATAGAAGCATTGAAGCTCTTATTGGATCACGGACCATTGATGTGAATCCTTCAGAACAATTCGAGGTATAACTATTAATAGGAGGTCAAGTAAATGAATTCTAATTCCATGTTTATTCTCATCATTATTGCGTTTATTTTCTCACTATGGGCGCAATTTCGAGTTAAAGGTACATTTAATAAATGGGCAAAGGTAGAGAATCATAACGGTCTTACAGGATATGAAGCTGCTCGACGCATGCTCGATGCAAACGGTCTACAAGATATACCGATCGAACCTGTAAGAGGTTCACTAACCGATCATTATGACCCTATCCACAAAGTCGTACGCTTATCCGAACCGGTGTATTACGAGAACACTATCTCAGCTGTCTCAGTAGCCTGCCATGAGATCGGCCATGCCATTCAACACAAAGAAAGTTATCCCATGTTAGTCTTGAGACATCGGATGTTCCCTGTCGTGAATTTCGCTTCAGGATTAGCACCATTCTTACTCATTGCAGGAATTATTTTTTCTTACACCAATCTAATTGGTCTAGGGATCATTTTCTTCTCCGCTGCTGTTGCCTTCCAAGTTGTTACTTTGCCTGTTGAATTCAATGCCAGCAGTCGCGCTCGTAACATTATGGTAGAACAAGGCTACATTACGAACGATGAAGAACGTGGTGTTGCCAAAGTATTAAATGCCGCTGCTTTAACTTATGTGGCCGCTGCTTTAATCTCTCTTCTTGAGTTAATTCGATATATCATGATGTTCACTAGTAGTCGCGATTAATAGTTACAACAAAAGAAACCCCGATCGGTTAAGAACCGAACGGGGTTTTGTTATTTGTAGTTATAAGTTCGAAATAATGAAGTAAGAAATTACGAAATGCCTGAGCAACTAAAGGGAGCTTGTCATCTGATCTATGAATTAATCCAATCGTACGTGTGACTCTAGGTTCACTTATTTTAACTCGTGCAGGTTGTAGTGGATTACTTTGAAAGAAAGCCATTCCTGGCAAAAGACTAACACCCATCCCCGCTGCAACAAGCCCACGAATGGTATCTGTTTCCTCCCCCTCAAATGCTATCTGAGGTGTAAATCCAGCTTCAAGACAAGCTTGCCAAACAATGGGACGTAAAGAATAGCCCTTACTAAACAAAATGAATTTATCATCTTTCAATTGATCCAATGTTATAGACTCTTCTTGAGCCAGTGGATGGTTGAGAGGTAGAATAGCGTACATCTCTTCAGTTAGGACCACATCTCCCTCTACCTGATCATGACCTTCAGGAAATGGAGATATGAATGCAAGGTCCACTTCAGCAGATATAACGTCCTTTATCAGTGATGGATACATTCCTTGTTTGAATCGAAATTTCACATTAGGATAACGTTTTTTAAATTCTGACACCACCGATGGGATCAGATGAATACCTAGACTGTGTGGAAAACCAATGCGGATCTCCCCTCGCTCAGGATCCAGGAATTCATGGACCTCAGCAACAGCCTTATCTAAATCCTTCATCAGACTCTCAACACGTTTGCAGAATAAATGACCAACAGGAGTTAATTGCAGATTTCTTCCCTTTTGCATAAACAAATCTACGCCTAGCTCCTGTTCCAATTGATGGATCTGCCTACTCACAGCAGACTGAGCTACATGAAGTTCCTCGGCTGCTTGAGTTACATGCTCTTTCTGTGCAACTTTCATGAAATAGTGCAACTGTCTCAGTTCCACGCGGGTGATCTCTCCATTCTAGAATGTATGATCTTGATCTTTAGTTATCGTCGTCGTAATTTAAGCAATCTGATAATAAGTCCATATATGAAGAAACCTCCAACTAGACCGCCAAGATGTGCCATCCAGTTGATACTTGCAACAACGAATGAAAATACAACTCCAAACATAAGCATAGCATACAATGTCTTGCGTGAGGCCTCATCCATAATTTTTCGTTGAAACAATGCAATGTACAAGAAAGCACCGTACACCCCATAAATAGCCCCTGAGGCTCCTACAGATATAAACAACTCACCTATTTGAGTGAAGTAAGCAGATGATAGAACATTTGCTATAATGCCACTCAACATATACAACACAGCATATCTCCACCAACCCAGTAGTCGTTCAAGAGGTGGCGCAAATACTAATAAAGCAAAGCAATTAAACAACAGATGCTCAAACCCATTGTGAAGAAACATTGAGGTCACAAACCTCCAGCTTTCTCCTTCATATACCAACGCACCAAACTTATACAGCGTCTCTCGATTGGTAGATCCGCCATTGAAAGTTAAAACGAAGAACATAATAATGTTAGCCAACAACAATAGCGATGTTACAGGGTAATACTTCAAATAACTTTTCCAGTTTTCATATCGGATAAATATCATAGTACCCTTCCTTTACTCTATACTAACAACATAAGCATTGGTAATGCTATTCCAAAAAGACTATAATTACTTTGACAGTCTTTACTTAATTCAAAATATCAAGGAGGAAAATCACATTGGCACAAGAACGTACTGGTATTGCAACTTTTAAGAGTAACCCTATTACATTGGTTGGACCTAAATTAAAAGCAGGTGATTCCGCTCCTGACTTCACAGTTAGTAAGAATCTTCTTGAAGATGTTTCACTTAAAGATTATGCAGGAAAAATCAAACTTATCAGTGTTGTTCCTTCTCTAGACACAGGAGTATGTGATGCACAGACTCATCGTTTCAATGAAGAAGCTGACAAATTAGGTGACGACGTTATCATCCTTACGATCAGTATGGACCTTCCATTCGCACAAGATCGTTGGTGCGGTGCAGCAGGTGTAGAACGCATTGTAACACTATCTGACCATAAGTCAGCTTCATTTGGAGAAGCTTATGGTGTACTAATCAAAGAATTCCGTCTTGATATGCGCTCGATCTTTGTAATCGACAAAAACGATAAGATCACTTATGTTGAATATCTTGCTGAAATGACTGAACATCCAAATTATGAAGCTGCTGTAGCAGCTGTTAAATCATTGCTGTAATTTACGTTTTAAAAAAGCGGGAGAAAGAGACTATCTTTCTCCCGCTTTTTTCTTCATATAACGTGTACAAATTATTGCGATACTTTGTATTTAGCCAACTTCTTATCTAACGTACCAAATAAATGTAGAATGAATCGATAATTCGCTCCCAAATCACCAAGCGAACCTCTAGAGGCAGAATATATATCCACAGCACTACGCACAGGACCAACCGAAAGAATAGATACAGTAATGTCCACAGTACGTCCAAAAGAAGTCTTTTTCTCTAGAATAATCTCTCCAACAGATGGAACTTCATGCAGAACTTTGTACCCTGGAATTTTTTTGAGCGTGGACGAAATTTCCTCCCATGCCTTGTCTTTCGATAAATTGTAATAGCGCGTTTTCATTTTAGGATCTTTCGCTCGGTCACCCGTTCCTTCTTGACTACGTATGATCCCCACTAAAACTCTCTTTAACGACAAGACCGTTCCCCCTTTATATATATCCATCAATACCTAATAGTTTAACATTGAACTCTTCAGAACAAAAGAGGTTGACTACAGAATCTCATAATCCAACCAAAAATAGCATTCCAATATCGATAAATCTTCGACATTGGAATGCTACTAACAAAATCATTATAAATAAAAGGAATCCCGCTTATGCCGTCCGGTTAAATTGTCTTCTGAACCTGCAGTAGCAGGTGGGTGACCGCAGAAATGTTTTTGAAGTCCCCATGTCATATAGACAGGGCGTTTCAGCTACGCTTCTTATTGATCTCCCTAGACATCATCATTGGTTCAAAATAACGATTAACCGTGGCGAACATCGCAGGATGTGATTTTATTATAATCCCAATGAATATAAAAGTAAACTCAAATGAAGCCGTTTTCTCAATCCATTTTATTACAACTTCATTTCGCTGTTTATGATTTATGTCCAGTCATATTTTCTTCAATAGAAGATACTTCTATTTCATTCTCTTCGGCAATCTTTTCTTGTTTCTCTTCTTCCAACAATCTCAAACGTTCTGCTTGCTCCTGCATCTTCAGGAAAGATCCATGGAAATTAAAGAACGCCCACAAAGCGATGATCGTGATACTGAAGAAGATGATTACTACTGGGTACATTGAAGAAATGTATAACAATAACCCTGTCCCCAATACCGTAGCAATCATTCGAAATGGACGAATAATCGTTAGAAGAACAGCATTTTTAATAATAAGTAAAATACCCATGTGATAATGGACAACCATAGAGAAGAAATTAAACATGGATACAAGTAGTACAAATAACAGAAGGAGCATGACTCCACCAATTAACTGCAGGTTATCCATGGTCATATAAACCTTATAATCTACCCACATAATCACTACTAGTAATGTATAAAAGATACCACCAATCATCGATTGTTTATAATTATCTTTATACCCCTTAAAAAAGGTACGAAAGATTGGCACATCTGAATCACCCATTACCCATTTACGTACGACATTAAATAAAGCAGAAATGGCCGGGAACAATGTAAACGGTGCCAAGATACCCATAACCCAATTTAACAATACGTGATCATTTGCCGTCGCTTCCGTCTGCTGAAGCATAATAAATTTAAGTAATAATACAAGTAGAAATGGCGACGAACAGACTAGCCACAGAATGTTACTATACGCAATCCTCGTAATCCATTCTGTTAATTTATAGATTCCTCCCATGGTTCCTTTAAATTCCAAGAATTCTCCTCCTCAGTAAACAAGCTTGTACATAATAATATACCGTATTTAGTATGAACAATACCAGTGTCTAATTTCAAAAGATACGTTAGGTACTTTAGATCTCCCAATTTCTAGTTATGTATATGCTATCTCATGTAATTATTGAGCATAAAGAAAAAGACGAAGTGTATAATACTCTTCGTCTTTTATTTATGATCATCCTATTATTCGAAAGAACTGTCAGGACGTTTAGCTGGACGGCTAGTGTTGCTACTGCTTGGACGTGGTTTGTTCGTACGTGCAGAAGAATCACGACTAGCTCCACCATCTTTGTTGTAGCTGCTTTTACCTGCGTATCCACCGCGACTTCCGCCACCACTGCTATCACGATCACGGCGATAATTACCACTACCGCTACCACCTGAACCTGATCCATTACGTGAACCACCGTAGCTACCTGATGGTTTACGACCGTTACGAATGTCTGGTTTACGACGTTTCGCACGCATTGGATCTTCTGGAGTCAAATGGATATCTGTATCCTTTTTCTCACCAGTCAATAATTTCATAGCTGCAGTTAACAATTGAACGGAATCATATTGTTCCAACAATTGAATTGCAATGCCTTTGTACTCGTTCAAATCACCATTCTCCAACGTTTCAAGCAATCTTTCAGCTGTAACGCGTTGTTTACCTTCAATAGCCTCAGCCATTGTTGGAAGTGGTTTACGTGTAATGCGGTGACGAGTAACACGCTCGATGAAGTGGAAATGATCCATTTCACGTGGTGTTACGAACGACCAAGCCGTTCCTTCTTTACCGGCACGACCCGTACGACCGATACGGTGTACATAACTTTCTGGATCTTGAGGTAGATCGAAGTTAATAACATGTGTTACACCCGAAACATCAAGTCCACGTGCTGCAACGTCTGTAGCAACAAGAACATCAATACTTCCATCACGGAACTTACGCATTACTGCGTCACGTTGATTCTGTGACAAATCACCATGTAGTCCGTCTGCTGAATATCCACGTTTCTGTAAAGCTTCAGACAATTCATCAACACGACGTTTAGTACGTCCAAATACGATAGCAAGTTCAGGAGATTCCATGTCAATTAGACGGCTAAGTGCTTCGAATTTTTGACGTTCTGGAACTTCAATGTACGCTTGATCGATAAGTGGAGCACTTACGTGCTTAGGAATAACAGATACGTGTTCAGGGTTATTCAAGAACTGCTGAGCAAGCTTCTGAATGTTAGCAGGCATCGTTGCAGAGAATAACATCGTTTGGCGTTCTGCTGGAACCAACTTCAGAATGGATTGGATATCATCCATGAAACCCATATCAAGCATTTCATCTGCTTCATCCAATACAACAGTTTGAACATCAGTCAATTTAATTGTTTTACGGTTAATATGATCAAGAAGACGTCCAGGTGTTCCAATGATAACCTGAGGTTTGTTCTTAAGGGAACGAATCTGACGGCTAATATCTTGACCACCGTAAATAGCTAATGAACGAATTCCTTTGAAGCGAGAAAGCTTACCGATTTCTTCTGCTACTTGAATTGCAAGCTCACGAGTTGGGGTCATGATCAACGCCATAATTCTTTCTTCTTCTTTAGGGATTTTGGAAATCAAAGGTAAACCAAATGCTGCTGTCTTTCCGGTACCTGTCTGTGCTTGACCGATCAGATCTCTTCCTGACATAGCGATAGGAATAGCTTGGTCTTGAATTGGCGTAGATTCTTCAAATCCAAGCTCCGTAATTGCTTGGAGGATCTTAGGCTCCAAGCCAAATTCTGCAAATGTTTTCAAATATATTCATGCTCCTTCTATATAGTGGACATTCCACTTTGTCGTTCAAGTAGACATTCCACATTCATCTCTGTATTCTTAAGTAGCGGCATACGTATAGGGTAGCCATACATGCCGTAAATATTGTATGAACGAATGGTTGAATGTTCATACCTTTTATCCGGATTTTTAACCTTTTAAATGACTATTCGGTTATTATTTAGCCGAAATAATGCAAAAATAATACTATTGTACAACCCTACTCAAGAACATCCAATACATTATATCACAAAACAAATTGTTATTACTACTAAGTTACTCTGTTTTTTAAAAATTTAGCATAAAGCTGACATTAAGAGGTGGTTTATTTTGTTAAAAGATGGTTGGAATGCATTTGTTGTTATTCTCGGCGCCGTAGCTATAGCATGCGGTTTTAATTTATTTCTTATTCCGCACCAATTATTAAGTGGTGGTGTTTCTGGAGTATCCTTACTAATCAGTTATTTCAGTGATTTCAGTCTAAGTACTTTGTACTTAGTGATCAATATCCCTATTCTTATTGCAGGTTGGTTTAAATTGGGCAAACGTTTCATTGGTCTCAGTATTCTTTCCGTTGCGGCAACCACATGGTTCCTAACCCTTATTCCAGTGAAGCTTATTGTAACGGATTATCTTCTCGCTAGTGTATTTGGAGGGGTTCTCGTTGGTTTAGGAAGCGGCGTGTCCTTCCGAGTAGGAGGATCTTCAGGAGGATTTGACATCATTGGCTCGCTTGTCACACGTTACAGGGATTTCCCAGTTGGAAATATTATCGTTGGAATGAATGGCATGGTCATTCTTGCGGCAGGATATTTAAATGACAATTGGAATGTTGCCTTAGCTTCTATGGCTTCCATTTACATCAGTGGTAAGGTATTGGATCTCATCCACATTAGTCACATCAAAGTAACAGTATATATTGTGACCAATCAGACCGAAGATCTACTTTCTAAATTACTTAAAATTCCACGTGGTGTTACCAAGATCAAGACGGAGGGTGCATTCTCTCATGAACCCCGAGATATGCTGATGACCGTTACAACTCAGTACGAGCTAGCAGAACTGAAACGAATTATCAAACAATCAGATCCGAATGCTTTTGTTAATATTGTAGAAACGGTAGGCATTATGGGATCATTCCGCAGGAGATGATTTTTACGGAATGCCGTATGATGTCTTCACATAATGTGGTATATTAGAGATGCGCTATTTCCGTTCATATCCATGATTCTGATTCACCCCTTACAGCTAAGGTCGAAAGATTTTTCCTATTCGCTACTCAAGAAATTTGATGGTAAGAATTCAAAGGAGAAAGGGTGATTTTTGTGGAAATGGAATCGGTCAAACTGTCTCAGATTGTTAAGCGCTGGTATCCTGATATGTTACCTTTCTTAAAACAAAAAGAACTTAACTCCCTCATTATGTTACGAGACGGACTAAGTATTCTTGAACCCCATGATGCTATGGAGATTATTCAAATTAGTATTTGTGAACACCAGAATCTTGCACATCTTCATTAACAGAAGTTAGTTAGTTATTCATGCCGTCTCTTCCCCATTTTTGGCGGAATAGGCGGCATTTTATCTTTTATCTTTGTTTTATTTCTTGCATTTACGGTTAAAAACGACAATAGGTTGTTTTAGATTACTGAATGTTACAAAGATGTTGTTTTTAATTACTCACGATTTCTATATAATCATAAAAGTGAGAACGCATACGCCAAGGGAGAGATACATAATGAACATCATTTGGGCTTTAATGGTTTTATTAATGGGAAGTACGACGGGTCAGCAAGCAGAGAACCCGGGCTCATTAAGTACGTTGCAATCATCTATTCATTCCGTTGTAGCTGCAGCACAAGGTAAAGGGACCGAAACAACCTTAGGTACAATTGATCCATCTAAACCAACTGTCAAAGTTGACCCGCAGACGGATGCTCCTATTGTTAAGGGGATTTATGTCACAGCTTATAGTGCTGGTGGATCACGAATGACCGAGTTACTTGATCTGATTGATTCAACTGAACTCAATGCCATGGTTATTGACCTTAAAGATGATGCTGGATACATAACGTATAAGACCGAAAACCCAATCCTTCAAGAACTGGGTAAACCTCAACCTTTCATTGGTGATATTCAGAAACTTATGGTGCGGTTAGAGAAACATAAAGTATATCCTATTGCACGCATTGTCGTATTTAAGGACACGATCCTTGCTACGAAGAATCCAGAACTTTCATTTGTGAAAAAGGATGGAACACTATGGAAGAATGGAAACGGAGACGCGTTTGTCAATCCCTATAGCAAGGAAGTATGGGATTACAACATCGAACTAGCTAAAGAGGCAGCAAAGCTAGGATTCAAGGAGATCCAATTTGACTACGTTCGTTTTCCAGAAGGATTTGAGAAACGTGCCGACTCCATGACTTATGTTAAAAATGATGCATCTCGTGTCGATATCATCACTGAATTCGTAAAATATGCACGCCAAGAATTGGCTCCGCTCGGCATTCGTGTGTCGGTTGATATTTTTGGGTATGCTGCATCCGTTCCTGCTGCTGAAGGAATTGGACAAGATATGGTCAAAATTTCAGGAAATGTCGATGTCATTGCACCTATGGTATACCCAAGTCATTATTCCACAGGTTGGTTTGGTGCTACAAATCCAGATAAAGAACCTTATAAGACTATCAAAGGTTCGATGGTCGACACTCATAAGAAATTAGAGACGCTCGGAGAGCAGAAACCGATTATTCGACCTTGGATTCAAGATTTCACCGCTAGTTGGCTCGGAAGTGGACACTATAGCAAATATGGTAAACATGAAGTTGAAGAGCAAATTCGCGCAATGAAAGAAATGAATGTGAACGAATATCTTTTATGGAATGCTAATAATAGATATAGTAAGGGTGTAACTTACAAATAGTTTACATGTGCCGTAATCTTTGCCAAAAAGGCCCGGTTATTCTAACCTGGGCCTTTTGCATATGAATATATCTAACGTATTACAAGTTCATTAGCTTGGTAATCTAGAAAGGGATACGTATGAAACCAACCTTAACAATAAAAGAGAAATTCAAACAATTTCTAGTCATCCTAATACCTATTTTAATTACACAAATTACATTATCAGCTATCACTTTCTTTGACACGAATATGTCAGGTAAGTCTAGCTCCATTGATCTTGCTGGGGTTGCCATTGGTTCTAGTCTCTGGGTACCTATTCAAGTTGGACTTAGCGGAATTCTCATGGGACTAACCCCCATCGTGTCTCAACTAATAGGAAACCACCAATCGAATAGAGTTTCCTATCAAGTTATACAAGCCCTTTGGCTCTCTATTTTTCTCGGTATACTCGTATTACTCATCGGAGGATCCCTCATTTCACCCGTGCTGCATGCGATGAACTTAGAATCCGGTGTACGCGATATTGCTTTTCGATTCCTCATAGGTATCTCTATTGGAATTATCCCTTTGTTCGGGTACACAGTATTACGAAGCTTAATTGATGCACTAGGCGAGACCCGCATATCAATGACCATTACGCTTATTGCATTACCTATTAACGTCAGCCTTAATTATCTATTGATCTTCGGTAAATGGGGCTTCCCTCGTCTTGGTGGTGCAGGAGCAGGTATCGCTTCAGGTATTACGTATTGGTGTATATTTATCATTGCGATCTGGCTTGTTCATCGTAAACAATCATTTGCTTCCTTAGGCATATTTCACAAATTCCATAGAATATCTCTAAAATCCTGGAGAGAATTATTAAAGATAGGTGTACCTATCGGATTCTCCATCTTTTTTGAAACAGCTGTCTTTGCTGCAGTAACCTTATTAATGAGTCAATTTAATACGGCTACGATTGCGGCACATCAGGCCGCACTGAATTTCGCGACGACGTTATACATGATTCCTTTAAGTATATGTATGAGTCTTACTATTTTGGTCGGATTTGAAAAAGGTGCGGGGCGAACTAAAGATGCCAAACAATATGCGTTTCTTGGAATCGGCAGCGCTGTTGTTCTATCCCTTGTAACCGCCGTTATACTTATCTTTGCTAGTAAACAGGTAGCCTTTCTCTATTCAGATGAAAGTCATATCATTGAACTCATTCAACATTTCTTAATCTATGCGATCTTCTTCCAAATATCAGATGCGATTGCGACACCCACACAGGGGGTATTACGTGGTTATAAAGATGTAACTCCTGCTTTCATTATTGCCTTTATCTCTTACTGGGTGATCGGTCTTCCTGTTGGCTATGTATTAGCTAATTATGCATCTCTTGGAGCAGACGGCTATTGGTTGGGCTTGATCACTGGATTGGCGATTGGAGCGACCCTTCTCCTTAGAAGGCTTATCTATATTCAGCGTCGTGATACAGTCACTGTATCTTGAGTACCATTGCTATACCTATACTTGAGACTACGATATCAAAATAATGCATACAAAAAATGGCAGACCAAGATAACATCTTGGTCTGCCATTTCCATTCCGTCTAACACTCTTAGTACAAATTATTGAGATAAACGTGCTGCTAGTTCATACAATTCGATATTGAAATCTTTTTTACTGTTAACAACCTTATCAATATCAGTAAGAACTAATTCATTTCTAATAATACCACAAGCTTTATCCGATTCGCCGGCAATAAGCATACGCACAGCGAAATCTCCTAAACGACTCGCAAGGTTTCTATCTGCAGGTGTTGGCGTACCTCCACGTTGAATGTGACCAAGTACTGTAACTCTCGGTTCCAATGTTGGGCAACGCTCTACTAGTTGTCTAGCTACATCCTCACCAGTACCTGCACCCTCAGCAACGATTACGATACTGTGGCGTTTACCATGCGCGAAATTCTGCTTCATACGCTCAGCAATTTCATCCATGTCGAAAGGTACCTCAGGAACAATGATCGTCTCTGCTCCTGATGCAAGACCCGCATGTAATGCGATATCTCCACAATGTCTACCCATAACTTCCACAATGGACGAACGCTCATGAGAAGACATCGTATCTCTTAGTTTATTAATTGCATCCACTACAATACTTACTGATGTATCGAAGCCGATTGTGAAATCTGTAAAAGAAATATCGTTATCAATGGTGCCTGGTAGAGCCATTGTGTTGATTCCAAGTTTACTCAACTTATTAGCACCATGATACGAACCATCACCACCGATAACTACGAGGCCGTCAATCCCACGGTTACGAAGAATATCTGCACCCTTTTGCTGACCTTCAGGTGTCATAAATTCTTTACATCGAGCGGACTGAAGAACCGTTCCCCCACGTTGAATGATATCCCCTACACTACGTAGATCCATCGAGAATATATCATCATTTAGTAGTCCTTGATAACCTCGTTGAACACCATACACCTCTAGACCATAATACAATCCACTACGCACAACTGAACGCACTGCTGCGTTCATCCCTTGAGAATCGCCACCACTTGTTAATACTGCTATTTTTTTTACTGACATGATTTCTCTCTCCTCCTTTTATCTTTATAAACGTTTACGAATCCAGCGACTATTCATGAAAAAGAATATCCGGGTAAGCGGACTCCCCTTCATCAATTGTCTTGAGGCAAAAATAACTTCCTGTTGCTCACTAACTTTAGGATCAGATAAGTAGAGGGCCAATAGTCCCTCAATAATCATCCGATGAAACGGAGAAGAAGGAATTGCTGTAACGTCCCTTCTTGCAGACTCTGCAATCATGGTGATCCGTTCTAGCAACATTTCTGTATCTTTATAATAATTACAGAAATTAAGATCTCCGCCCGATTGATCCTCTTCCTGGTCAATTAAATAATCCAACATAATATGTAGGCAGCATACATGTGGAAAATAAGATTTATGAATGGAAGCTGCTCCATCATCGGATAATCCGGTATCAGTTGCAGCAAGAAACAGCATAAAAACAGCTAACGTCGACCCTGTAGCAGCAGCGAATTCCTGCCACTCCAAATGAGGAGTGCGGTGTTTGTGTATCGACCACCAATTCAATAGTGCATCCTCTCGATCATCCGGGTGGATATGCTTGTACACTTGTAAATCCGTATATAGGCTTACCAAATCGATTATATATGGCATTACAACGGCATAGCTTGGAAGAATTCGTACACAGTTCTGGCAAGTCTCCACTAGGTCAGATAGGTAACCTCCATCATTTAATTCCTTGTGCAAAGCATAATAATCATGTTGCTTAGCATCAGGATTAACAGCATCTAACATGGACTGATGTAATAACCTGAAATCTTCTGCGTCCATAGATGTACTTCGGTCACATAAGTTATCAAGATAATCACTAATCGTCTGAAAAGACACAATGAGACGTATTAGTACGTTCCTATCGGGTAAGTCAATCGTTGCATACACTGCACCACCTTGGCAATGAAACTGTTTCGTATCAATGCTAGCTAGTGCCTGAGTCCGTAGTTCTGGATCCGGTATCTCGCTTGCCGTATGACGCCAAGCACTTAATTCCTTACGCACCTCTGGTAAAATATGCTTATATACCCGACTCATTAGACTTAATGGATTACGAGGAACTTGATTTAGGCGTTGCTCATTATCTTTCAATGACGGTGCCTCCACATTATTTATCTACTTAGTCCTATAAATCATCATTATTATAATATGTACCGTCATTTTGTACAAATAAACCAAATCACCATTTCACATTTTATTATTATAGATTCAGAATTTTGTCGAAATCCAGTAAATCACATCCATTTTTTCATGAATATGATATACTATCGCTACTTTATAACTACAACTTTAAGGAGTTTATTCCTATGTCGATTGACGAACCACTCTCTTGGAGGCGGTTGTTCACATTTTTTATACCCCTTGGGATATCAGCATCACTTGTAACCATATCACATGTCATCATTAATGGTACTCTCGCTCGAGCTGCAAATCCAGAAACCGTTATAGCGAGTTATGCCATCGCCAGCAGCCTTTTAACGATAACTGAACGTCCATCTACATTGTTAAGGCAGACTTGTTCAGCACTTGTAAGAGATCGTATATCCTTCCAAGCCGTGAACTATATAACCAAAGCATTCTTAGCCTTTGTTATGCTTATAGGATTCATTATCGTTTATAGCCCTGTTGGACATGGTATTTTTAAATATTTATTTGGAGTGGACCCTAGTCTCTTATCCTCTGTGATCGATGTGTATCAGATTCTTATGTTTGTTAGTGTCTTCTCTGTTATTCGTAATATTTATCAAGGTGTTATAATAACCCATAATCGCACAAAATGGCTAACGATCGGGATGGCTATTCGCCTTTCTGTTATGTATATTTTATCTTTATATTTTGTTCTTTCGGATAATATTTCTAGTGGACGTGTTGGAGCTATTATCTTCTTAGCAGGTATGATCATTGAAGCCGCTGTTAGCTATTGGGAAGGCCATCATATCGTACGCAAAATGCCAAAGAAGCAGGTAGATCATCCTATAGAGACCAAAGGTCACGTCTTCGATTTCTATAAACCTTTGCTGCTATCATCTTTCATTGCTATGTTTATTGGCCCTGTTATTAATATCATGCTTGGAAAAACAACAGGTATTATTTTGGCCATATCTGCATTTACCGTTGCTAGTAGTTTGATGCAATTAATGCTGAGTTTCTTCACTTATATTCATCAAATCGTACTCAATTTCCATTATAATAATCCTGCTCTGGTGAAGAAGTTCGCGCTTAGCATAGGATTTATTCCATTCTTCTTACTAGTAAGTACCGCTTATACCCCTCTTGGTCCTTGGGTGTTAGAACATTTGATGAATGTGACCGGTGATCTGCTCACTGAAAGTCTTCTTACCTTGCGTGCCTTTGTGTTATATCCACTGGTCATGCCGTGGCTTGACTATGGGAATGGGCTAATTCTCCTTCGAGGACAGACAAAGACGATGTTCCGTTCTCAGACAGCTAATGCTATATGTACAATTATTGTCTTATGTATTCTCGTATTTTTCTCTCCAGGATGGAATGGAATGGTCGGCGCAATATCGCAATCCTTAGGATTACTCGCAGAATTGTCCATCGTGTGGATCGTTATACGACGTTATAGCAGAGAGCCTTCCCTAAATCACAAACGACACACGTTAAAGCATCATTAGAAGACACAACAAATGCACTGACCTTTTCATTCTCAAGGGTCAGTGCATTTGTTGTAATCTTAAAAAAATCCTTATCCAATACGTTCAATCTCTGCTTCACTGATTTCGAAGTTCGTATAAACATCTTGTACATCATCGTTATCTTCAAAAGCATCCATCATACGTAGCAATTTCTCCGCATTCTCGCCTTCCACATCAATGGTGTTCTGTGGAATCCAACGTACTTCAGAGCTACTAAATTCAAGATTAGCCCCTTCCAAAACACCCTTGATCGCTTCAAACTCATGAGGATGAGTTAACACTTCAAAGCTCTCTTCATTGGTGATTACGTCTTCTGCTCCAGCATCAATCGCTTGCAACATAAGTGTATCTTCATCTAGATCTTCAAATTTCTCACGGTCAATAACAAGCATACCTTTTTGGTCAAACATGTATGATACACAACCCGACTCACCCATGTTTCCACCACGCTTATTAAAAATCGATCTTACATCAGCAGCCGTACGATTACGGTTGTCTGTTAGACATTTCACCATGATTGCTACACCGCCGGGGCCGTAACCTTCATAATAAATTTCGTCATACTCTACGTTGTCACCATTTCCCGTAGCTTTTTTGATAGCACGTTCAATGTTATCAACAGGCATATTAATCTGACGTGCATTATGGATAGCTGTCTTCAATCCGAAATTGGCTTCTGGATTAGGCCCACCCTTACGTGCTTGTACATAAATTTCACGGCCAAGCTTTACGAATTTATTATTCTTAGCCTGATCTGCTTTCCCTTTGCGATCTTTAAATAATTTAAACTTCATAACGGTAGCGCTCCCTATAAAATTGTATGTTTCATCCCTTACAGTGTATCATTCTGTTGTAGAATCGGTCAAAGTAGGATTGATACCTTTCCCACTAAAAGCAACAAAAAAGCACAATTCTCAATGAAGAAAATTGTGCAAACTACCGAAATTATATCATTCGAAACATCAGGTTTGATTGTTATAATTTGATCACGTTAGCTGCTTGAGGTCCTCGATTGCCTTCAGTGACTTCGAATTCAACCGATTGACCCTCATCTAGCGTCTTGAAACCCTCACCTTGAATGGCAGAAAAGTGAACAAATACATCCTCGCCACCTTCCACCTGAATAAAACCATACCCTTTTTCCGCATTAAACCATTTAACTGTTCCCTTCAAATGAACAACCTCCTAAAAATACCGCCAATGAAAGCGATTGTGAAAATGATACCTCATGATTTTTATCATTGTTTTCGCAACCAATATTATGATATCTCCGTTTTTATTTGCTTTTATAAGTAGGTCTGCGTTATCATTTTATCAAAAGAGCAAACGGAGATATGTGCATATGATAAAAAAACATGAAATATACAAAAAAGACAACTGGAATATGATGACCATCGAAGTTCAAGGAAAGTATATTGTCCTTCGCGAGATCTCAGATCAATGGGGAGAAGAAACGCAAACGTTTCTTAGTCGGCCTGCGCTAATGCATTGGGCTAACAATCGTTTTCCTAAAGAAGAGTATAAGGATAAAGAAGATGAGTGGCGCGAGATCATGGCTGCTTTTAAAGGAGTATAGTTATCAATGGATTCAAGTGATACTCTCATCTTTATCATTGTAGCTTTTGCTTTAGGTGCTGTCCTAGTCATGGGCAAGAACTCCGTCCCGCCTTCATTAAGGCGTTGGATGGCTCTTACTGCCATCGTCATGATCCTCATTGCCTTTATCTTAATAATATTCAGTTTTCTAAACATGGGTTCCTAAATTGATGAGAAAATATTAATAAACATGGGTAGGACTGGATATACTATGGGCTGATCGCATATGTAAAGGAGGTACAACTTTGGCTATTTCAACCAAGTCTGTATCGCTCATCATGGCCCTTAGTATTTTGTCCAGTCCCTTTTCTTCATCAATTGAAGCTTTACAAGGAGCCCAACCTTTAAACACACACTTAAGGAGGATTCCCATGGACCAATTATTGAAACGCTCAGAAGTATCTAAGGATAATCAATGGAAATTAGATGATTTATTTAAAGACCAAGCAGCTTGGGACCAAATTTACAATGAAGTGAAGAAGAAAATTACCAAAGCATCTGACTATCAAGGTAAGCTAGAGTCAGTTCAATCCGTAAAAGAATGCTTTGCCTTAGACGACGATATTTCCTACCACGTGGAACGTCTTTATGTATATGCCCATATGCATCTTGATGAGGATACAACTAACCCTACATACCAAGCACTAACTGAAAAGGCAAAAAAATTAAGCGTTAATGCAAGCGAAGCATTATCTTTCGTAACACCAGAACTTCTGGCACTTCCAGATGCTACACTTGATGCATTCATTGCTGATCCAGCTTTAAGCGAATATAAATTCACACTTCAAGAAATGAAACGTGAAAAAGCTCATGTACTAACAAAGACTGAAGAAGCCCTTCTTGCACAAGTTGGAAATTTATCTCAAGCACCAAAGGATATCTTCGGCATGCTTAACAATGCGGACATGAAATTCCCTAAGATTAAAGATGAGAACGGCAAAGAAGTTGAGCTTACACACGGTAGCTATATTCAGTATCTTGAAAGCCCTAACCGTGAAGTTCGTAGTCGTGCATTCAAGGCGGTATATGAAACTTATGGTAAACAAAAGAATACAATCGCTGCAACATTAAGCGCTAACGTCAATAAGAATATTTTCTACTCCCGTGTTCGTAAGTACCCTTCTGTGCTTGAAATGTCTCTATATGGGGATAACATTCCGAAGGAAGTCTATACGAATCTAGTCGATACGATCCATGAAAGCTTACCTTTACTACATCGCTATATGAAACTTCGTAAGAAACTACTTGGCGTCGATGAATTACATATGTATGATCTGTTTGCTCCACTTGTGGATGAGTACAAAATGGACATTACCTATGAAGAAGCTAAGAAGACAGTTAAAGAAGGTCTGAAACCACTTGGAGAAGATTATTTAACTGCATTACAAGATGGCTATGATAACGGATGGATTGACGTCTATGAGAATGAGGGTAAACGAACTGGCGCTTACAGTTGGGGAGCTTATGGTACTCATCCTTACGTCCTACTGAACCACAAAGAAAATTTAAATAGTATGTTCACGTTAGCCCATGAGATGGGTCATGCATTACACTCATATTATTCAGATAATACGTTGAATTACCGTGATGCCCAATACACTATTTTCTTAGCTGAAGTGGCCTCTACGACGAATGAAGCTCTATTGATGGATTACTTATTAAAGAAATCGACAGATCCTAAAGAAAAAATGTATCTGTTAACTTACTATGCGGACCAGTTCCGTACAACCGTATTTAGACAAACGATGTTTGCTGAATTCGAGAAGATCATACATGAGCATGCTGAGCAAGGTGAATCTCTTACTCCTCAAGCCTTAACCGACATTTACTATGACCTGAACGTTAAATATCATGGTCCAGACATGGCTGTAGATAAAGAGATTGGTATGGAATGGGCGCGTATTCCTCACTTCTATAACAGCTTCTATGTATATAAATATGCAACAGGATTCTCTGCAGCGACTAGCTTCTCCAAACAGATCTTGGAGGAAGGGCAACCCGCGGTTGATCGTTACCTTGGATTCCTTAAGAGTGGTGGCAGTGACTACTCCATAAACATTCTTGAGAAGGCAGGTGTGGATATGTCCTCACCTCAACCAATCCGAGAAGCCATGAGTGTATTCGGAGAATTAATTACGCAAATGGAGCAATTAACGAAGTAATATAATCTATTGTTATAAAATCCCTTGTCCATTAGGTCAAGGGATTTTATACTGTCATTGAAGGGCTACGCTACAAAAAACTTTAGTCTACGCTTCCGAGGTTATGCTTCCGAGGTTATGCTTTCGATGCAATTTTTTTACGATGATTAACTGTGAGTGATGCTACAAAAAAAATTTAGGAGGTGTTATGATGAAAATGCAATGGTCATTGATTGCTGGACTTGTGTTTGCGCTATTAACAGCTTTGTTCGCAGTCATTAATGTTAATCCTGTTGAAGTTAATTTCTATTTCAACGTGGTAAATATCCCTTTAATTCTGCTCATTCTGGGATGTACGCTCATAGGCGGTATCATCGTTGGTTCATATGGGATCTTCAGGCAGTATAAGTTGCAAAGAAAAATCAAACGTTTATCTAATGAGTTAAATCATGTTATCACAGAAACGGGATATTCCAACGAATCATCCACTACATCACCCAATAACGAAAATCATAAGGAGGCTGAACCCCTTGTCAATCCAACCCAATGAGAAATATATTCTGAGTTTCCTTCAGAAGTTACTAAACACGCCTAGTCCGAGCGGTTATACCGCTCAAGTCATGAAATGGATTGAAGAAGAAGCTACGGCCCTTGAGGTGCCCCTCACATGGAATCATAAAGGTGGAGCTATATTAACCATCCCAGGACATGATGACAGCCGTACGATAGGTCTGAGTGCCCATGTGGACACCTTAGGCGCAATGGTTCGTGCAATTAAGTCTGAAGGGACGCTTCGACTTACATTAGTCGGTGGCTTCATGCTTCAAGCTATCGAGAACGAATACTGCACCATACATACACGTAGTGGTAAGACTTATACCGGAACGATATTAAGTATCCATCCTTCTGTTCATGTTTATAGCGATGCCCGCGATTTCAAACGCCAAGAAGAACATATGGAAGTTCGTATTGACGAACTTGTAGAATCCAAAGAAGATGTGAAGAAATTAGGAATTGCTGTAGGTGACTTCATATCGTTTGATCCAAGAGCTATCATCACAGACAGTGGATATATTAAATCTCGTCATCTTGATGATAAAGCTAGTGTTGCTGCTCTATTCGGATTACTTGAATCCATGAAACGTGAGAATTGGAAACCACGCCATACGGTTAAGATTCTTATCTCTAATTATGAAGAAGTTGGACACGGTGCTGCCTTTATTCCTGAAGATATCCAGGAAATGATTGCAGTAGATATGGGATGTATCGGTGATGATCTAAGTTGTAAAGAAACCGATGTATCGATCTGTGCTAAGGACTCTTCCGGACCTTACGATTATGATATGACAAGCCGTCTAATAGAACTAGCTGAATCTGAGAACATTCCATATGCTATCGATGTGTATCCACACTATGGATCAGATGCCTCTGCAGCACTAAGAGCCGGAGCTAACATTCGTGCTGCTCTAATCGGTCCAGGCGTACATGCTTCTCATGCTATGGAACGTACACATAAGCAAGCAGTTATCAATACCATGAAATTACTTGCAGCTTACTTGAAATAATCAGATACAATTCCATGCATTATAAAAAGGCACAGTGCTCTTGAGCACTGCGCCTTTTTTTGATACAAATCATTAATAAGTGGTCAGTCCCTTACATCTTCTCTGCTAATTCATTTAAATAGGTCCAACGCTCCATCAGAAGTTCAAGCTCTTGTTGTGCTTTCTGTTGCTTCAACATAAGTTCCTGAAGAAGGGCAGAATCACTATACGCTTCCTCCATCTTACGATTGATATCCACGATATTCTGTTCAGCCATCTGAATAAGACTATCAATCTGTTCATATTCACGTTGTTCTTTGAAACTGAACTTAATTTTCTCCGTTGACAATACGGATCCCGTTGGTTTTAGAGGTTCAGGTTTGAGCTCAGGCTCAGGTTTGGATTTAATTACGGGTTCGGAAGGTTGATTAACGCTTTGTGGAACCGATCCTTTGGACACGTTCTTAGCCAACCATTCCTCATATTCGCTATAAGACCCTACATGAACTCTGAGATTCCCATCTCCTTCAAAAGCAACAATCTTATCTACCGTACGATCTAAGAAATATCGATCATGGGATACGGAGAATACGACGCCAGGAAACTCATCCAAATATTGCTCCAAGACTGCTAGCGTCTGGATATCCAGATCATTGGTCGGCTCATCCAGTAAAAGAACATTCGGAGCTCCCATGAGAACTCTTAGCAAATATAGACGTCTCTTCTCTCCACCGGATAATTTCGCGATCGGTGTCCATTGAAGCGTTGGTGGAAACAGAAACCGTTCCAACATTTGTCCCGCAGTAATGGTACTTCCATCAGATGTGCGGATAATTTCCGCCTCTTCTTTGATATATTCAATCACTCTTTGCTTCTCATTCATCTCTTGATGTTCTTGCGTAAAGTAACCAATCTTCACCGTAGTACCAAGACTTAGTTCCCCGCCATCGGGCTGAAGTCTACCCGCGATAAGATTCAGTAAGGTTGACTTCCCGCTTCCGTTGGGTCCAACAATCCCTACTCGGTCCTCTGGCACTGCAATATAAGTAAGATCTTTTATTAGGGTCATGCCATTACTCGTCTTACTCAAATGGTCAATTTCTAATATTTTGCGACCAAGACGACTAGAAGCTACCGACATGTCCATGGCTCCAGCACGCTGTACGCCTTGTTGATCTTTCAATTCTTCATATCGATCAATCCGTGCCTTCTGTTTGGTAGTTCTCGCTTTGGCTCCCCGACGCATCCAGGCAAGCTCCGTACGAAGCAAATTCTGTCTCTTATGTTCTGTTGAAGCCTCTCTCTCTTCGCGATCCGCTTTCAGTTCCAAGAATGCTGAGTAATTGGCTTGATATCGAAATAGTCGCCCATAATCTAACTCCAACATAACGTTAGCCACCCGGTCGAGGAAATAACGATCATGGGTAATCATGAGCAAAGCACCGCGTCGCTTCTGTAAATATTGCTCTAACCATGCCACCGAATCTGTATCGATATGGTTCGTAGGTTCATCTAGAATTAGCAACTCGCAAGGTTGAATCAATGCACTAGCTAAAGCTACACGCTTCCGTTGTCCACCAGACAACGTACCCATCAAAGCATCAAACTGTGTAATACCGAGTTTATTCAGAATGGTCTTCGCTTCGCTTTCAAGTTGCCAAGCCTGAAGAGTATCCATCTCTTGATTAAGATCTAGAAGTCTCTCCAACACTGTTTCATTGGTAGGATCAAGTTCTAATAAGTCCATCGTTTCGGTATAATCACGTACGACCTTCATTTGTGGATCATTACCTTGAAACACTTGCTGTAGAACGTTCATCTCTGGATCGAAGTCAGGATTCTGAGCTAGCGTTCTGATTCTAACCGCATTCCCAATAGAAATCTGACCTTCATCTGCCTTCTCTAATCCCGCAATAATGCGTAAGAAGGTTGACTTCCCCGTCCCGTTCACACCTACAATTCCTATCTTATCTTGGTCTTCCATACCAAATGAAGCATCTTGGAATAGCACTTTTTCTCCGTAACTTTTACTTATATGTTCAACAGTCAATATATTCATCTTTAATTTTCCCTACTAACTTTTCTTATTTGATCGTTCTTGGCGTTCTTCTCTATTGTAGCACTTATAGACCCTCATTTATAACCCCATCGCAATGCCAATGAGATATCCTACCAATCCTCCGAAGATCGAACTCCATATGTTTACCGCATCATTATTCATTCTGAGCCACCCACGTATATGTTCTGTTGGTTGGCTGCAATGATGTAATACTTCAACTTCTCTACCACACACACGACACTTGTACATGACTTGAATAGATGCGCCTAATATGGAGTCTGTAAATGCTCCCACCCATCCAGCAACTAATCCAATGAGTACCCATATCAAAAGTCCATGTAATTGAATATCTAAAGATCCAGTTAAGACTTGTAGAAACCAAGCCATTCCTCCGATCATAACTCCAGCGACAGCTGCTGCAGTGCTCCCTAAGAGAGATACGCCACCCGAAGTTCCAACCGTCAATACCTTCCCATTCAGAACAGATCGTGGAGATTTAGAACTTAGACTTCCGATCTCTGTTGCCCATGTATCGGCAGTCACTGTTGCCATAATACCTATAAATAAATACATCCATTCAACATGTGGCCATATCGCATTTAGAATACATAGCACCATTCCTATTCCACCATTAGCTAGTACTTGCCCTGCGTCACGTCGTCCGGTCTTTGCATAAGATTTCTCCATCTCAGCTTTATGGCTCTGCCGGAACTTGGATAACACGGAGGAAGAGACAAAGAATACCAGTAAAATACCGAACCAGAATAAGCCTCCTGCCGCAAAGTAAACTGTTCCCATGATGGTTGCTGCAACGGCTCCTGACACTGCCAGTGATTTCTTCCAATAAGCCAGAACAGACACGATCATGGCGCATATACTACCCACAATCCACAGCATGAGTTAACCAATAACACAGCTTCCCAGCTGCTGATCTCCCCACGAAAGTTCAAATTGATCTCCAGAAGACACAGGTCCAACACCTGCTGGAGTCCCTGTGAAGATGATATCACCTTTACCTAATCCATAATGTAGGCCAATGAAATCCACAATATTTTGTAGTGAAAAAATCATATCGCTCGCATTACCACGCTGTACTTCAACTTTATTCTTAACAACCGTGAAATCCTGCGACGTTAGTTCATCCGTCCCTGGGAAAGGGACAAATGAGGTCAGAGGTGCAGACGACTTGAACCCTTTAGCTGCTGTCCATGGGTGTCCCTTTTCCTTAATCACTTGCTGCACATCACGCAAAGTGAAATCAATCCCTAATGCCATGACATCCACTAAGTCGTTGACACTAACCCCTTGTTCATAATCCCGCTCAATATGGATAACAAGTTCTCCTTCATAATGTACTTCACCTTGATCCTTAGGCAAAGTAATAACACTTTGATCTAGTGGGATAACCGCATGAGAAGGTTTCATGAATATCATCGGTTCCTTTGGTACATCATTACCAAGTTCTGCTGCATGCAATCTGTAGTTACGACCAACACAATAAACATTACGAAGGGTTGAATTCATGAGTTATATCAGTCCTTTTTTTTGAATTTCCATTGCCAAAATGATTGTTTACGTTCTAGAAAGGTTTCGCTCCATACATTAGGACGATTGGTACAGATCATGATCTCTGAATCGATGGATGCCAGCCGTTTCATACTCCTAACATCATCCACAGTCCATGCCATGACTGTAATCCCTTGAGTGACAAGCATAGATACAAGTGTATTATCCAAATGCGAAGCTCCGATGGACAGAAAGGTACATTGCAATGTTTGAAGTCGATCCAGCAAGTCCAGAGGTCTTGCATCAATGATCAGCCCCGTTTTCATATCAGGATTGATCTCTTTCACTCTTTTTAATGCATCACTATCAAATGAGGTTAGTACTACATCATGCTCCATATTATAATACCGAACTCGATCTATAACCGCTTGCTCAAGACCTGGGTACATATCGCCCAGCGTCTTAAGCTCAATATTCAGGCGAAGACGCCCACAACATCGTTTAAGTACATCATCTAGAGAAGGGATTACTTCTCCTTTAAAAGCACTTCCCTTCCAACTCCCCGCATCTAATTGCTGCAATTGTTCCCACGTGTAATCTTTCACCTTACCCTTACCATTTGTCGTCCGATTCAGCTTGAAATCATGAATGACGACGGGTACTCCATCCATCGATAGTTGTGTGTCGATTTCAACCCATTGCACAAAAGACTCTGCCATAGCCATTCTTATTGCTGCCATTGTATTCTCAGGAGCTTTGTATGAAAACCCTCTATGGGCTACGCATAAATTATTCACAACTCTTCTTTAACCTCCCAAACAGACTAACGAGAATCATGATTTAGGTTTAACAACTGTACCGTCTTTATGAATGGTCACACCACCTATAGACAATTCCTGCATTTCTTGAAACAGTCGTTGTCCGTCTTGTTCTGACATAGGTACCGGTTGACCCAGCTCAGCGTGGTAAGGAATAAGTTTTATCTTGCACTCTCCCTTAGGTGTACAGGTTGTTGCAAAGACTGCTGTCTTCCAAGTCGCTGGTGTGGCCGATTTCGTAAATATGAAATTCCCTGTACTATAAGCGATCCATTTACCCTTATATTGCTCAAGTCCTTGAAGGACATGAGGATGTGATCCAATAACAAGGTCTGCACCCGCATCCACAAATTGGTGAGCAAGCTGTGTCTGTTTCACATTAGGAAGCAAAGCTCGCTCTTCTCCCCAATGTGCCATGACGATAACAATGTCTGCATTTTTACGAGCTGTTTTAATCGACTTCAAAGCAACTTCAGGACTATATACTTGTGCTACACCTGGTTTCCCCTTTTCAGCGAACCAATCTGTATCTGGTGCAACTCGACTAACGGCCACAAGAGCAATTTTTATCCCTTGACGTGTGAAATATTCTGGTGCGTAAGCTTCATCTGCATTCTTTCCCGCACCTGCATACTTAATCTTACTCTCATCTAAATGGGTTAACGTATCCAACAATCCTGAAACACCCTGATCTAGGATATGATTGTTTGCTAGACTTACACCATCCATCCCTGCCTTTTTCAAAGCATCTAGAGCCTTAGGAGAGGACTTAAATACATACTGTTTATTTGTTGCTCCAACCCCTGCTGTCGTTACTGGCGTTTCTAAGTTAGCGAAGGTTAAATCGTCCTTTTTAAAGAGTTCCTCTACGTATTTAAAAGGATAATCATACCCTTTCTGACTTAGGATCCCCTCCACTTTTCCCGAAAATATCATATCCCCGACAAAGTGAAACGAAAGAATCGTATCTGCATTAGGAACGATCTCGCTGGCATCATTCGATTGATCCTTTAGCGTTTGTTTTACAGGATTTGTAGATTCCTTACGCTCTTCAGCTTTTGGTGATTCTTTGGGAGTATCCTTAACCGTGTTCTTAATCTGTTCAATATCTGTTTCAGCAACCTTTGTTGGTTCTGTAATCTTCGCTACTACTCCTGTTTGTTTCAGAGTCTCTTCTGGACTAGATTGTTCTGCCTCTAGATTAGCATCAAGAGAACGATCTGCGTCCACCAGGTCGCTACCTTCTGTTGATGAATTCCCAGTTACAATAGTGTCTGTTACATGCAATGGTTCAGCTAGTTTATCATCCTTAGTTATCAAGTAATAAGAGAATAATACTACAATCAAGGAAAATAAAAATAAATTAAGTAATGTCCGTAACTTACGAAAACGCATCTTCTTTACTCTTCTTGCAGCCTTTCCCTTTTCGGAACGTGGTGGATACATTATTCACTCCTTCTTACATCTGTAAAAATGTATAAACTAGTATTAGTGTTCATTATATCAGGTTCAGTTAAACAAATAGAACCCCCGAATCGTCGGGAGTTCTATTGAATACCATATCTCTTTAGGCATACGTTGTTGAAGCCATCCGAGTGGCTACCTCTTTGGCCTGTTTAATACAGCCAGGAAGTCCTATCCCTCATAACTGCACCTGTCATGATTCATCGCTTTTCGCTAAACGGTTCAGTATCTCATCACGAAGTGTTTCCATATAGAGAGGATCGCTATTTAACGAATCAATACGCATTAAGCGCATATCAAGTTCCTTAGAGATGGCTTGAGCCTCTATGTCCAAGTCATACAATACTTCCAAATGGTCCGATACAAAACCTACAGGTGCTACTAACACATTCTCAATTTGCTCGGCACTAAGTTCCTGAAGTGTATCGAGAATGTCTGGACCTAGCCATGGCTCTGCTGTGCGTCCAGCACTTTGCCATGAGAATTGCCAAGAGGTAACTCCTGTCTGCTCTGCAATAGCGCGTGAGGTCTCTAGTAATTGATCCGGGTAAGGATCTCCCATCTCAACAATTCGTTTAGGTAAGCTATGTGCACTAAAAAGTACCCGTACATCTTCTCGATTAGCTCCCGCTTCCTCAAACTGATCTAACTTCGCACTTACACGTTGGCTCAGAGCCTGGATCAATTTGGGATGGAGATGATAATGCTCCACGAAGGACATATCTATACCTAGCTCTGTTGCTTTCGCTTGAGCACGTTTAATGTAAGACCCTACACTCATAACGGAATAATGTGGTGCCAATACAATACCAACAGCACGTTTAATGCCATCTTTAGCCATTTGTTCTATACCGTCTTCGATGAAGGGTGCAGCATGCTTCAATCCTTGGTAACATACGAACTCATTCTCGGCTTGATCACCATTTTGATTAAGCGTCGCTTCCAGCGTGCTTACTTGTTGGTTAGTATTCTCACGTAGGGGGAATACTCCTCCAACAATAGCTTCATAACGACTCACTAAATCTTGAAGCTGTTCCGGAGTTGGAGCATTCCCTCTGCGGATATGTGTATAGTACGTTTCTATTCCTTCTAGGCTTTCCGGTGTTCCATATGACATAACTAAGACGCCTACTTTTGATTTCACGAACAGTTCACCCCTATGTCAAAATGTAATGTTGTCTTTGATCGTTAAGATTTCAATTGAGAAGCCGAATATTCTTGAATAAATTGTGTTAGCTCGGCTAATTTATCAATGGATGCTTCTGGAAACAATCCATGTCCAAGATTAAATATATACCCAGGTTCCTGAATGCCGTTATCGATAATTTCTTTGGCATATTGTTTAATAACATTCATAGGAGCCGTCAAGATATATGGATCAAGATTGCCTTGCATAGCAAATCGACCACCTGTTCTTCGTCGTCCTTCAGAAATAGACACTCTCCAATCAAGCCCAATTACATCACATTGGACCTTGTTAAGCACAGGTAAGAGTTCTCCAGAACTTACACCAGGAAAATAAATTTTGGGTACATTCAAATCAGAAATTTCGGCAAAGATACGAGTAACTGTTGGAAGCACATACTTCTCGAAATCCTTAGGAGCAAGTGCCCCTACCCAACTGTCAAATAGTTGAAAGGCTTTCCCACCATTGGCAATATGAGCCCTAACATATGTAATAACCATATCTCCAAGCTTGTCCATTAAAGCTGACCAAAGATGTGGCTCACTATACATCATCGTCTTGGTAAGGATATAGTTTTTAGAAGGGCGACCTTCAATAAGATAACTTGCAATCGTGAATGGCGCACCTGCAAAAGTAATAAGAGGTACGTTTAATTCTTTATCAAGAATACGAATCGTCTCCATGATATGACTTAGATCTTTATCTACATCAATAGGACGAAGACCTTCAATATCAGCTGCCGAGCGAATCGGATTTTCAATGACAGGGCCAATATTCTTAACAATATCGAAATCCACACCAAGCGAAGCTACGGGATTCATAATATCAGAGTATAGAATAGCTGCATCAACACCTAATTTGTGGACGGGCATCATCGTGATTTGCGCCGCAAGTTCAGGTTGACGACATATTTCAAGAAGACTATATTTCTCCTTAATTTTACGGTATTCAGGGTCGTAACGCCCCGCTTGTCTCATATACCAGACAGGTACGTGGTTTACATCTTGCTTATAACAAGCTCTTATAAAAGTATCATTGTAGGTCATTCATAGGCCCCCAGTATAGTTAGTTTCCCTTTATATATATTATGCCCTTTTTAAAAGTAAGTAACAACTCTCACAGCGTGTGATGTCATGACAATACTATGACATTCCTATCAGAAGAGACAAATCAAGATGTGATATACTATATAACTATTTCTTTGAAGATGGATTATCATGGCAACTTAGAAAGGAAGTGCACCACTTTTGAAAACATGGAAATTAAACCTGATTGTCCTGTGGATTGGGCAATTTCTCGTCAATGCTGGCACAACGATGATTACACCCTTTTTGGCTTTATACCTCTCTCAAGATTTAGGAGTTCAAGGAGAACATGAAATTGGAATTTGGGCTGGACTCATATTTGCTGCGAATTTCTTGACATCCTTTATTTTTCAACCTATTTGGGGTAAATTGGCTGACAAATATGGACGTAAAATTATGTTGTTACGATCTGGTTTTGGTATGGCCATTGTGATTGTACTTATGGGCTTCGCACGAAACCCTTGGGAATTGCTGTTGCTTCGTCTATTAAACGGTACTATATCTGGCTTCAATCCCGCTGCGATCTCACTTGTATCCGGTACATCTCCTAAAGCCCGAATGGGATTTGCTATGGGAATGATGCAATCCGGCGTAGTAGCAGGTACCATTCTAGGGCCATTAATTGGCGGTAGTTTGGCAGATTTCGTAGGATTTCGTCCTATTTTCTATATCACAGGAACTTTAATTCTTATTGCCTCTTTCCTTGCCCTATTCTTAGTCAAAGAAAACTTTAATCGCGAAGAAGCATCGCATGTCCCACAGGTAACTGTCCTGCAGGGTCTTAAAGAGCTATCGAACATCCCTCAGCTACCCGCTTTATTTGCAGTGACATTTCTCTTACAATTCGCAATGGTAAGTCCCATGTCATTGTTACCGTTGTATGTACAAAAACTCCATAATTCTACAGTAGACATTGCTTTTTGGGCAGGTGCAGTTATAGCAGTAACAGGTGTATCCAATATGATCTCCTCCCCTATACTTGGTAAGATAAGTGATAAAATTGGTGCACACCGTATCCTTACCTATGCATTAATAGGCACAGCCCTAACGTTGATCCCTCAAGCCTTCGTCCAAAGTGTATGGCAGCTCATCACGGTCCGGTTCCTCATGGGTATCTTTATGGGAGGTTTATTACCGAGTGTAAATGCACTCATCCGCTCCTATACTCCTGATGGGATGGAGAGTCGTTCCTTCGGTTTCAACAGCAGTACGCTTGCTTTAGGTAATATGCTTGGGGCCGTTATTGGAGGACTCCTATCTGGGTTTATTGGAATTGAAGGCTTGTTTATTACATCCGGTTGCTTACTACTTCTGAATATGGTGTGGGTCAGATTTAAGCTCTATGCCCACAATGATAAACAACGTCAATTCCATTAGAACGAGCGTTCCAGAGAAAAAACAGAGACTACCCCCTAAGGTCCATATTAGACCCTAACGGATAGTCTCTTTTTCATTAAGCGTAGATCTTTTTTTATTTCACCCGAGAGATGGATAATCCATCATAGTCTGGAAGTAATGTGCTAACAAGCCGTTCATCCGAAGCCACTTGCTCATTGAACCTGCGCATCCCTTGCACCCCAGGACCATTCTTATCCGAGTTCAAAGTGCGCCCGCGCAAGAAGCAGTTATCCCCTACAATCAATGATCCCGGCTTGGATAACTGAATGGCATAATCTAAATACAAGGGGTAGTTCTCTTTATCCGCATCAATAAAAAAGAAATCAAATGTTCTTCCAGACTGTTTAAGTTCCTCCAGACTATCAAGTGCTGGCCCGATCATATAATTCACGCAATTTCCAAAACCAGCAGATTCAAGATTACCCTTCGCTAATTCCGCATACTCTTCCTTCAACTCCAGTGAGAGTAATTGTCCATTGGCAGGGAGTCCTCTAGCTAGGCATATTCCGCTATATCCACCTAGAGCACCTATTTCAAGTGCGCTCTCAGCACGGGACGTCTGAACCAATAAGGTTAAAAGTCTACCATAGGCTGGCGCTACGGACACTTCAGGCATGTCCTTTTCTCTAATACTTTCTTTCACACGGTTTAATTGCTCATCTTCTTCGTACAATTGGTTAACATATTCATCAGGGGTGAGATTCACTGCCTTTTCCTCCTCGAACTAACTTTCCATATAAGCCTATTTGTTTTATAATGGATGTTTGGTTGTATCGTTATGTGTGACTAATGTAATTATTGTATGTGTTTTGTCGAAAACCGGCAAGGCTCGTTAAATTTATAGGTCTCCTAATGTGGCCATATGGCTACAGGACAGGCCGGATGGGGTTGAATTGTAAAGCATGGCTAATTTGCAACTTATTGCTACTGCACCAATGGGATTAGAATCAATTGTTGCTCGTGAATTAAAAGATCTGGGGTATCATGATTTAACGGTCGAGAATGGACGTGTCATCTTTAGTGGTGACTTAATCGATATATGTCGTTGTAATTTGTGGCTTCGTACCTCAGACCGTGTGTTGATTCTGATGGGCGAATTCACTGCCCTCACTTTCGATGAATTGTTTGAAGGTGTCAAGGCTTTACCATGGCAGGATGTCATTCCACAGAATGGTGAATTCCCAGTTGAAGGACGTTCACTTAAGTCACAATTAAGTAGCGTACCTGCTTGTCAAAAGATCGTTAAAAAGGCGATCGTCGACAAATTAAATCAGACTTACCATACGGAATGGTTCCCTGAAGATGGACCCCGTTATGTTGTTGAGGTCATTATGTTAAATGATGTTGCCTTGATCACGCTAGATACGACAGGATCTGGTCTTCATAAGCGTGGCTATCGTAAGCTCGTAACAGAGGCACCATTGAAAGAGACAATGGCATCAGCTCTTATTCAATTAAGCCGTTGGAACCCGTCCAGACCTTTCTATGACCCATGTTGCGGTTCAGGTACACTCTTAGTCGAGGCGGCGATGGTAGGTTGGAACATTGCACCTGGGCTACGTCGCACTTTTAATTCGGAAGATTGGCCAATCATTCCAGAAGCATTATGGAATCAAGCAAGAGAAGAAGCCTTTGATTCCGTTCGCGATGACATTCCATTACAGATTTCCGGAAGTGATATCGACCCAGCGGCCATTGAAGTTGCTCAAGCTGCAGTAAACAGTGCGGGATTTGCCAAAGATATTAAATTAGAGGTACTACCGATCGCCAAAGCAAGACCTCAAGGTGATTATGGTGTAATCATTACAAATCCTCCTTATGGGGAACGTTTGAGTGAAATAGCTGAAGTAGAGCAGATTATTCGTGACTTAAAAAGGTTGACCGTAAGTATACCAACTTGGTCATTCTTTGCGATTAGTTCAACCAAACGTTTCGAAACCATCTTCAACAAGAAAGCTGACAAACGTCGCAAGTTATACAACGGAACCATTGAATGTCAGTATTATCAATACCTTGGGCCTCTTCCACCTCGTGGTCGTCAAGAATCTCAAAGTGAATAACATTTCTGTATAATTTCCGGGCATAATCTACAGGAGCGAACATTAAAGCGTATGAAATCATACGTCTTGGTTCGCTCCTATTATGTATTCACATGTTACCTTACATCCCTGTTTCACCTTCAAGGTCTAGCATTTGGCATTTCGTATATAAAAAGGAGAGACTATTCATGTATTCTCATAACAAAGGCATACGCTCTCTGGGCTGGAGCTCACCTAACAAGCTACGTACATTTCACTATTTTAGCTATCCATTATTCATTATTCTTATGTTGTGCAAGTTAACGTTGATCGATAAACGACTGAATATTCCGTATGTTGAGCTTAGTTTTCTAGATTACATCATCGCCATCGGATCCGTTATGATCGTATCGTTCTGGACATTGTGGTTGCCTCGCCATGGCTATCTCGTATCCCTCATTCTATTGAATGTGTTCTTGACAGCCGTGATGTATTCCGATCTCGTCTATTATCGCTATTTCGAGGACTTCATTACGATACCCGTTCTTCTTCAGACCGGTCAGATTAGTTCATTAGGTGATAGTATTCAGTCACTTTTACGTTGGAACGATCTATATTTATTTATCGATTGGTTCATCATCATCGCTTATCTCATCTTTAAGATCGTCCGACGCTCAAGACGCAATACTCAACTATATATATCGCGAGAACAGACACCCGCTCGCAGAGGCGCAAGAGTTATCCAAAGACTCATCACGGGTTTGCTGGTATTCATCATTGGGTCTGTACTTACTTTTGCTCCTATTAAACACTATAGTGACACTTGGGCTAAAGGCTTGTTCGCAAGTAACTGGTGGAACATGACGATCTATAATGTTACCGGGTTACTCGCTTTTCATGGATACGACATTTATCGATATGCACAAGATCATCTTGGTCCTGAACATTCCCTACCACAAGATGAAATGGATGCTATAAAGGATTTATTTCAGCAAAAGAGTGCTCAACGATCCATAAAGAACGATACGTTCGGAACTTACAAAAATAGTAATGTGATCGTCCTTCAAGTGGAAGCCTTTATGAATTTCATGATTGGCAAAAGCGTCAATGGTCAGGAAATTACACCGAACTTCAATAAACTTATGAAAGATAGTATGTATTTCAGCAATTATTATCATCAGACTGGACAAGGAAGAACATCTGATGCAGACTTTAGCTCGCACAGTTCGCTTCACCCGTTACCTTCAGGTTCTGTATTCATCCGTTATCCTGACCATGAGTACAATATGCTACCAGCCATCTTAGAAGAGCAGGGATATTCAACGAACGTATTTCATGCTTACGATAGTAGCTTTTGGAATCGAACCATTATGTATAACCATATGGGGTACGACCGCTTTTTCAGCAAAAAAAATTATACCATCGACGAGCGGCTGGGATGGTCACTTGGCGACAAATCATTCTTTAAACAATCGTTAGATGAAATGGCATCGATCAAGGAACCTTTTTATTCTTTCCTAATCACACTCTCCAGCCATCATCCTTATTCGATCCCCAAAGATAAACAAGTGTTAGATGTGGATGAGTTCAGTGGTACGATATTCGGTGATTACCTGCATGCAATCCATTATGTTGATGAGGCTCTAGGGGAATTTACAGAACAAATGAAAGATATGGGGCTATGGGAGGACACTATTCTTGTAGTATACGGTGATCATGATAATTCGATCAAAGATAAGTCCTATTATGAACAGTTTCTAGATAAAAGCTTAAATGATCTCGATATGGAACAAATCATGAATCAAGTGCCTTTACTGATTCATCTACCCGATCATAAACAAGCAGGAGAATATTCTAAGGCATCTGGTCAATTAGATATGTCACCCTCTCTCCTTCACCTGCTAGGAATTCCAACAGATTCCTACTATATGCTGGGAAACAATCTGTTCTCCAATGATAACCCATTTGTTGTTCTTCGTACTGGAGCCTTCACAGATAATAGAATATTCTATATTCCATCGCCTAGCGGCATATTTGAGAATGGTACTTGCTATGATCTCAGTACACGAGACACGATCGAAGTCGGTGAATGCCGAGTCGGTTATGATCAAGCCAAATTACAACTCCATATCTCGGATCAAGTCATCCAATATGATGTACTAAGTAAAATGGACAATAAATAGGTTACAAAAAAAGGAGTGTTCCCACTGCCATTCTCAATGGCGGCTGGGAACACTCCTTCTTCATTTGTAAGATTAATCATTAAACTCAGAAAGGTTCATTGCGGCTAATCGGCTTTTCTCCTCTGCCAGCAATTCTTCCGTTCGTTCAGCAGCTAGTCCATACTCACTGCCCTGGATGGCCTGAACGGCCTGCTCTGTATGGGCTAATGAATTCTCCACTTGATCCAGCAGTTGCTCTGTAGGATGGCTTAGAGCCTTGGATATCGACTGATGGAGCCTATCTACGGCGTTATTCGCTTGTGAAATTGGTGTATTCTTCTGCATACTAGAAAAATCCCGTTTAGACATTTGGTTGTTCCCCCTCACTACATATTCCTAATCATATACACCATGTTTAGCTTGGTTTCGATGAGAAGAAACTATGCATATAGAGAAACTTCATCATTTACCAGTAGATTATTTTATAAAAGGTGCTACTTTTGCAAGCACTTCTTCTTCTGTTGGTGCACTCACATAACGTCCGTTAATATAGACAAATGCTCTTTTACCGCAAGGACCACAGTAAGATTTACATCCAATCTTAATCTCTGTGTCTGGCGCCATCTTTTGGAGCTTTGGTACTATACTTTTGAGACGTGTATGCTTGCATTTCTCACATACACGTATATCATTTGCCATTTTTATACCAACCTTCTTTACTATTTACGACTTTAGTGGTCTCCGTGATTCCCTTTAGATGGATTCGTGATTACAAAACCTTCTTCAGGTAAATATAGATAATCAATCTTCACACCATCCAGCAAAGGTTCACTCGTATTCAAGATGACATCAATATCTTTATCTGTTGATACCACTTCATCGTTCTCTGTTGCCTTATCTAAGTCTAAACCATAATGCGCATGATCACCATGTGCATGAGTGACAAGTACACGAATTTTCAAATCTTTATTCTCTTCTTTGTTCAGCTCTTTAGATAATACTTTTGCCGCGTTACGGGTAATTTTACACTTCATCTGCTGCATCTCCTAATTACGTATGATGTCTTACTCTTTTATTTATTGTAAAGAAACAGATCCTAATTCGCAAGACCGGACTTGTCCATATTTATCGAGAACAGTAATCCATGATCCTTATTATACGTCTATAACTTTGGATATTTACGTTGTATGCGGGTGGTAAACCATCCCATCAAGAACATCGTGACACCAATATCATCTATAGGCAGACCTGGCAATAAGTCAAAAGGGAATAGCCAATATACAATAACAGGTATGAGAAATAACAACTTGTCTCCCAAAGAAACCTGAGATGACGTAATATACCTCCGTATATTACCAATCATCATGGACCAAAACCTAAACGATAGTAATCTTCTGATCTTCATGATTCCTACCTCCATTCTTATACCTTTAAAAAAGAGAGCAACCGCTTGAAGAAAATAGAATCATGCTTAAGCGGCCACCCCCTCTTGTATATCATACGACTTGTGTATGAAAATGTTTCATGAAGTTTTCAAAAACTCATCAATTCTCCCACAATTAAACCCACCTCAAGACTCATATTCCGAAAATCCTGAATGGGAAGAGGGTTTACACCTTGACCGATCTCTACTGTAAAACCTGGTCGTCTGAAATGTTGAATAAACCAATCTTTATATCCAGCGTCACTGCCCTGTAATTTCACGGATCGGTATCCACTCACTTGAGCTAATCTCCGACTCCATTCCTCGCTCACTTCGGGCTCATAATCTCGATAATTCCAATATATTTCTTGGCCTTGACTGTGTAGTGAAATGGCCGCATCGGGAGAAATATCTATTGTAAAAGCAGCAAGTGCGTTGGCTTCTGGTTCGCTTAGAGGGCTTATCCCAGCATAATCACGCGGTAATGGAGAATGCTTCCCTCTACGACTCACTTCTTCTTCCCAATGGGCTGGGAACTGATCACCTAGGTCTACTCCACGAATATTTGCTTTCCAATGTTTGAAATCTCTTCGCTGGCTATTATATTCCATAAGTTCCGTATAGTAAGGATGTTCCTGCGTGACACCTTCTTGAACTAACTCTACACCGTCTGGATTAGCCATAGGAAGCAACCATAATGTACAGTTAGTGAACCACTCTTGTGGATTATATCCATTCCACATTGTCTTATTCTGATATGCTTCCGCATACTCCTCCACGAATCGCATTAAGCATAACGTTGTAATCCATTCATTAGCATGGATAGAGGCATTCACATGTATTCGTCTCTCGCCTGTACCTATTTTTAATATCTCAAGCGACTTACCCATGACACTTTCACCTATCGATCGTGCCTCTATAAACTTATACTTACCCATTAATTCGTTAATATGTCTCATCATATCCATATATCCATATTCGCCTTGTGGCGCAACAATAGACTTCATTTCAGATGTAGGTAATACTAGGACACGACCTACTGGAAATCGATCATGGGAAATTCCAGGATTAAAACCTTCCAAAGCTTGTTCTGTAATAGAGAACTGATCCAATACGCTCTCAAGCGTGTCCCCCATCTGTATCGAATATCTCCGTCGAGGTGTCGATGGAATAAATAATATTTGACCAGGAATAAGGTATGGTTGTTCAGTTGCCCAAGGGTTGGCGTTCACGATATTTTCCGGCTTAAGTCCTCTTGCCGAAGCAATGCGTTGTAGGGTATCTCCTTTACGTACAATATATTGAAGCATACATACCTTCCTTTCTGGGATATGAACGTGAAGCCTCCAATAGTAAAGTTAGAGTGGTTAGATTGTATGCCCGCATTGTTGTCCATCATGCATAAATAATTGCTCTTTCTAAGACATCATTAAGGGGTTGTCTCTATGTAGAAGAAAGTTAGGTGTCCTGAGAGAACGCTGCCATACACCAACGAATGGCATAAAAAACCTCAGCTCTATGTAAACGAGCTGAGGAATCGTTCTTTACACTATCACATAGATAGGGGGCACTGAAGTGACCTTGACCTGCTATTTTTGTGCATCCGTTTTTTTTAAGGAATTCGGTTCATCATTCTTCAAACTTAGATACTTGCCACACGACAGGTGTGCGTCGGATCTGTTCACCTAACCATTCATTCGCAATCTTCTTGAATATCTCGCCATCCCCACTACAGAAAAATTGATGTATCGGGCTCTCATCACTCTTAGCGAGTTGACCCTTTTGATATAATATGGTGCTAATTTCTCGGGCTGTCTCCTCTGCCGAACTGATTAGTTTGACCCGATCTCCCATAACCTCTTGAATCGATTCCGTAAGAAAAGGGTAGTGAGTACATCCAAGAATCAGGCAATCAATAGAGGTGTTCCGGATATTCTCCAAAGATCGTTCCACAATATGTTGCGTCTCACTTGATCGAAATAATCCTTGCTCAACAAGAGGTACAAGCAATGGACAGGCCTCACTAGTCACATTTACATAAGGTGATAGTTCTTTTAATGCATGAGTATAAGCTCCACTACCTATCGTACCTACGGTTCCGATAACACCTACATCCCCCGTCTTTGTAGCTGTTATCGCTGCACGAGCTCCTGGATGAATAACACCAATCACAGGTATGGATACTTTATCTTGAATATATGTGAGTGCTGCTGCTGTTGCTGTATTACAAGCAATAACAATCATTTTCGGTTCAAATTGGATGAGAAAATCAACAATTTGCTCAGTAAATACTCTAACTTGCTCAGATGACCTTGGCCCGTAAGGCGTACGTGCAGTATCTCCATAATATATAATTTTTTCTCGAGGGAGCTGTCTCATCACTTCTTTAGCTACCGTTAGTCCCCCCACACCCGAGTCTAAAATTGCAATTGCATGTTGCACGAACACACCGCTTCTTTCTGTATCGAATTCTGTTATCTACTCTGCTACCATATGTCAATGATTATTATAACGTACCTTGAAACTTAGCCCAATTCTTTTAACTCTTATAGAATCGTACATAGTGTCTTGAATTCACAGAAAAACAGACCTTACTCCCCTTAGAATCATAGGGTAAGGCCTGAAATTCAAGTTATTAGATCAACTCTTCATCCACAAAAAGATCAAATGCATCTAATTCTGGTTTCTCTTGATCTTTCTCTTGTATTGATGATATCTCAACCTTCTTTTCTAGAGTTTCATCTTTACAATGCCGCCATGATTGAACGTCTTGAACGATATCCGTTGCCTTATTCTTCACAATTCCATAGATAACGGCACCCTGTTCACCAGCTACGCTCACTAGTTCTTGTGTCTTATCACTTACCTGACGTGTTTTTTCTACAATATCCTTGCGTAGCTCTGTACCTTGCTTCGGTGCTAATAACAGGGCAGTTACAGACCCCACAACACTTCCAATCAAAGCTCCCCACAAAAAGCTCTTGTTACTATCTTTCATTGTCCATCTCTCCTTCATCCTTAGCTTTAGACTCCCCCTGACTTTGGATAGAGTAATAATCTTTACTCTCCCTACTTCCAAGAACGGGCGAATGCCTATTTGTTAATGCATTATAGTCAGAAGATACTTGTCTTGACACTCAAGGACAACCGAAAATATAAATTATTATTTAAGATGGGTTGTTACGTTGGATTTGAGCTGCATGCGCAGCTCCTGGATTCAGATCAAGGACATATCGTGGTGGAACAACTATTGCATGTTGATGTTCACACAAATAAGCCTTGTCTGCCGAAGTTCCAATGGACTCACCGTCCTTGATGATATCACCCTGATCATATAAATACTTAGATATCACGAGCAAGTCTCTCGCTACCTCGCTAGGATCCATATCGCGGAAATGACACTGAGCATCTGGAATTCCCAATGCAGATAATCCTAGAGTATCCATGATCATTTCCTTTTCTTGACCCGTACTATACAGACGAAGATTTACTGCACCATACAACTTCTCACCTAGTTCAACAGCTTCTAGATATGTTGTAGGTTCAACGAGTTTGTCACTAGTATGCCAGAACATCGCTTTACAAGGGACTGTTTCAAGTATGGCTCTAACGACTCCCAATATAAGATCGAAACGATCCTTATAGGGTAATCCTGCCGTAAATAAATCATGGAAACGAATACTGTATGTACAGTTATCTATCGTTTCGCGTGCGTTCTGCCAGTGAAATGATTGCTGGAGAGCACTATCAAAACGACGAATATCTTGAAGAATTGCTGGTTCGTATATACAGCTCTGTGCTGGTACTTCAGCATCTTCAAAAGATACTTTGTGATCCATATGGAAAAAGACCTTAGGTTGTATCTGTTCTTCGCCAGACGTAACTGCTTCCAGCGCAAATGGAGAAGGAATATTATTCTGTCCATCTGATATTTTTATGGATCCTGTATATTTTTCAATATTAGCACGGAGTTTTTCACTTGATACATTAGGCATCTTGTCGAATAAGAATTCAATCATGTAGATAGGTTCGAATCCAGAAACATCACTTTCATTTAATTGCTCTTGATGATTAGTGTTTGTATCTTCCATACAATAACGTGCTCCTTTTATGTTTGTACATATCCTAATTCCTGATCTAAGTAATTCCCCACAGATGAGGAGAAATCATTCAGAACTGTAGGAAGTACACTAGTGAGGTGATGAAGAGAAGTCCGATCCCATTCATAATAATTCTGTACCAATGGTTTGCGAAGTTGTACCAGTTGTATTAAGACAGCATGTATTTCACTGTTAAATACCTTTTCCTCATAAGTAATATCAAGGATATCCTGATAACTACTAGCATCACGCATGATGAATCCATCAATAAGGTAACTACATACATCCGTAACCACTTCAATAGCTAAATGAAGAGATCTCTCTTGGACAAATCCCAAGATAAGACCTCCATCCCATTTTGCTGTTGCTGTTTGTAAACCTAGAACAATTTCAGGAATCGTATGCAACCGTCTTTCGATCTGTTCTCTATTGACATAGTACATAGTTCTACCCCCATGACATCTGATAACGGATATTTTCTTCTATGTTATAGTTCGTAATCGACTGCGACCGAGCTTTCTTTAAACTCATTCATATGTTGGATAACTTCTTGGTGAACAGGATGAATTTGATAGGATTGAAGATCCTCTAAAGACTGTACTTCCGCTATGAGAGAAATATCATATGAACGTTCCGAACGAATCACATCTACACCAATTTCTAATGACACAAGCTGAGGTATTCTACCTTGCATATTTCTTAATATGGTTGCTGTTCTATTCACACTTTCAGGAGAACTATCCTTTAATTTAAAGAATACAATATGTTTTATCATGAATGGCTCCTTGTCCTCTAAATAGTATAAGGTACACCAAAAAATATAACATAACCCATGCCTTTGGGAAAGGAACTTGTCAGCTATCACTTATCTTTGTCATCCTTTTGCTTATCCTTATTTTTTAATATCGTAATAATTCTTATTACTTTGTTAGGTAGCGGTAACCCCAACCGTCCATAATTCTCTGTAATCGATATCAACTCATTCGCCATGTAGAAATAGACAGCCCCACTTTTCACCATACCTATATCCTGACCAAGTAGACCATCCATCTGATGAGCTAAGAGGATGACAAGAAACATTAAGGCTTTTCTAGTTAATCCCCAGAACCCAATTTTGCTGTTGAGTCCTGTACGATCCTTAATTGCTGCCAGTACCCCTGTAACATAGTCAATAATAATAATAACGAGAAAAACACTTAACAGATCGTCCCACCCTCCAAAAGCAAAGGCTAGAACTGCTCCCACTGCCCCACTTGCTCCTTGTACAACCATTGAATTCATTGCGACCACTCCTTGTAAACATTACATACAACATCATATGAATAGTTCTGATAGAGTGCGAAGCCATTTGTCATCTATTTAATAGATTTATAGAGTACATTTAAGTGGAAATATACGACAGGTTCGTTTTGCTATTGAAACTACTACTATAAATAGGGTAAAATTTATATTAAAAAAAATATCGGAGGAAATATGCCTACACAACCAGAAAAACATTCAATTCAGGCGTGGTCTCTGATCAATCGCAAGTATTTAGGAAAAGGCGTGCGTGTGAAACGATTCCGTAAACCGACACGTTGCCAAATTCGTAATCGCGTTCTACTCGCTATTTTAATGGCAAATGACATCAAACTATCCTATTTGGCTGAGCAACTCTCTGTTTCATCAAGAAGTGTAAGTGCTTGGGTGTACGAAGGCCGGGTTCCTGGTAAGAAGAACATGGAGAAAGTGTGTCAATACTTAGGATATCCTCGACATATTCTATTTAATGAAGACCTTCTCTCGAAGAGTCCCATCATATGCCAGCCCGCTCATTCCAGATTTATGCGCAGAACACTAACTCGTTCTCCTGTAAGCAATAAGATTCTGACAGGGCTTTGCATGGTCCATGACTTATCCGTAAGTGATGTGAGTGACTGGATTAACGTTCATCCAGGTACATTCCGCAAGTGGTTACATCAAGGAGCATTACCTTCTATGACCTTTCAAGAAAAAACGGAAGGATTCTTCCGCATTCCAAAAACGATATTATTTGCGGATTGCGTATTGAAGGACAACTCCATCCAATCCATATGAGTCAAGTAGAAACGGTAATACTGTCCTTTTTCAAAGACGGCAACCATTCCAACGGAAATATCAAAACAAAAATAGCCTCTTCATCCCAATTGGGTGCAGAGGCTATTTCAATTAATAGTCAATTTTTAACCGCTAGTAATGCACTTATCGTTAGAAGATGTTGTGTCTTTCCAAATCACATTTTCTCCGTAGTTCTTCCCCCAGTCATACATCATGCGTAGAACTGGCATTAGACTTTGACCGTATTCAGTTAAAGAATATTCTACTTTGGGTGGAACCTCCGCATATACTTTTCTCAGAACAAGCTTATCTTCTTCCAATTCTCGCAATTGATTGGTTAGCATTTTTTGGGTAATGTGTGGAATAAGCTTCTTGAGTTCACTAAATCTCTTGGTTCCTTCGAGGCCGAGATGCCACAAAATAATCAGCTTCCATTTACCACCGATAACGGCAAGCGTAAGCTCCTTCTCACAGTTGATTTCTTTCAAGTTAATACGATCTTTAATCTGTGTTGCCATATTATTAACCCCCCCTCACACTTATCATACTACATCATGCCCTAGGGACTCATTTACGCACAAAAACGAATACCTATCCACATGGGTAGCATTCGTTTTTGTGTTGAATGGCTTTCTATATGTTATTATTCCAGATTAGCATGTTTACCGAACATTTGCTTCGTAGTCTGACCTGTCTGCTCCATCATTTGTAGAATGATAGCATCGTAGAATATCAGCATCGTCTGCTCAAATAGTGAAGCCATCGGCTGAATGGTCGTATAACTTCCACTCTGATCCTTCGGTGACCCTGGTAACTTCACGGTGTAATCTGCTAATCGACCAATCGTCGATTCCGGTGTAATGGTAACTGCTACAACGGTGGCACCTATCATTTTGGCCCTTTCTGCCATCGAAACAAGGGACTTTGTTTCACCAGAACCAGATCCAAGGACTAACACATCTTCCTTATCGATTCCAGGAGTAATGGTATCTCCAACGACATATGCATCAGTACCTACATGCATGAGCCGCATGGCGAATGCCCGCCCCATTAATCCTGATCTTCCAGCTCCTGCTACAAATACTTTGCTAGAACGCAAGAGAATCTCAGCCAGTTGACTATCTTCTCCTTCTCCGATCTGTGACACGGAATGCTGTAGCTCATTTACAATTTCCTGTGTATAATCCACTGTATTCATTAGAATCTTAGACTTGGCTTACAAGGCGTTTCATTTCTGCTGCAGTTGCCTTTTTATCCTGTTCGCCAGTGATACCGCCACCCACGATAACAAGATCAGGATTTGCAGTAATAACCTCTGGCAGAGTACTTAGCTTGATCCCACCAGCTATAGCTGTTTTCGCATTCTTCACGACGCTCTTAATAGCGTTTAAATCATCAAATGAATTCTTACCAGCGGCTTGATGGTCATAACCAGAATGCACACAAATGTAATCAACACCAAGTGCATCAATTTCTGCTGCTCTTGTCTTTATGTCTTTTACATTGATTAGATCCACTAAGATCTCTTTATTATGTTTCTTCGCTTCCTCAACCGCACCTTTAATAGTCGAATCATCGGATACACCTAGCACTGTAACAATATCTGCACCAGCTTCTACTGCCTTCATGACTTCATAGCCACCAGCATCCATAATTTTAAGATCAGCTAATACAGTTAGTGATGGAAAAGCTTCTTTGATCGCTTTTACCGCATGTAATCCTTCGTTAATAACAATCGGTGTTCCAATCTCAACGATATCTATATATTCAGCTACTTCCGATACAACCTCTATTGCTCCGTCAATATCTACCAGATCTAATGCTAATTGTAATTTCATAGTTGTTATATCTCCTCATCCATATATTATAGGTGTTGTAATCATTGTAGGACCTAACATTCTTTTGAGGAAGTAGGCACTTTAAAGTGAGGAAGTTACCTGAAGGATACTAATGCGTAGTTATAGGATTTATCACAATCTTAATATGATGACTTTCGCTATTAACCCCATGAGCAGCTTCTTTTAGTGATGTTTTAGCATGCCACATAAGTAACCTTATTAACATTTTTTCGCTATTCCATAAAATACACAAGCTATAAAAAAATAGGGATGCTCCCCTAGCCATTTTTATGACTCTTGGAACATCCCCATTTATTTTATTATGAATAAACCTTAACCTTCAGCTTGTTCTTTTAAAGATTTCAGCTTCTTCATCACATGATTCTCACCACGACCGAAATAATCATGAAGAAGACTATATTCTTGATATAACACGTCATACACTGCTGCATTCTCAGGAATAGGCTTAAAGCTCTCCTCACGAATACGTGCCATATACTTCGCTGCATCCACAATGTTATCGTATCCGCCAGCTTCTTTACCCGCTGCTACCGCAGCAAACATCGCAGCACCCAGAGCTGGTGTCTGTGTTGAAGCCGCTACCTTGATCTCACGTCCAGTTACGTCAGCATAGATTTGCATGAGAAGTCTATTCTTCTGTGGTAATCCACCACAGGCATATAATACCTCTACAGGCACACCGTTGTTATGGAATGCATCAACAATTTTACGTGTTCCAAAGGCCGTAGCTTCAAGCAACGCACGATATACTTCTTCTGGTTTAGTAAGCAAAGTATATCCTACAATTAATCCTGTTAGATCTGTATCAACCAACACGGAACGATTTCCGTTCCACCAATCAAGGGCGAGCAAGCCCGTCTGACCTGGTACATATGCTGAAGCTTTCTTTTCTAGCCATTCATGGACAGAAATACGTTCTTCTTTCGCTTGTTCTTTAACGTAAGCCGGTACGGACTCATCAACAAACCATGCAAAAATATCTCCAACAGCAGACTGCCCCGCTTCATAACCAAAATATCCAGGAATGATGCCATCTTCAACAGCACCACACATTCCTTCTACTTCACGTTCTTCATCACCAAGAAGAAGATGACAAATAGAGGTTCCCATGGACATCACTAGTTTACCTGGTGTTACTACACCTACTGCTGGAACAGCAGCATGTGCATCCACGTTTCCTACAGCGACTGCTGTGCCCGCAATCAACCCCATCTGCTCAGCCATGTCAGGAGTTAAGCCCCCAGCTTTGGTTCCAAGAGGATATACTTCTCCCCGAAGCTTCGTATCTGCTATTTGCTCTAATCTAGGATCAAGTGCTTTGAAGAATTCTTTGCTTGGATATCCCTCACGCTTATGATGAATCGATTTGTAACCCGCAGTACATTGATTACGCATCAGGTTTCCACACATTTGCATAATGACCCAGTCTGTCGCTTCCACAAATTGATCTGCTGCCTCATAAATTTCGGGGGCCTCATTCAGAATTTGCCATGTCTTCGCGATCATCCATTCGGAAGAAATTTTGCCACCATAACGAGGGAGAAAGTTCTCGCCTCTTGCAGCTGCAATATCATTTAATCGATTAGCTTCATCCTGTGCCGCATGATGCTTCCACAATTTCACCCAACTATGTGGATTAGCTTTATAATCATCTCTTAGACATAATGGTGTTCCTTGTTCATCAATTGGTAGCATCGTACAAGCGGTGAAATCAATTCCGATACCAATGACGTCTTCTGGTGAAATCCCCGATTCTTTCATAACAGCAGGCACTGAATTTGTCAGTACTTCGATATAATCTGCGGGATGTTCGAGCGCCCAATCCATCCCCAACTTCAAACCGTTCCCAGGAAGGATTTCATCGATTACACCATGACGATAAGGGGTTACATGTGTTGCAATCTCGTCACCATTCGTTAGATTCACAAGAACGGCACGTCCTGATTCTGTCCCATAATCCACACCTACAGCATACTTAGGATTCATTCTTATTTCTCCTCCTTCTTGATCTGTCCATAATAAGCATTGGCTCCATGCTTGCGGTAGAAGTGCTTATCTAGTAACACTTGGTCCATCGATTGTAATTGTGAATTCAGAACGAAAGAACGATAGGCTATTTTAGCTACTTCTTCCGTAACAACCGCGTTATGAACGGCATCATTAGCGTTCTTACCCCAACAGAAAGGTGCATGCAAGTTCACTAATACGGCAGGTACATCCATTGGATTGATATCTTTAAAAGTCTCTATAATGACATGACCTGTCTCCAGCTCATATTCTCCAGCAATTTCTTCCTCCGTCATCTTTCTAGTGCATGGAATTGTTCCAAAGAAATAATCACCATGAGTTGTTCCTAGTGCAGGTATGCCACGTCCGGCTTGCGCCCAACTAGTAGCCCATGAAGAATGGGTATGTACAACACCTCCGATTCCTTCAAAACTTCGATACAAAGCCAGATGTGTGGGTGTATCCGAGGATGGACGCAAATCCCCTTCGATGATATCTCCTTGCAAATTAACGACAACCAATTGCTCTGCCTTCAATTTTTCATAAGGTACACCACTTGGTTTTATTACAACGAGGCCCTGCTCACGGTCGATTCCACTGACATTTCCCCATGTAAATGTGACTAAACCATGCTTGGGTAGTGCTAAATTCGCCTCTAATACTTCTTGCTTCAGTTGTTCTAACATGTATTGAAACATCTCCCTCCAATGAATGAATAAAAAGAAAATAGGAATGTAAGCGCATTACATAATGACCCTAATTATTTCATATATAGTTCAATAAGAACGATTATACATCTTGCTACGTCTTTTATTATACACTTGTACGTACAAGTATTCCAACCTTTTTTAAAACAGAAGAAGTACCGTCAACACCCTTGTGTTTTTATTCCAAAAATAAACAAATGAAATAAGAGCCTTATCTCTAAATGAGAAAAGACTCTTATAGAATAGATCGGTATAGCCAGCCAACACACATTATTTAGGTATAGCAGAAGATTCTCGAACAATTAACTCTGGTTTGTAGATCATTTGACTATCTTCAGGTAACTCTGGCTTTCCTTCAACCATCGCGATCATCCATTCAGCAGCTCTAATGCCCATTTCTTGCTTCGGATGACTAACCGTCGTGAGCTTTACTTCCGTGGCTGTCGCTAAGAATGAATCGTCAAAACCTACAATCGACAGATCCTGAGGCACAGACAATCCTATAGAGCGAACGATATTGAGCAAATTCACAGCTAATTGATCGTTATAGGTGACCCATCCGGTGGCTCTATCCTCAACTGATTGACTCAATAGTTTCTTCGCTTGCTGAATCGGTGTATCATTCTTTTCCTCTGTCGTATATGTAAAAACAGAAGAAGGGGATAACGATACATTGTATTTATGGTGTGCGCTTATAAAGCCCCTCATGCGACGTATTCCCTGCATATCATCCGTTTTGAAGAAACCTGCTATTCTTCGATGTCCTAGCGAAATCAGGTGTTCCGCGGCAAGAAATCCGCCCAGCTCATCATCTACTCTCAAACAAGGTGAATTCATTTCTTCATATGCAGCATTTAGCATGACATAGGGTATTTGTCTATTCTCCAGCGTTAAGAAATAACTTAGATTAGGATTACGTTCCCCACTTTTGGTAGGCTCTATGATAATTCCACTCAGAGATTGATCAAGCATCATCTCAAGACACTCTCTTTCCTTCATGCGATCGTTATCCGTACTCGATAAGACAAGGCGGTACCCTCTGCTACGAAGTTCACTCTCAATGCCTTGTACAATTAAAGGAAATATGTAATCCGATATATAGGTCGTAATGACTCCAATCGTCTGAATATTGTTGCTAATAACCTTTACACCGGGTTCATCCGTTACGAACGTCCCTTTTCCTTGAATACGAAACAGCCATCCTTCCTGCACTAACTCACCAATGGCTTGTCTCACGGTTTGACGGCTAACCTTGTACTGTTCAGAAATCTCATTCTCTGAAGGGAGCTGACTTCCTGGTAGCAGTTTAGATGAATGAATCCAGGATAGAATTTCATGCTTCACTTGCCTATATTTCGCGGTCATGTATTCCTCCGTTAAATCATTGGTTTCTAATTATATTGCCTAAATCATACAACATTATAACACAATTAACATTTGTACGTACAACCCGATTTGTTAGGTACTCCATTCTATTAGTGACCACTACAATAATATCCATATTCGACTTCGTTAGTCTATTGATCGAATTGTCTTCTTCTAACACACAAATTGAACCGCTCTTTGCAGTCTTATTCAGCAATTGTGATTTCGGTTACCGGAGAGGACTTCGTCGCGGCTGGATTTTCTTCATTTAACGGGAAAATCTCCCGTTAAATGGTTGGTAGAGCGCCTTGTATCCGTGTTAACCATAAATCCGATGATAAGCCCCCTTTAGATGGAGAAATTCCATCTAGATTATCTCCCAAGGCGGAAACTAGACATATTAACAGGAAAATTTACCGTTAGTCGTCTTCCTCTTCAGCATCCATTAATATAACATCATCTTTATCTTATATTGCACCACTTTTACTTTTTGGCAGCACCATATTCAATATTCACCTTAAATTGCATTCAAATGAAACTTATATTTATTCAGTATTGCCAAAAAGACCGCTACTGCTCTTTAGCATCAGCGGTTTAACTATTCATCTACTCTATTCATCTTCTCCATTCATCTACTCTATTCATTCATCTACTCTATTCATTCATCTACTCCATTTGTCTAAACTACTCATCTACTCTTACCCAAATCTGCCTGAAATGTATTCTTGTGTTGTCGTATTGGACGGGTTCGTGAAGATGGTGTTTGTATCATCGTACTCCATCAGAGTTCCTAAATAGAAATAGGCGGTGTAGTCAGATATTCTTGCGGCCTGTTGCATGTTATGAGTAACAATCACAATACTTAATTCCTTCTTTAGTTCTACAATTAATTCTTCTACCTTTGCAGTGGATACGGGATCAAGCGCAGACGCCGGCTCATCCAACAAGAGAATACGCGGACTAACAGAGAGCGCCCGTGCAATACAAAGCCTTTGTTGCTGCCCACCAGATAGAGACAAAGCAGATTGTTTTAGACGATCCTTTACTTCATCCCACAAAGCTGCTTTCCTTAGACTACTCTCAACGATTTCATCTAACTTTTTCTTGTCCTTCAACCCATGATATTTCGGTCCAAAGGCAATATTCTCATATATAGATTTATAAAAAGGATTAGGACGCTGCCATACCATTCCTATCTTTTGTCTTAATTCGATGACATCCGTTCCTGGTGCATTAATATCTTGTCCATCAATCCAGATTTCACCTGTAATTCTAGAGCCAGCAATATCATCATTCATACGATTTAACGAACGAAGAAAAGTGGACTTCCCGCAACCAGAAGGACCGATCAAAGCCGTTACGCTTTGTTCTGGGAAGTTCATGTCTATACTTTTTACTGCTTCATATTTTCCATAAAAAACGCTTAGTTTCTCGGTTCGAAAGGTTGTTTGCATAATCATTACCCCTATTCCGTTACTTTGATGCTGTGAAAGTGCGATACAATACTCTTCCTAGCCATCTCGCAGATAAATTAAATACTAATACGAGGATAACCAACACAGCTGAAGCCCCCGCAGCAATCGCCATGGCATCTGGAGCAAGACCTTCACTATTAATTTTCCATATATGAACAGCCAATGTTTCCGCTGGACGGAATGGATTAATGGGTGACGTAGGACTAAGTGGATTCCAATCCGTGAAGTCCAATCTCGGTGTGGACATTCCCGCTGTGAACAACAGTGCTGCAGCTTCTCCGAATACTCTACCTGCGGCAAGGACGGTACCTGTCACAAGATTTGGTATAGCAACCGGTAGGAGAATGGATGTAATGATTTTCCACTTTGATAGCCCTAGAGCAAGTCCTGCTTCTTTCTGTTCCTTAGGAACTCCACGGAAAGCTTGCTCGGTTATACGAACCATTAGCGGAAGATTAAATATCGTTAATACAAGCGCACCTGAGAATAATGAGAATCCAAATCCAAATGTATTTACGATAAGTAATAAACCGAACAACCCTACCACAATGGAAGGGAATGAAGAAAGAACTTCAACTACCAGGCGAATGCCCCCAGTAATCTTACCCGGCTTAGCATACTCCGACATATAAATTCCCGCTCCAAGTCCTAACGGAATCGTAATAACGAGTGTTAGAACAAGTAAGAAGAGTGAGTTAAATAATTGCGGTCCAATCCCTCCACCTGCTCGAATCGTCTGTGGAACAGAGGTTAGAAATGACCAACTAATATGACTAAGGCCACGGAATAGAATAAATCCTAACAATCCCAATAATACCGCAACAATAAGCGAGGAAAATACGACAATAACGCCAGTGGCTATTTTATCAGCTGTTCTTGGTTTCATCCCCGATGTCTCCTTTCCAAGAGCCTAACAACAATGATGAATATGAATGTCATAACCATGAGTGCTAGGGCCATACTCCATAGAGCATTGTTTTGTACTGAGCCTGCGACCGTATTACCCATATTCAAGGTAATGACACTCGTAAGTGTGGATGCTGATTCGAACAAAGAACGAGGGATATGTGGAGCATTCCCAATCACCATCTGAACAGCTAATGCCTCACCAAATGCACGTGCCATCCCAAGAACTATACCAGTCAATATAGAAGGCATAACCGTTGGAATAATCACACTTGAAATCGTCTGCCATCTTGTAGCTCCTAACGCATAGGATGACTCCTTCAATCCCTTAGGAAGTGAACTCAGCGCATCACTTGCAATACTAGTGATCGTGGGTAGAATCATAACCGAGAGTACTATCGCACCTGCCGCGACACCTATTCCTTGCCCAGGAAACCAATTACGAAATAGTGGAACGATAACGGTTAATCCTACGAAACCATAGACTACTGAAGGGATCCCCGCCAATAGTTCAATTACAGGTTGTAGAAGTTTTTTACCCCATGTTGGAACAATTTCCGTCATAAATAGCGATGCGCAGATACTTAAAGGACTCGCAATTAGAGCAGCTAACAATGAAGTCGCAAAGGAACCCGCTATAAAGGGAAGTGCACCAAATACCGGATTTTCTCCATTGGGATCCCACTTCGTACCAAACAAGAAATCCCCTATATTAACACCATCTTTAATAAAAGTTGTAAGCCCTTTGGAGGCAACGAAATATATCATTGAAACGATGATAATCACTAAGAGAGATACACAAAAGGTAGTATAAATTCGTCCAATCCAATCTTCTAAATGGTGCTTTTTGATAAGGACAGGTGATCGATTGTTTAATTTCATAATTGTCCTACTTTCTTAAAGTGAAAATAGAGGCAGATGAATCCGCCTCTTTGAGCATATTTAGCAATAGAGTTCTAAACCAGCTTGTGTCATTATTTCTTTGTAACATTTCCATCTACATCACGACTAACTTGCATTTTGGAGGTTGGAATATACCCTAGTTCAGCGACATCTCCATTTTGAACTTCATCTGAAACCATGTAATCCAAGAACGCTTTAGCAACTTCGTTTGGCTCACCTTTGGTGTACATATGCTCATAAGCCCATACTGGATAACTACCTGAGATTACGTTATCAATCGTTGCATCAACACCATCATATTTCACGGACTTAATGGAATCGTCTAAGTAAGAGAATGCAAGATACCCAATAGCACCTGGTGTTTCACTAACGATTTTTCTAACCGTTCCTGACGATTCTTCTAGAATGGCTCCTGCCATATCTTCAACCTTCGTACCCAATGCATATTTCTCAAAAGTACTACGAGTTCCAGAGCTACTTGGACGGTTTACGATAACAATCTTCTCGTCGATTCCACCCACTTCATTCCAGTTTGTTACTTTACCAGAGAAAATATCTACCATTTGTTGTTTGGTTAACGTATCTACACCAGTATCTTTATTAGATACGACAGAAATAGCAACCACTGCGACTTGATGATCTACAAGTTCTTTCGCTTTGTCAGCATCTCCGTCTTTAAGCTTTTCTTCTGCAAAAACATCCGAGTTACCAATATCAGCCTGTCCTCCAGCAACCTGTGTCAGTCCAGTTCCACTCCCGCCGCCTTGAACTTGCACTTGAATACCTGAATATTTAGCATCAGCCATAAATTTCTGTCCCACTTGCTCCACCAAAGGCTGTAAAGCCGTTGATCCAACTGCAAGAATAGAACCACTTAACTTTTTCTCTGTATCTGTCGAATTACTTGCCCCTTGATTATTACCGTTATTACCACAAGCCGCTAATGTAAGAACGATGGCAAGAGCCCCCATCATAAGTGCTGGTTTCTTTAATTTCATAATTTAATTTTCTCCTCCTCATATCTCTCAACTAAATGTTTCCCCGTAAGCCTCTTTTTCTAACTTACAAAACCTATTTTAATTCTCAAACATTTTTGCAAAATCGTTAGTTTGTAAAATCAAAAATAAATTTCGCAATATAAACTTTATATGCCTATAGATTTTATTTATAATGAATGAAACACGATTATGTATACGAGGTGGGATTCTAATGAATATTATTAAATTGATGATTCTGGTTTATATCGAGAAATATAAAAAGGTCACAGATGTCGCAAAAGAAATGAATATGAAGCAACCCTCCGTATCCTTCCATATGAAGAGTCTTGAAGAGGAGATGGGCATCGTACTATTTGAATCGAAACGTGGACGGATGATTCTTACTGAAGCTGGGAAGGCACTCTATCCTTATGCTTTGAAGATAACTGGACTTGCTGCAGAAGCAAAAAAAGTCGTTCGCGATTACGCCTTGCTGGATAAAGGGACATTACATATTGGAGCTGACTGCATCACTGGTACTTATCTTTTACCAGAGTTCATGAGTATATTCTCAAATAAATATCCTGGAACTCTCCTTCAATTATCAATCAAACCAACTGATACCATTCATCAAATGCTGGTGAATCAGGATATAGATATTGCCTTCTGTCAATCTAACCCGAGCCGACTCGGTATATATAATGGATTCCAACACGACACTCTTGAGGAAGATGAACTGGTTATCATCTTTAGCCCCACGCATCCTTTTGCGAAACTTCAAGCGCTCACCCCTCAACTTATTGCTAAACAATTCTTCATCCAACATGCAGAGGGAACTTATATAAAAGAATTATCATTAGAATGGTCCAGTCTAAATGACATTCATCTGTGGGAACGAATTCAAATGGATTCACCTGAATCAGTAAAAATAGCGGTGCAACACAGTGATCATATTACCTTTTTTCCACGGAACGGGGTTCAACAAGAGCTTGCACATGGACATCTCCTATGTTTGCCAATACCTGCACAAACAGAATCAATTCTATCCTCATATATGATTTATCCACCTGATTCATCGCACTCTTCTTTACGTAATCAGTTTGTGGCGTTTATTAAAAGTCAAAAGCACGATCTGCACAACCAATAAAAATACAACTATTGTAAATTAGTTCGATTTACAATAATTAAATATATAAAATATGTGATATTATATGTTAATATTAACATATCTGAAATTGTATTATAGTTTCCGTAGCATACGGTTCAAGCAATGTATAGAATGTGAATAAGCAAAATCTGAGAGGTGATAACAAATGCCAAGTTTAATACTGGAGGGAGGGACTTTTCGTCCTATTTTCAGTGCAGGTGTGATGGATGCCCTGTTAGATCAAGACGTAATGTTTCCTTATTGTATCGGTGTATCTGCGGGAATCAGTAACGGGTTGTCTTATATTTCCAAGCAAAAGCGGAGAAATTTAGAGGTGTTGGAAAAGTATCGGAATGATCAACGTTATATCGGGGTAAGAAATTTTTTACGCCATCGTAGCCTCTTTGGATTGGATTTTGTATTTGATGAAATTCCAAACACATTAATACCATTTAATAAACAAACCTTTAATAGTTATAGTGGTAAACTTGTAGTCGGCGTTACTAACGCTCAATCAGGAACACCAGAATATATGAATGGATTGGATAATGATGAACACTGGACGATGCTCCGTGCCACCTGTGCTCTCCCCCTCTTCTTTCCTGCTATTGAAATAAACGGAAGCAAATATTATGACGGAGGTTTAAGCGACCCCATCCCGATTCGTAAAGCGATTGCAGACGGTAATGACAAGCATCTCATCGTTCTTACCCAACCTAAAGGGTATGTTAAAAGTTTCAGTAAAAAAAATGCGATGATTGGTAAGGTACTGAAGCGTAAATTTCCTCATCTCGAAGAAGTCTTGCTAACAAGACATGAAAAATATAATGAAACGGTTGCGTTTTGTGAGCAGTTAGAGAAAGATGGGCAAGCTGTAATTCTCCGTCCGAATCATTCCCTAAACAGCTTAGAGAAAGATGTTAACAAACTCAGAGATACCAATCAACATGGCTACGACGAAGCAATGAACCATATCAATGACATTCAAAAATTATTCTCTTAAGTCACATATGGTTGACATTTAAATCTGTCACAACCTCCTCTGGCATTTTTTTGGAAGCACTAGGCACTTCTCGCGGTTTATTATCAATCATATCCGATGAACTAATCATGATACTTACCTGACCTCCGTGCGCGTAAGCTCGAATAAGGACCGGTTGACTATATTTATTTTTAAAAGTGAAATCAGGTCCATACCAGCTTACCGTAGCATCGCGGCCGGGTGGTACATAGGTGACAATCTTGCTATGAGAATAGCGCTGGATAATTTGTAGTCCCGCACGATCTGCAGCATTAAATAGGGTTGATGAAATCTGACAAATTCCTCCTCCAACATCTTCGGATGCCTCACCTCTTACAATAATAGGTGCACGTAAATATCCCTTCTCTTTCGTTCGTTTACCCACAACTTCATTAAATGAGAACGTTTCTTCGGGAAAAATCACCGTATTATTGATAGCTTTGGCAGCCAATCCAATATTATGAGAACGGTTTTTATTATTCGGATTGTAATATGTAAAATAGTTTCCAATCTTTTTCTCCATAATGGATTGTAATAACTCACTATCTACTTTGGCATATACACTGCGCAAGGGCACTTCCAATCTCGATAAGTTCCCCTCATATATATAACTGTAGAACTGAGCCTTAAACCGTTCTCTGTTAAGTGTTGTACCTGCTTGCTCAGCTAATATTCTGCCCTCTCCATTAATAACAGCATTCTTGGGTGGCAAGGATACTCGCTTGTCTAGATCATTCATTAGGGCATTCAACTTCATATCATCAACAATTGGTACTCCGGGAACAGGTATCGTATAGGTAGAATGATCCACTTCTACAATAGGTTCACCCTGTTTTTCAATTACCAATGGCTCTAGAGGAGCCCATTGTTGAACCATTAATAATATAGCCATAATTAAATGCAACCCCAAGGTCACCACTCCCCCTTTTAAGTCAGTCATGATCGGCTATAGTATGAATCAAATGGGATGTGCTGATACATTATGAATTGGGAAAAATTCAAATAGCTCTATTTAATTCCAAAAAAAATGGAATAATTGAAAAAGTTCACTAGTCTGATTGTGCATACAACTAGTGAACATGATATAATTATGGTTGCATTTGATTTAGTGAGTACATGTAAGTTACTCAGTAAAACACTTATAACAGAGTTATAGAGGGGGTTAGGGAATGTTCGCGAAGCGACTGAAACAGTTGCGTAAACAAAGAAAGTTGACCATGCAAGAAGTGGCCGATTATGTTGGAGTTGCAAAAAGTACATATGCAGGATATGAATCTGGATACCGTCAGCCCACGTTAGAATCTATTCATACCATTTCTCGAAAGTTACATACTTCTGCAGATTACCTTCTAGGGCTCACAGATTATTCCGAACCTCCAGCGGAACTGAATCATAATGCGAAAGAATATTTAAATTATGAACAGCTACACTGGGATGGCGTACCTTTGGAAAAAGACGATTTGGACCTCATTCGAATACTCCTCGAACGGATTATTCGCGACCGGAACTTACCAAAGGATAACTAACTCACCCTCACATTAATTGCTGAGCGACCACTCCTCAATGACATTGATAGGAACTTCATCTTTCTCTGCAGCACGAATTAAATCTTGATATGCAGCTTCACATGTAGATTCCGCAGTTGTTATTTCTATATTCAAGTTTTCTTCTTTCCATGCTTGAACATCCACGATATTACCCTTATTCAGTTTCTGGAAGCTCGTATTTGCTTTATTTAATGCATTATTCATATCATTTCTACAACTTGTCTCCAATTGGATCATTTCTTGTTCATATTTCTGAACGATGGTCACACCATCCGTCGTTTCTTTGCTACTGGATGATTCCGATTCCACTTGACTAGTGTAATCAGACGTCGGTTGAGATGAAAGCTGTGGTTGTGTAGTTAGTTGTTGGGATGAAGATGTTGATTGCGATGGATCCGGTGCTCTAACAGTTAATGCATCATCATCCATTATTGAAGGATTATTTTCCGAATCTATTTCTATATCTATATCCATATCTAATGGAGCCTCTGTTACTGAGGATTCCTTCCAATATAGTCCCCCCCACACAAAAAGCAGCAAAATAGTAATACTTGATAAAATAACTATAAGAGGTTTCGGTTTCCGAAATTGATGACTTCTTCTTTTGCGTATACGTTCAGTACTCATCGTTACCATAACACCACTTTCTTATCAAATTTACAATCTTTATGCGATACGAATATTTCGTGCCTAGTTATAAATTCAATTCTTTCTTGGATTCATCAAATGTTTTCCCTCTACGGACACCATATTTCTTGGCCAATGCCGATAATACGTTATAATCTTCAGGTGATAGTGGTTAGAAAAGAAAGAAAAGAAAAGAGGCCAGCCCTCCTTCAAAGAAGGAGAGCTGGCTGATATTAAAATTTCATTAAACTTTTGATCATAAGATCTGTCATTTGAGTACTTGCTTTTTCACATTTGAAATAGCGTAATCGGTAATCGGTAATTCTCCCATTGATACAGTGAGCATCGATAGCACGATGGCGAATACACTTTCTTCACCCCCTAATATCGATATGAAAAGTCGTTTAGAATTGCAAAACTGGCATTTCTTGTTTAACACCTTGATTTAAACTTGGACGACCCACCGAATAATAAATGAAGTCTGTACCCAGCAAGTTCTCTTCTTTGAACACGTTTCGTCCATCAATAAGAATTGGCTGTTTCAACACCTTTTGAAGTTCCAAGAGATCTACTGTTGCGAACTCATCCCACTCCGTTAATAGACACAATGCGTCTGCATCTATAGCCGTTTCTAGCGCTCCATTACACCATTCGACACCATCCATCCCATATAATGCTTGAAAACTTTCCATTGCGATAGGATCATAAGCCTTCACATTCACGCCATTCTCAACTAAATGCTGAATAATCTCCAATGCAGGTGAATCGCGTACATCGTCGGTATTTGGTTTGAATGCCAACCCCCATACAGCAACCGTTTTCCCTTGCAATTGTCCTTCAAATATAGTCTCTAGCTTACGGATAACATTAAATCGTTGATCTTGATTCACTTCCACAACGGATCGTAGTAGTTTAAATTCATAATCAACATGACCCGCAATCTGGATTAATGCACTTGTGTCTTTAGGAAAACAGGAACCTCCATAACCGATACCAGCCCTCAGGAATGATGGACCGATTCGTTTGTCGTATCCCATTCCTTTTGCCACTTTGGTTACATCTGCACCTACCTTTTCGCAAATGTTAGCAATCTCGTTAATGAATGATATTTTCGTCGCTAGAAAAGCGTTAGACGCATATTTAATCATCTCCGCGCTCCGAATATCTGTCACAACGATATGCTCTGTTAGTGGCACATGAAGTTCTGTCATCGTGTCAGCAGCACTCTGACACTCCGCACCAATGACAATTCGGTCAGGATGTAACGTATCCTCGATAGCCGAACCCTCTCTTAGAAACTCTGGTAATGAAATGCTGTCAAAAGTCTTATCCGATTTGGACTGAATTAATTTAGCAAGTCGTTCATTCGTTCCAACTGGCACCGTACTTTTCACAGCAATAATTTTGTGCCCATTCATCGCCTCTGCAATTTCAACCGCAACTTGATCAATAAATGCTAGATTCGCTTCTCCGTTAGGCAATGGCGGAGTCCCGACAGCTATGATGATAATGTCCGATTGTCTCACAGCACTAGATAGATCGCCTGTGAATGATAGTTTCCCCGCAGCACGATTGGATGCAGCTAATTCTTGTAACCCCGGCTCATAAATAGGGATGCCACCCGCATTCAACATATCTATCTTCTGTGGATCCTTATCTACACATATAACTTGATTGCCTAGTTCCGCATAACAAACGCCCGATACAAGACCTACATATCCGGTTCCAATAACTGTAATATTCATTATTAACACTCCCTCGTTGTTTTCATTTCATTTATACCGTGCACAATTGCATGATCTCGTTCCAGTCAAAAGCAAGTCTAACGATATCCTCTTCAATAAGCTCGGTGCCTGTCTGCACCTCAATGAGTTCCATTTCCGTAGTTGCTCGCAGGCTATGTTTCGTGTCTTTTTTAATCACTAAGACGTCCCCAGCCTTGACTAGAATGTGCTTATCATTCAGTACCATTTCTCCTTCACCAGCAACGACCGTCCATACTTCATTTCGTAGTAAATGGTATTGATAGCTTAGATTCTGACCTGCCGTAACACAGATTCGCTTGGTTAATACTTCTTGTCCATCAGGATATTTTAAATAATCGAGAACGCGGTACCGTCCCCAACGTCGCTCTTCATACATAGGTCGCTGATCTGAATGCTTCATGACTTCTTTAATCATCGGACTTGATGCCTTATCCGATACCAGAATCCCATCCGGACTTGCCGCAACAACAACGTTAGATAAGTTAAGTAACGTAATGGGAATATCCAGTTCATTGATAACGTGTGTATTCGTCGATTCACCACTAATAATCCCTTTACCAATGAGTGAGGATTCGATCTGCTCCGTTAATGTATTCCATGTACCTAAGTCCTTCCAATCCCCTTCATAAGGAAGCGCAACGATGTGAGTAGCTTTCTCCACAACTTCGTAGTCAAAGCTATTTTTGTTAATCCGTCCATACTGCTTCGACATCTCGTCGTACTGGATCGGATAACCTTTTTCAATAAGAATATTAATTAGAAAATTAAGCTTAAAAGCAAAAACACCGCAGTTCCAAAGTGCAGCCTGTTCAATCATGGCTACCGCTTCTTCCTCACGGGGTTTCTCTCTGAAACTCTGAACGGTTACGAAAGGCTCATCTACCTGTGTACCGATTTCTGGAACGATATATCCGTATTTCTCGGAAGGATACGTTGGCTTCACACCCATGAGCGCCAAGTCCGCACCGGATTCATTCAGAACATGTTCAAGCTCCTTCGTCTTATGAAAGAATGACTCTTCCACGTACGGATCAACAGGCATGACAACGACGGTCTCATCTAGGCTTACACCTTGTACCGAATATAAATATGTAGCTGCTAACGCGATAGCTGGGAAAGTGTCTCTTCTCTCTGGCTCGACAATCACCTCAATCTTACTACCGAGCTGGCTATGAATCATTTCAACTTGTGATTTACTCGTTGCGATATAAGCATGATCATGGAGTCCAGCTTTAGAAATTTGTCCCCATACTCGCTGTACCATTGACTCCCGTTTACCATCAGCACTCCCCAACACCTTCAAAAACTGTTTGGAACGTGATTCATTCGATAACGGCCACAGGCGTTTACCTGATCCCCCGGATAGAAGAACAATTTTCATAATGACTCCTCCTAAAAGTTTTTGTGAAGCAATACTATTCAATTTATCTCCGCAACAAAAACTTACGTCGTAAGCATATGCTAAAATTTTTATGAAGCGTTAGCCTCCTGATAGTCTTCGCAATAAAAATTCACTTCGAAAGCATATACTTAGTTTTGTTTAGCATTTCTTCATTGCTTAACTTCGTAACAAGAACTTACGTCGTAAGCATATGCTTAAATTTTTATGAAGCGTTAGCTTCCTGATGATCTTCGCAATAAAAATTCACTTCGGAAGCATATGCTTGCCATCGGATTTCTACCGCTATAAGCGGTATATAATCAAGAAATCTGATGGTAACAGCGATCGTAAGGACAATCCGCCACCGTAGCGGACATCTCCGCACTATATCCCTACTTCGACAACATCACCTTAGCTTTTTTCAACAAAGCCTCTTCATATAATCTAGTAAGCTTAGGGCTCTTCACAACGAGTTGTGAGGATTGAATGCCGCTAGTCCATGTATTATAGTAATTGGAGTTTTTGCCGTATGAATTATCTAGTAAGGTATTAGGCTTATCCATTAAGCAAGCTAGAATATGCCCATGTAACCTTGAAGTCTGTACATTGCGATAACCACTGAAGCGTCTAACGGCTTTGTTTACCAGGTAATCGCTATATTTATTCCAGATGGGATACAGCGGTATGCCGCTACCTTTTCTCATGACTTTAGCAGTCACGTTGATCAACTTTTTCTCCACTCGATTATATAAGGACGCCCAGTCTAAGAAATCACCTTCTCCATCGGACTCGAACTGAATTTGTTCCTTGGTTTTCTCAATATCAGTACGGAAGAAACAGAGTAGGTCTTTATCCGGTTTACCTTTCGGCATAATAGGCCATAGTTGATGCGCCATGTCAGGCGATAAGTAGATGTGACATTTGTGGAATTTATGTCTAGCCATATCGTATGTTAATGTATCTCTTACAAAGAGATGAGCATCTGGATGATTATTAAAAAGTAGTGCCGTACGATCATATTCAGATTCTTCCTTGAAGAATATCGTCTGTGGAAGTAACACGATCCGATTGTGAACATACTCCGTAACGATTCTCTCACGCAATCTTTGATGTACCGGGTACAAATCCCCAAAGTTGCCTCCACCCTGAAGGACAATGATCTGATCTTTCGGTATGTTTAACTGATCTGGGAAATCAAGGACACTGTAGCGTGCTTGAACGTGAATATTATGATCTCTGAAGAACGCTTCAGTACCTTTCATAATCAGTAAGTCACCACCGTTGTTGTACACAGGGTAATCAATATAATAAATACTTGATCCTGAAGGGATTACTTTCAGAATTTTACGTAGCTCCTCTTTCAATACGTCCATCGGGTGAACATCTGGTTTCACTTGCATAGCAACGTACTCCTTTACTTTTTGGTTTTTTCTTTCAAACGCTCTATTAGAAAACGAAAATCATCCTTATCGAAGAACATTCCCCTAAACTTTACTTGAAACACAATCCGCATCGATGCCATCGTCACCGCTAATCGGATGATAGCTCCAATTAATAGAGAAAATGCGATTCCGTTCAGCCCATACAATGGTGTAAATATGAAGAACAATCCAATCGTTACTACAAGTGCAATAAGTTGGCGAACCAATACAAGACCCGGTCTTCCCATCGCATTAAAAGAGGATGCTAGAATCCATGATCCACCACCCAGAATACATTCAATAGATAAGAGATAGAAGGCTACGCTAGCCTCTAGAAAAGGTGCACCAAACAGTACCCCCATTAGATACCTTCCAATGAACATGCATGGAATAACGACAATCGTCATTAAAAGCATAGATAGTCGGAACGCCCGACCAACCGTTGTCATAATCGTCTTCTCATCCATCCCCGTTACTTTCGGAAAGATAACGCTCGTAATGGCTGTCTGCACAACATTAAATACACGGGATAATGCATATACCACCGTGTATAATCCCAGATCTCTTGCGGTTAGCATCGATAGAATGACGATCTTATCGAATTGAGAATACAGCGTTCCCAGTAGCTCTACTCCGAACACTTTACTCCCATAACCAAACAACGCCTTCGCAGCTTGTGTATTTCCTAGTCCTTTGAACCATTGAATCCGAAGCTCTTCTCTTACACTGTACAAGGCCCATAATATGACAACAACGCTGGTCACGAGAAACACCCGTGCAGCTGAATGAAGACTTAAATTACCCATCGACCAGAGAACCAACAGCCCGATCAGATTAATCAATGGAAAATATAATCGAACACCGTTATATACATTAAATTTACCTGTGCTCTGTGCAAGTGCAGATATTAGATTAACTGCAAGCAATATCGGGAGCATCAGTACTGTATACCACCTAGCTGTCTGAATGACGGCTTCGGGGTAATTCCCGAGCCATGCAGGCAACCAGATCCAAGCGACTATTCCGACAATGATACTAACGGGAATCTGAAACAGAAATCCTGCTCTTACGAAATCAGCACCTCTACCCTTGTTCTGCTTAAGGTTATAGATCAGCGAGGTTGGAAGACCAAATCCTACAAGTCCTGCTAGCAATGTTGGCCAGAATAGAATTGCTGAGAACTCCCCTTTCCCCACGACACCAAACATGCGAGCCGTCACAATCGAGGTTAACGTGCTGATGACCATAACTAAGAGATTAGTTGCACTAGTGCGAAGAATCGTTTGAAAGAGTCCGCCACCCTTCATTTCTTTACGAATGGTAAGCTCTGCCATAACCTATCCTCAACCCCTACTGTTATATCGCAAGATACCAACAAGTGATCCGTTGCGGTAACATATTTTAACGACTTGTCTGATAAAGGTCTTGAAATGAAAAATGGAGAATATCGAGGATAGAATAGCCTGAGCCATGCGAATGATATTCTTTAATATGGCTATAGAACCTTTATCTTTCCTTTTCACCGCATCGCTCACGCCTTGCCAGAAAATCCGTTTCAAGAACCATTTCTTCGTCGTTCGTTCCTTCGCAATCTTGTGCTTCACCGGTGCAAACGGTGTATAGAATACCTTGTACTTTTCACGTACTCTAGCAATGAGTTCACTTTCCTCGCTTGACAACAGGTTCTTACCAACCCGTCCCAAGTCCTCACGGAATGGCTTCATCTCTTGAAATACACTCATTCGAAAAGCAACATTCGCGCCATACGGGATCGATGGAGATGGCATTTCTTTCACTTCACTCGAATAATCGAGGATAGTAAATACCGATCGATGTTCCTCCGGAATCCAGTCAGGCTCCGCGACTTCCCAGATTGGATCAATTTTGCCACCAACACATCCAATCATTGGATCCCTTTCAAATACTTCTACAATATTCTGAACCCACTCCACGGAGGCAAGCGCATCATCATCCAAGAAGAGAATGTACTGACCTCTCGCCTCTTGAATTGCACGATTACGTGCAACCGACAGACCCAGTTTATTTTCCAATATATAACGTATTCTTGGACCATGCTGATCTCTTAGCTGATTCACGACCTCAGCCGTATGATCTGTCGATCGATTATCGATCACGATAATTTCAATTTCCTCTTTTGCATAACTTTGAGTTAAGATGCTCTCAATGGCTTCTCCTGTATCCTGTGCTCTGTTATGCGTACATATAGCTACCGTTACTATAATACTCATCGTTCATCCCCATCCTTGATAAACGTTTTTGGTCTTTTGAGCGATTGTACTCCACTCTAATTCTTTCAATACTTCATCATAATCTGGTAACTTCTCTTCATTCTTTACGTTTAAAGCCACTTTCATCGCGTTCGTCAGCCCCCGACTATCTTCTGGATCATAACGAACAACCATGTCTTCCTTACAATATTCATCAATGAAATCATTATTGGGCATGACAATCAGTTTCTTGAACGATAGCCCCAATATAGCGGATCCCGAAGTCGTTATCTCTTTGTAAGGCATCACCATCACATCAACAGAGCTAATTAGATCGGCGATCGATTCGTTCGGAATAAAACGTAATTCCAAAATAATGTTATCCAGATCCTGAACACCTTTCAGATATTCCTGCATCTCTTGATCAGCTTTGCCGGCAATGATTAAATAGGATTGTTTCGTCTTCACGGCATTAAACGCTTCAATTAAATCTTCAACGCCCTTATATGCTTTGATCGCACCAAGAAATAAGTAGACGTCGGCATCTTCACTTATGCCGTATACTTCCCTGTAGTTCATGCCGTTCCGTTTATACACGCCTACATAATGACCATGTTTCACAACGAATAACTTCTCATCAGGAACACCGAATTCAGCGATAACCTTTTGTTTGATAGACTCAGAGGCAACAATCAATTTACTACAGAAACTACAAATTAATCGACGCATGAAACGTTCCATTGTGGGGTACTTCACATGATGTGGGTACAGATTATGAATGGTCCAGACTAACTGTATATTTCTTAGCTTCAAATACACCATGGTTAGAATAAATATGAACGATTTCACTATAAAAATCAGCGGATTCCGGTTCTGATAAGCATGGTGCATCCAATGAATATGGACGATATCACCTGATTTCGCTTGACCTACCTTCAGCATGAACTTGCCATGCTTTAGATCCCTAATATCCATTCCTGCACCGCACAACGAATCTGTTAATAAATCATTATAAAAGTTTAACTCGCTCGACTTCGGCCACATCCATACTTTCATCGCATTACTCTCCCTAACTTGCTAGAATCAATTCCACCGGACATCCTTTTTGACTACCTTGGCCGGTATCCCTGCTACAAGTGTATAGGGCTCCACATCCTTCGTTACAACTGAGCCGGCAGCAACAACAGCACCATTACCAATGGTCACACCTTTTAAAACAATAGATTTGCAGCCGATCCATACCTCATCACCGATCACAACAGGTTTCGTCGATATCGTTCCTTCTAGCTGATGGTAATCCGTGTCTGTTATGACAACATCCCATGAGATCGCGCAACCTCTACCAATCGTTACTGACTCCTTCGCCATAATCTCTGTCCGACGATTAATGTACGTGTTATCACCGATCATGATCTTTGCGCCGGGAGCATCTAAATAGAAATTAACTTGGTTATAGAGCATCACTCTATTTCCTAGTATTAATTGTGAATGGACACATTTTGAAATTACGTGAGAACCTGCAACTTGGAGCATTGAACCACTTTTAGTTACTCTTAATGCAAATAAATAACCTCTAAGTATACGATTAACCTTCTTGATGACATGCCTTACCTTACTTGCATTCAAGTGAAGCCCTCCCTGGCATTACTCGCTTCTATACTCCTGTCACGATCCTTTAGTTATATCTCCGGATCCAATCATTCGGTACGTTAATTTCACGAATGACTTTAGCAGGTGTACCACCAGCCATGACATTGGCTGGAATGTCGCGTGTAACGACGCTGCCTGCTGCGATCACACTATTATATCCGATCGTTACACCAGGCAAGATAAGTGCTCCTCTACCGATCCAGACATTATCTGAAATGACGATATCTCTACTAATAGATTGATCATCTTTATCCACAGGATGAAAGTTCGTATCAATCATATTAACCATTGGGCCTATAATTGAATTACTACCAATTCGAATCGATTTCGAACAGCCTATATCTAATCCATAGTTAAAAAATACGTTGTCTCCCACCCACAATGTGGCTAGTTTATCAACGGAAATCGAGGACTGAAAGGGTTTCGCATGAAAGGATACATTTCGTCCAACGACGAATTCACCTTTATTCTTTACCGTCAGTCGACCTGAAATTCTGCTCAACCTGCCCACAGATTTGGTCTTGAACGGAAGAATTATCGCACCCTTCAGAACAGCTACCAACTTACCTACACTGAGTTGTCTCGTTATGCTACTCATACACTCAACCCACCACTTCTGGCTTCAAGTGATTAGTCAATAATGTATGGTAGGTGTCCTCTACCTTCCGAGCAATTGAATCCATGTTGAAATCATTCATTACGCTTGCATGACCTTGGCTTGCAAGCTCCTGATAGTTCACTCGTTTATCGTATACCTTCTGAATCGTCTGATAGAGTTCTTCCACGTCTCCATCCTTCACGATGAAGCCGCCCTGAGTCATCTGGATGATTTCAGGAGCTCCACCAGAATCGGACACAATAACGGGTGTCTGTACCAACATAGATTCAATAATGACTCTGCCAAAAGGCTCATTTAACGAGAAGTTAATGGTCAGATCGCATTCTTTCATCAGTTCAAGTGGCTTTTTACTATAGCCATAGAAGATGATGTTATCTTCCAAACCATACGTAATGACCTTTTGAATCATACTGTTGAAATATTCATCCGATCCATCGACGGAAGTGTCTCCAACGATGATCAGCTTCCAGTTGTATTTCTTGTTATCAGCCAATTTCTTGACGGCCTCAATCATAAGATGGTATCTCTTCCACTCAACGATCCGTCCAAATGTTCCAATGACGAGCGTATCATCTTCCATAAAGTCTCGATTCTTTATCGTAAGACCTAGCTCTGTATCAACGCCATTATAGATGATCGTCTTATTCTGACCCTCGATTGAGTTCGCTACAAATTGTGAAATACAAATAACTTGATCGAAGAACCTTGGTAATACACGATTAAACATACGTAAATGAGTATAATCCCGATGGTGCCACACCAATTTGCATTTAGATAGGAATTTAAGGGGCGCAGTATACCATGGCGCTCGCCATCCATTCGCATGAACAATATCAATCTTGTTTTTCTTCACGAACTTCTTGATTTGAAATACGGTCTCCAAATAGCCGAAGCCTAGTTTCTTCTTGATGCTATTCAGTCGAAGTGGAAAGTGCTCGTACTCCGTTTTGATTTCATTCAAATACTCGGCATCCCCCGGGCTTAATAAGAAAATCCGGTATTGAGAAGTGTCCAAATAATTGATTAAATGAATTAAACTTTGTTCGGCACCTCCCTTTTTATCCGCATGGGTTACAAACATGACATTTATTCTTCTCTTATCCATTCACAGCACCTGCTTCATTCGATAACTTGTGTTCAACGACTCTATGTAACCCTTCAATACTTCTTTATGATCGTAATGAGTGCGTATGAATTTCTGTGACGATTCTAGTAGTGTTCTCGCTCTTGTCGGATTGTCGAACAATAACTTGATCCTACGGTAGAACTCTTCAGGACTATCTGCGACCATAATGTGCTCGTTATCTACTAGACCCGTGCCCTCATATCCAATAGAAGTTGAGATGACCGGCAATCCATTCTGGATCGCTTCAATTGTTTTTAGCTTAACACCTGCACCGTTCTGCATTGGATTAACAAATAGATACCCATCTTTATATATGTCTTCCAGACTCTCTGGTGTATCATGTACGATAACGTTCGTCATATCATATGAATCTAGCCAGGATAGACTCTGCTTTCTGCTGTTTCCTGCCACGATGAACTTGTAATCTGGCTCTTTCAACATTAATGGATGAATATGCTTCAGATACCATTCGATAGCTTCACGATTATTCGGCATAAATAACGATCCGATAAATACGACATGTTTGCTGTCAAATGTGCTTGCAAGGAACCTCTCCTTGGTTACCGGAGGTGGTAAGAACAAACTTTTGGCTGAAGGATGAAGTTTATGGAATGTTTCAAATTCCTTATTTGAAATAAATAAGTACTTATCTACTTTTTTCAACATCTTCTTCTGCAAGAATGTGAACTTCGTACTCTCCATCCGATAATAGATCTTATGAATAACGTTAGAGGTACTCTTTGCAAGTGCATTGAAGTATACTGCCTCATCGTTATGAACTCGTAAAATAACATTCGCGTGTTTGACCAGCGGATTATTCAGGATCGGATAGACATAGTCGCCTTCAAGCAACACATAGTCATAATCCTCGTCGATATTCACTTTTCTTAGCTCATTCCGTGAGTGTACTTGCATGGGGACCCTATGTAACAAATCTGTGAGTTTACTTCTCCGATCACATATCTTTATATCCTCAACGTAACGGAATACCACTTTCATATCCGACGCTGAAGGCATTTGTTTACCGCAAACAAGAAGATGGATTGTCCACCCCAGATCGGCTAACACCTTAATTCGTCCCCACGTATCGACCCTGCCGCCATGATCGGCGGGATAAGGAAAATCACTACACACAACCAGTATTTTCATTTGGATACCCCCGACATATTGGATTGGTTTAATTCATTATTTTCCCCTAAGAATATACTTATAAATGCGAATAACATCCAAATCTCATATTTGATCTCAAGCGCCACAAAGAGTAAAGAGAATAACATGCAGACAAGCGCTAGAAACAAGATAAGACTAGATTTCACTTTAACGATCAAGTCCTTGGCCATCTTATAAAAGAATACTAGTGAGAATATTCCACCAAACATAAACCATTGAAAAAATCCAGATTTAACACCTAGATTCTTATCTGATTCAGAATATTGTAGTAACTCTCCTGTATTAATCTGGCTTACCCCGAAAACATTGTAATAAAAATGGGTCATAAACTTAATCGAGTCATTTAAGTAGTCATCGAAATACATCAAGTAGGCTCCTGTACCAACCCCAAGAGGATGATGGAAGATCGTAATAATGGCGATAAGAATCGTCCCCATTCGCGTATATGATGATGTATAGTTCTCGATATCGTTACTAAATGAGCTGATCAACCCTGCTGAGAAATAAGCAATAAACATATACATGGCTAAGACCACGCCGATGAGCACAATGAAGTTCCTCTTTTTTCTGAAATCAAGAAACTTAATCATCGCTACAATTAACGTCAGTAGACATACAATCAGAAATCCTTTGGATCCCGTAACTGATAAATAGAATAGAAAAAAAGCAGCGACATATAGATTAGAAAGAATTTTTGCAAAACGTTCTAAATATTGACTCAAATAGACGAGAATTGCCGAAAACGCAACAACAATTGTTCCCGTAGTACTACTTTCTGACGTAAGAAGCCGCACCCTCCAATAAGAGTGACTTCCTGAATGCATGAAAGTGAGCGCATTAGGCATCGTAACTAATTCCACAATCATAATGACAAGTAAGAAAGTTAGGACAAAAAAGAAACAACCATACAATAGCTTAAAGCTTCTGATTTTTGAGAAAATCAATTGGATATGCCTGAGATACAGTAAGATCAATACGAAATAAATTAATACCTTTATCCCCTTACCGAGCAGGCTCTCCGACCAGAAACTATAACTACCCTGCATGAATTGAATGAGAATATATCCCAAGGTGACAAAACTTAAATACACAATGAATGCGAATAGGTATTTCTGTAACTTTGACACAACCATTAATCTCTTATATTTTGAAAGCATCGCAATCTCGCAAAAAACAAACAGTGGAAGCAACATAATAATAGGCGATCTTCCAATTTCACCGATCATGTTCACAAGAGGGAAGTCCTGATAGACGGTCACTACCAGCAAGAAACTGAGATAAATGGCCAAAAAGAACTGTCTCTTGCCTAGCTGCTTCTCGGCTATTTTTCCACTTTTCGTAAAATGGCTTTGTAAGCTTACGTTCATCATCTATTCAACCCCGTAAATCTAGACATATTTTTTGACAGTTACGGAATATCGTCCACCTTGTTTCTTCAAGGCATCCTCGTATAGTCGCTCGATCTGTTTGTTCATCTTATCTGAATGGAATTTCTCATAAAAGATTTGTTCACCAGTCTCGCCCATCCATTCGAGCTTGTCCTTCGTTAGCGCCTGAATGATGTGAACCAACTCTTCCTTCTTGTCAAAGTCAAAGATATATCCGTTGACTCCATGTTGTATAATCTCCGGAAGTGCTCCACGATTACTTGCGATAACAGGCTTCTTATTCCGTAACGCCTCAATCGCCACGATTCCGAATCCTTCCCAACGTGAAGGAACGATCACAGTGTCGCATGCTTTCATATAACGGTCGATCTCCGTGTTGTCTACCCATCCTATTTTCACTGCATTGTTGGGATATGTGTAATCACAATCCTTCAATACTGTATCGCCGACGAGATAGAGATTCACGTTTGCGAAAGGATTCTCGTTAAACACTTCGAGCAACAAATCAAAACCCTTTTGGCGGTCGAAACGACCTACATAAAGAATATTTATCTTGTTCTTCTCTACCTCGAAAGGTAATGCATTCGAAGGGGGAGCATCCGATACACCGTTATATACGACTACCGATTTCTTAGCTGGTAAACCATAGTTCATCGACATCTGATGTTCATGCTTCGAAATATTTATAATGAAATCAGTTCGTAGCGCTAATAGTTTCTCCACAACCGCAAATATTCTTTTCTTCCAAGACTGTGTGTCCATAAGAAAGGCCCAGCCATGTGCACAATAAATGACTACAGGGCGTTTCTTCTTGAAAAAAAGTAATGTTCGCAAGAAAAACCCTGCGAACGTTCCATGGACATGCACGATATCCGGATTGATCTCACTCATCTTTGTCTGTATCGATTGCATCGCTTTAAGGAAATAGATTGGACTCCTCTTATAAGGATACAGATGCAATCGATCAGGACTAATCTGTAACGTGCTGCTGTTTGAATTCTGTTCGGATGCCATGAGATAAATATCATGGTTATCCATTTGGTACTTCAATACTTCATTCAAATGGGTTTCAATTCCACCCTTAGTAAACTCCGAAATATGAAGGACTCTTGCCATGATCTTCCCTCCATCTCTTAGTTAAAACGCATCCTTGGATCCGACCATCGCCTTCACCGTTCGCAGAATAATTCTGATATCGAACATGATGCGTTTCTGCTCAATATACGTTAAATCGAGTTCAACCATTTGTTTGAAATCTAGATTACTTCTACCGCTTACCTGCCATAACCCTGTGCATCCTGGTGTGACTGACAAGCGTCTCTTATCATAATTCGTATATTCCGCCACTTCTCTAGTAAGAGGTGGTCTAGGACCTACCAAGGACATTTCGCCTTTAAGCACATTGAATAATTGTGGAAGTTCGTCAATACTTGTTTTTCGAATAAACTTTCCAACCTTCGTCACACGTGGATCGTCTTTCATCTTAAACATTGCACCGCTTACTTCGTTTTGATCGAGTAATTCCTTCAGTTTGTCTTCTGCATTCGTGTACATAGAACGAAGCTTGTACATCCGAAACAGCCTTTCGTTCTTCCCTACCCTAGTTTGATTGAAAATAACAGAACCTGATGGATCCTCTAATTTGATAAGGAGAGCTACTAAAGCTAGCAAAGGACTTAATAGAATTAAACCAACTATAGAACCGAAGATATCTAACGTACGCTTAGACACTAAATATAGGGTGAACCCTTCTTCTTTCGTGCGGGTATGTGAGTAATAATCCGTCATACCTACAACAGCTTCTTCCCTATATTGTGAATATCTCATGTTAAACCATCCTTCCTCCAATTAATTCTTTACCCTTCTCTCGCTTCATAATTTCTTCAAGTCCTACCAAAAGATCGTGTCTAAGTTCGTTATTGCGTAGTGCGAAATCGAGAGTTGTCATAATAAACCCTAGTTTCTCTCCCACATCATAACGAGTACCTTGGAAATCATAGGCATATACACCTTGATCCACATTTAACATTTGAATCGCATCGGTAAGTTGAATCTCTCCACCTGCACCAAGCTCGTGTCTGTTCAAATATTCAAATATATCTGGTGTCAGAACATATCTCCCCATAATAGCGAGGTTAGAAGGTGCTTGTCCGATGGGTGGCTTCTCTACGAAACGATTAACTTGGTATAGATTATCTATTCTATCGCCCGGATCAACGATTCCGTAACGATGCGTCTGATCCTCAGCTACGGTCTGAACACCAATAACCGAACGTCCCGTACGTTCATATTGTTCAATGAGTTGCCTTGTACATGGAACCTCAGCTTCGACGATATCATCACCAAGCAACACAGCGAATGGCTCATTCCCGATGAAATTTCGTGCACACCATACAGCGTGTCCAAGCCCTTTCGCCTCTTTTTGCCTAATATAATGAAGGTTCACATTTGAAGATTTCCTTACTTTTTCCAAAATATCGAGTTTGCCTTTTTCCTCTAGAATGTGTTCTAGTTCAAACGCGATATCAAAATGGTCTTCAATTGCACGTTTACCTTTACCGGTCACTACGATGATGTCTTCCACTCCAGATTCAATAGCTTCTTCCACGATATATTGGATAGTTGGCTTATCGACGATGGGAAGCATCTCTTTAGGCATTGCTTTCGTTGCTGGTAGAAAACGAGTGCCTAACCCTGCTGCGGGGATAATGGCTTTTGTCACCTTTTTCATTTGAATTCACCCTATCCTAATTTTATAGTTCGCATTATACCGAGATGCTAAAAATGCGAGCTATGCCATCCTTGTTAGAGAAAGCATAGCTCGGATTTTTAGCTTACAAATCCGAGGTATTCTTACTGCAATACAAGGGCATTTAACCCAACCTCACGACACACCCTTGACGACGAACGTCTAAGGTCGATTGACCGACCCACAGCATGACCGAGTGCCTCCGGTGATAGAGATGCAGGAGGCATTACCTTCCTATTCATCACTTCTTATAGAGAGAGTGAAGACTAATCGTCTGTTTTTTCTCCGTAATAATAGGTGTAGGAATCTGAATCATTTCGATTGATGTTATTAAGAACCACACCGATAAGCTTGGCATTCACATGTTCAAGATAAGCTTTGGCTTTGAGTGCTACTTCTTTTTTCACTTTTCCCGAATCCACGACGAGTACAACTCCATCACTTAAAGTGGCTACAATTTGTGCATCTGTAACGGACAATATCGGTGGTGTATCGATAATGATCACATCGTACAGTCCTCTTGCTTTGGAGAGCAGCGATGCCATTTGCATAGATGACAGCAACTCCGACGGATTCGGTGGAGTAGGACCTGCATGAATAATGGATAAATTGTCCGTGTCCGTACTTTGGATCACTTCTTCCAGTAACTTTTGCTTGAACAGGACGTTAGTTAACCCGACACGATTGGATTTACCAAAAATATGGTGTTGCGAGGGTTTCCTTAGATCCGCATCGATCAGCAGAACACGTTTATTCGACTGTGCGAAGGCGACAGACACATTAGCAGTAGTTGTACTTTTTCCTTCATTAGGCTTAGAAGACGTGACCATGATGACTTGTAATTTATGATCTATGAACGAAAATTCAATATTTGTCCGCAACATCCGATACTTTTCAGAGATTGGGGACTTCGGATTACTTTCGGTAATTAATTTATTAGGCATCAAGCGAGACATTGGTATCCCTCCCAGCTGTTGTTGTTAGCGGAACTTTGTTGCCTCGGTCCGTGATATCACTTTCCTTATATCTAGGAATTGCAGACAATACTGGAACACCTAATATCATCTCAATATCTTCTTCCGTCTTAAGCGTGTCATCTAAGTAATCTAGTAGAAAGGCAAGACCTACACCAAACATCAACGCTAGCATGAAAGAAACAGCGATGTTTAATTTCGGATTCGGCGCTATCGGACCTCGTATCTCCAATGGATCTGCTTTATCCAAGACAGAGACATTATCCACCTTCATGAGATCCGGAATGGTTTTTTGAAAAACAACAGCTACTGCATTTGCAATATTGGCAGCTTTCTTATATGAATTATCTCGAACGGAAATGGACATGACTTGCGTCTCATTTACTGAACTCACGCTAACCTTCCCTATGAGTTCCCCATAAGTCATATTCAAATCAGGGTATTCCTTAACGACCAGCTTCATCATCCGTGGTGTTTTGATAATTTCCTTATATGTTTTGATCAGACCAATCGTTGAATTGATAGAACCAAGATCAATACTCGGTAACATTGAACTACTATCCTTGTACTGATTAACAATCAACTTCGCTGAAGCTTCATATTGTGGTGTAATGAAATAGTAAGAGTAGATTCCGATGGATAGACAACTTATTGAAATAATTAATCCAATCAATAACATCCTTCCTTTTACAATTAACCAATATTGTTTAAGTTCCAAATTGTTACCTCCATTACAATTTAAGTCTTGTACCATTTCATCTTTGATAGAATTATGATTCAAACTGAATCACGAAGTATATTATGTTATTCAAATCGCGACCTTGGAAAGATAATTAACCCATAGTAGCATTAAGCTCTACAGATAATCATTCCTTATGAATTAAAGTTCCCTTAAGTTATTCAAATTGCGAACTTATTGGCATGGTTTAACCCTTCATATTTCCGAATGCAACCCATTTTAATTAGGACAACGTGTCGTTATTTACCGTTTATGTAATGCGTCTGTCTTCATGAACTCGTCTATCGTTCCACCATCCATCACATAATCCATCATATCTTCTGAACTAGACTCATATCCCATCTTTCTCAATAGCTGCGATAACAATATAGCCATATCCACGGGTTCCTTCCATGGCCGATAGCCTAACATAACAAGCATCTCAGATAAGGATCTCCATTCGTTTAGTTCATCTTGATTTAATAGAGAAGCATCTTCGGATAGTATTTTTAAAAATTGCTTTAGCCTTACTTGCTTCTGCTCTTGACCCGAAACAGTCATTTTGACTTCCTCCATTCATCAAGTTATATGTTTCTTTACGTTGAATAATGGAGATTCACTATTCTGTTACGTCTTCCTTGTCGATTTCGATCTCCTATGTATTACAACTTTGTAATAACTTTTATTAGGATGACGCCAATTTGTATAACTCTTGATTAATATTATGCCACAAATATTAATTTTTCTTGAGGGAATAAAGACATGGTTATCCGCTCCTAATTTAAGATGAAATCTAACATCGTTTGCTACTTTTCTTCTTTAAAAAATGCTTTTTATGTAAAATTAAAGCGCTTTATATTTGTCTTCTCCGTTTCCTTTCTTGGTTTCCTTCATATATGACGAAAAACTGCTGACTGCCCTTCTGTTATACGGTTTTTGTCTCCGAATGCGTTATGGTAATGAACCAATCTGCTCTAATAAACCCTTCAATTTCCCCAACAAATTAGGGACTATTGGCCACCGTCCTATAAAAACAGGACTAAAATAACTTTCGACATTATTTGCGTGCGTTTATTTATTAAATAAACGTTTATGTAAACGCTTTAACCACTTTTTAAAAGAAAAAACCCACAGTTTTCCGCTCAATCACGGATATACTTGGGTCATAAACTAACAATTGTAGGCATTATTTTGATCTATTTTCATATTTATGAACAGAACTCGTTACTCTATTCCCACTTTATTGGTATACATAGGTGAACAAGGTCCTATGAATCCAACCGTTATTTCTGAAAATAGGAACGTAACCGATGTAGTACCCCTTCCGACAAAGGTTCTTTGTCAGGTATACTCTCAAAAGGTCTATTCTCTAATATATTTTGTGCATTACTCAGATAATAGTTTTCCCATTCCTCGCCCATACGTTTACGAATCTCACTATAGGCTTCACGCATCCGAAATCCTCTATGCTCTACGTGATGTGCATCCGATGATACAATATGAATAAGTCCGCTTTTGCATAACGTCCATGCCAATTTCTCAACTCGTCTGCCAAACCCACCAAGTAATGAATGAGTTGTAACCTGTGCGAATGCTCCTAGATCGATCAACTCAGCAAGTCGCTCTGGATACTTCATCACTTCAGCATTACGTTCAGGATGCGCAATAATAGACTTAATCTTCAAAATGTTTAATTCATGTATCAATTCATATATTTCCTCTGGTATACGGGTAGAAGGTAACTCTATTAGCACATAACTTGAATCCGCTAATGAAAGCAATTCTTCTCTAAACCAAGCATCTAACCAATCTTTATGCCACCGTATCTCTTGTCCTGAGCGGATAGAAATAGGTATACCCTCTTCTGTTAACTGCTCATTAATATGACGAGTAAGCTCTAATACTTCACCTGCAGTATTCGTATATCTCCCGTTCGCATGATGTGGCGTAGCAATAATCGTTGTAATGCCCTCTGCAACAGCCGCCTTAGCCATATTTAAGGTAGCACTCCAATTCGCAGCACCATCATCTATTCCGGGTAATATATGTGTATGAATATCAATCATCTCGGCTTCACTTCCTAAAACGATAGATTCAACTCACCGCGAGGCAAGCTTGCGCTTATTCTAACATATGGTACATGGATAGTCACAAAAGAAAAACAGTAGACCATGAATATTTCCTTAGCCTACTGTTGTTATTCTAACAAGGAACCTTTAATAAAAGATTCTCATTATTCTAATTTAAAGTTTCCTATCTCTTTCTCAAGATCATGAGCCATCTCCCGAAGGGTTGTAGCAGAACTTGAGATCTCTTGCATCATAGCCAGTTGTTCCTCTGAAGAAGCAGCGACGTTCTGTGAATTCTGGGATGCATATCTACCGATTTCAGCAAGTTCAACAAGTGAAGTAGTTATCTCTTCACTCCCAGCAGACATCTCTTCCGAAGCTACCGATACTTCATGTATTTGTTCATTAACGGTCTTCAATGATCCAACAATTCCTTGGAATGTCTCTCCCGCTATAAATACCGCCTGGATACCATGGATAACTTGAGTCATACTTGTATTCATAGCTACTGAAGCACGATCTACATTCGACGAAATATTATTTAATAGAATTGAAATTTGCTCCGAGGATTCTTTAGACGATTCTGCTAAATTCCGAACTTCATTCGCCACGACAGCAAATCCTTTTCCGTGTTCTCCCACTCTAGCAGCTTCTATTGAAGCATTAAGCGCCAGCAGATTCGTCTGTTTTGCAATGTTCGTTATAATAGCGAGCACCTTCTCGATTTCTTGAGAATGCTCTTGTAATTCATTTAATATGACTACAGTATCTGAAACCGATGAATAAATGGCTTCCATATCATGCACCGATTGATGAATGATTTGATTACCGTGCTCCGCGGTTCCTGTGACCTCACTTGCATGTTCAGACAATCTTGAAGAAGACTCCGCAATTCGTTGTATTCCAATAGCTATTTCTTCCATAGCCATTTGGCTTTCCATAGCCGATTGCATTTGTGTGTCCGATCCGGATGCCACCTCTTGGATTGAACTTGTGATTTCTTCAGATGCTTTTGAAGTCTGATTTGCGCTCATCATCAATGCATTGGAGGAAGTTGTTACATCTACAGAAGTTTTCTGTACATTGTGAACTAACTGACGAATATTAGTGATCATGGCATTAAAGTTGGCCGATAGTATCCCTACTTCGTCATGATTCTTAATAGGTATCTTTACAGAAAGATCTCCTTCAGCTGCCTTCTTACTTAATTCAGACAACCTGATGATAGGAAGCAACGTAAATCGAACGAGTATAACAGCTAGCGCTACAAAAATAATAATTAGAACTCCACCGATAATAATCGTTACATTGATCTGAGAATTCTGCTTAGTTTGTAATATATTGTAATCGTAGTCAACTCCAAATATAGCAATCCTATTCCCGTGATCGTCATTGATTGAGCTTACAACACTTATCCATTTACCATACTCATCACTGTACACATCCGATATTGCATAATCATCTGTTTCTAACTTAGTTAAGGTGTCTGCGAAAGTACCCTTTGTTTCATAGATAGCACCTGGTGGCATACCCGTATCATACAGATTTTGATCTGCAAGTAATAGCTTGATTTCTTTAGTATCTCCATTCGTCTTAACTTCTGGCATATATATATAACTATTTGATATCAATTTGTTACTCTTCAAGCTATTCAACTGCAACTGTAATTGTTGAATCCCCGAATCTATCATGAGCTTATCCGAGCCAATTAATGTTTTTGCATTCTCGATTGTCGGAATGGCTTGTACAATGATACTATGGATTGTTTGTTCCATCGCAACCAGTTCATTAGATTGTTCCACTTGTAACCGTTCATATGAGATATAAGCTAATGTCCCTCCAAGTAACAAAAATAGCAATGATAACACAGTCGTTGATTTAAAAAGGATACCTTTTGTATTCATTACATGCCTCCCCTAATTCCATGATGTATTGGATTGCATCTCCTAAAAAGAAAACAGAACTTATATTTTCATATTTACTTTCTAGCTTTACATCGAGCACATCATAATATTTAAACAATAAGTGATTACGTTCATATATCGGCATTATCTCCCCAAAATTGTATGGGTAATTCAAAAAAAGACCCATTCTACGGTAACCGGCTTCAAACCCATTTGCAATCAAGCATAAACGGCTTCGCCGTCCTTTAGCGGCGATGAAACGTTTAGCGTTGAAATATAATTCTATTTATAAGCAGAAATACTTATAAATTCTTATATTTTAAAAAAATCCAAAGCCTTGATAAACAAGGGCTTTGGATTTTCTTATTGAGAAAACTATGCATCTAAGCTTACTTCCTAAATGCGAATCTAAATTCATTCATCGCTTTTCTATGTCCTTCGATATAATTCCACACCCAGAAAACCAACATTAGAGATGCTATTAAATACAGAATAGGTATGGCTAAAGTGATGACACTGTTTAACAGGTAGGCGAACACGAGAAGTAATCCACTAAATAAGTGATTCATCGCTGTGTGAGCGTTACTCGGGATGAGATCCACCGCATTTTCATTATAATACTGATGTGCGTAACGAATCGCTTGTACTGCAAATGGAACGGACAAGAATGAAAAATATAACGTATACGGCCCGTACCCCAGAACCGGAAGCAACGCAATGATGACATAACCTAGGATAAAACAGAAGATTAGCATATTTTTAACCTTCTTCTTACCTAGTCGAACAACCAATGTTTTCTTGTCAGAAGTAGTATCTGATTCTACATCAGGGAACTGATTAATGATCAAGACGTTATTGATAAACAAAGCCACAGGTAATGATATCAGGAATGCTTGCAACGAATAATGTCCAGTCTGTACATAGTAAGCACCCATCGTCATAAATACACCATACGTCGTAGCAACTAAGAATTCAGCTACACCCGTTGCCATATTAATGAAGGAGAGTTTTCCTTTTCCACCTGTATAAAAAACACCCGCTATAAGTCCATACAAGATCAGTGGAATTAGACCAAGTCCACTAGCGAACAACAGGAATATCCCAATTAGCACGGCACAGACCGATAATGCAATACCGAAAAACCCCATGTCTGCTCTAGAGATTAAACCGAGCTGAATCACCCGCGATCCACCGGTGAATGGACGTATTCCCGTTTGGTTCTCACTGTCACGTTCAGCGTCCTTCCAATCATTGATCATATTCGTCCCTACTTGAATCATAAGTCCACCAAGTAACGTTAATAAAAAGGTAAGCACGTTGAGCTCACCACTCTGCGATAGTGCTAGAGCTGCTCCCAACAGAATGGGAACTAATGAAGCTGTCAACGATAACGCACGAACTGCTTCTTTCCATGCCCGTGCCTTTGCTTTAATATCATCCCAGACGTTGACGCTCTCGCGATTGTGTTCGAAATCGAACACCGTTGGAGGTTCCCCTTGAAGGATCTCCGGCACATAACGATACTTAACTGTAAATGGCTTCACGCGAATGAACTCCAACCGATCAAGAGCACCAATACTATGAAATTGTCCGACAATGGGAGACCGATTTACCAACAGATCAATCGCCTTTTGTCGCTCCTTCTCATCCTTGATGACCTCTGCCCTTCCGATAACCTCGCATTCTTCCATTTCCATAAAGGTAGGGCCTTGATGAATTAACAAAGCTGTCTCGGGAATATTGATCCATTGAATCACCTTGGGATCACCCTTCGTACTCGTTAAGTAGAAGTTAAACTCTTCATCTACTGCAAAATGCATCATTCTTTGCCTAGGCGACCCCATATTAGAAGTACCCACAGCTCCGACCTCAGCCCGTTCTAAATACTCAAACACTTCTTGTTTACTTCGCTGTGCCATACAATATATCTCCTCCGAATCTTATTTATGAAGATTAAAACGCACTATTCATTAAATTTACCGTGCACGTATTTTTTTCACGTTTTTCTATTTTACTATAAAAAAGAGAGCATATATACCTAAATCTTCAAACCCCTCTTCTGGTAGTATACCCCTATTATGAATAAATGAGTGGACATGCAACATTAATAGGATCTACGTTACAAAAAAATGAGTGTCATCCCCTTCTAGGAATGACACTCAGTATCTTATTTATTGATTACCCCGACACTTGTTCAATCTTTTCCTATATATCGGAAATGACTGAAGTCAGCATAACTCCCTTGGAACTGTTGCATATCATGGGCTGCAATCCCTACAAAAATACCCGTGAATCCACCGGATAAGAAACTGATATTCTCCGAACCAAAGAGGGATTTCTATCCTGATTCATGTCCACTTTGATAATAGAATTGTGCTTGTGTTTCCTTTACCTCAACGGCTAAATGAATGGGACGATCCTCTGGAATCCCAATGAAAACAGGTACCAAAGTAAACGTGTCTGCCACACATCTCATCAGACGTAATACCTTTCCTTGACCCTCTTCGTGACTTACATATGCATACAGGTAATTATCCTCGTTGAGATACAACAACAATCCTGCCATTTGTAAATAAGAATCTGGATAATACTCAAGGGCTGTTTCTGCTCGAAAACACTTATCCCTTTGTCTAATAGCTAGAATATGGTGCTGGAACAGACTCTGTATCGATTCCCCAGCTACCAATCGAAGATATCCGGGACGTTTCGTTAGTGAACACCAACGATCTTCCACCATTATTCGTAATGAATTCCATGTTTCCTTAATCTCCGTGCCCTCGAATGAATCTTCAAAGACAGGGTTATATTCATGCTCTTTCATGACAATTCCTTTGGGAGCTGGAACTTCTAATTGAGGTGTATTACCACCCGATGTTAATCGCAACCAGCCTTCCTCATCCCAGAACACTTGTTGCAAGGCCGTTTCTCTTCCTAAAATGGCATATTCACCGTCGATCGGACGTGTACAAAGATGCGCCATATACCATTCACCGGCAGCCGTCTCTACAAGACTACCATGTCCTGCACATTGTAACGGTAACTCTGGATTATTTCTCGAAGAAAGCATCGGGTTCATCGGATCCACTTCATAGGGCCCTAACAACGCTTTAGACCGTGCGACAGTTACTGCATGTCCTGTTCCTGTCCCGCCTTCTGCTGTAATCAGATAGTAATAACCATTACGCTTATATATATGAGGCGCTTCTGTCTTCTTCAATGGTGTACAATCGAATAGTTTAATAGGTTCTCCAACCAAACACTGTTGCTTACTATCGTATTCTTGCATCACAATACCACTAGATTTGTTACCTTCCACAATGCGGTAATCCCATAATGCATTTAGTAACCATTTGCGTCCATCGTCGTCGTGAAATAAAGAGGGATCGAATCCACTACTGTTAAGATAGACAGGGTCCGACCATGGGCCTTCCATGGTTGGCGCAGTAATAAGAAAATTATGATCGTCCTTAAACGGACGTTTCGTACTTTTCACATCCGTATATAAAAGATAAAAAAGATTATCGTGGTAACTCAATTGGGGCGCCCAAATGCTACAGTTTTTCGGATTACCTCTCAAATCTACTTGATTCGTTAATATATCTGTACAATACTCCCAATGCGCCAAGTCCTGTGATTGATACACCCGTACTCCTGGCAGCCATTCAAACGAAGATACCGCTATATAATAAGTGTCCTCAAACCGTAGCATACACGGATCGGGATTAAAGCCTCTTAATATTGGATTCTGTATCATAGTCATTACATTCTACTTCCTTTCCATCTTCCAGAAATTGCACCCGGCAAACACATCCTCTTGGTTCAGATCCATTGCCTCCGTTGCATAACATCCTGCCCATGGAACACGTTGCGCACTTACTATATCAGCATCCTTCACACCGAATTCTCGATATTGAACGGTCTTCTCATTCGCAGCGCTATTCCAAGTGTTGAGCTAGAAATTGTTGCCACCTGATTCGCATATCTAATGTCTCCATATGACCCCCACTGCTAATGACTGATTGCCAATGCTCTGGCTGTTCTGCAGCATGATAAGCTTCGGATAAGCCCTGAGCTAAATACTCTACACCTTCTATGGGACACATTCGGTCATTTCTACCCACTAGACTCATTCGCGGACGAGGGACAATCCGTTTCTGAATATCAAGTGTTGTGTAATGCTTCAATAACCCAGGAACATAGGAGTAGAAGCCATGATGATCTAATCCTCTTTTGGCAATTAAGGTATGAGCGTCTACCTGCCCACAGATATCTACAATCACTCCAACCCGTTCATCTAATGCACCCAGCCACCATGCCATCAGTCCACCCATGGACATGCCAATCGTAGCTATGCGAGATGCATCAATATCTTCACGTTGACACATGTAATCGATCATTCGTTGATTATCGTACAGCATCATGCCCCACATCACTTGACCTTGCCACAACATTTCTTTCACAAGTTCACTCTCAGTTTTCCCACTACGCTCATTGAATCCCCACATGTCGATGCAACAAGCAGCATACCCCATATCTGTCAGGGTCTTAGCGAAGGATGGCTGTTGTAGATAAGGACTGCTATGGACAAATTCATTACGCCCATTCGCATAATTCCCGCCATGGGAATGGTTAAAGATGACCAAAGGAAATGGACCATCCCCTTGTAAAGGTGTCGCAACATAAGCGGGTACCTGTTCGATACCATTTAAATCTAGCAAAAGTGACTCAAGACGATAGCCATCTCGTTCCTCTAGTTTCATCACTGTTACCGATATCGGATTCCATGTTGGAAGATCACCTAATAACTGTTGCAGTTTATCGGATTCCATCATGATCTCCCTCACTTCACCATATTCTGTTCTGAAAGTGCTACTGTTACTTGTTCTACCAATTTCTCTGGCTTGTTCGTGTTCCTCGATTGACAATGGATGATCTCAACCGCTTCACCATTCTCAATATAGAACGCAGGACCCTCATGATTCTCAATGGTCACCTGATGAAAGTGAACATCCCTCACATTACCTAGATAAAAGCCGCGATTGTTCATGTTCTCAATCCCTGTCATCATGTCTGGATGACCCGGTACGGCATTCTTAGCCATAGATATGTCAACGTTAGTAAAGGTAATCTCCGAAGCGTATTGCTCTGCAAGTCCATAAATGAACCCCGCAGCAGCATGAACGTGACGTGCCGTAATATTGGCGAAATGAATACGTCTAAAATGAGGTGTTTCTTCTGTAATCGGGTAAGGATTCTTGTCCCATACATATTTCTCTTTCCCACGAGGTCCACAGAAATAATATAGGTTAAGGGTAAATGGACAAATCACATCTTCCATGACAATATTACTAATCCGAATGTCTTCTATGATGCCTCCACGTCCACGTCTCGATTTCATTCGAATGCCCCGATCCGTTTGTTTAAAGATACAATTGCTAATCGTGACATTACGAATATCTCCACTCATCTCACTCCCGAGAACGACCCCGCCATGTCCATGAACCATCGTACAATTCGTAATCGTAATATTCTCGCAAGGAATCCGTTCTTTCGTGTCTTCCGTTCCTGCTTTTATAGCAATGCAATCATCACCTACATCGATATTACAATTGCTAATTCGGACATTAGAGCAAGACTCGGGATTAATACCATCTGTATTGGGAGAATCTGCGGGGTTTAGAATGGAAATATTGTCAATCGTGACATTGTAACAACAGATAGGATTAACGGTCCAACTAGGAGAATTCAAGAGTGTCAGATCTTTCAGAATGACTCGCTGGCAGCTGTTAAAACCGATTAAATTTGGTCTTGGATACTCTAACTCCTCCCGATGATTCCGATGCTTATCCCACCAAGGTGCACCATTTCCATCTAAGGACCCGCTTCCGGTAATCGATACGTTGACTAAATCCTTACCAAAAACACAAGGAGAATGAACCAGTTGCTTTTCCCCTTCCCATCTAGATTCCACCACAGGATAATCTTCCGGGTTCGTGCTAAATGAAAGGGTAGCGCCTGGGCTTAAATGCAATTCAATGTTGCTTTTCAAATGAATAGCACCGCTCAGGAATGTACCGGCCGGAACATACACCGTTCCTCCACCGGCTTCACTTGCCGCTTCAATTGCACGCGAAATTGCTTCAGTTGCTAACTCTCCACTGTCCTTATTCGCACCATAATCCACGATGTTATACACGTTCATCCACCTCTCAACAGAATGTATCAACTTTATCGTATTGATTGTTCGTATTCACCACAAGCTTGTAAGAATGCCCCTATTCCTTTTTGATCGTTCGTAATAATAGATTCACTTATATAATATGCAAAGGAGCCATCGCGCTTTTCACCTACACCTAAGCCAGCAACTTCACAGTTTTTATTTAGATTAACCCATCCTTCTTTGGTCTCGAGTATAAACTCTGTGATCAGTCCATTAAATGCTACGTCCAACGTCTCATTCCAGCTCATGTCCAATACACCTAATCGAATTCCTTTGGCTGTAGCATAAGTGATCATACTTGAAGCAGATGCTTCCAAATAATTTCCTTTGCGTTCACCCAGATTAACCACTTGATACCAGACTCCTGAGTCCGCATCATTCCACCTGCTCAGACGGTTAAGATGGCGGTTATCGTCGTTGCAACCATCCCCAAATTTCTGGGGGCGTTCTCTAGGGTGGTATGTCATGGCTTTAGTGGATGTATTAGAAATTCTACCAAGCGACCATGGCGATTATTGTGACGGCCTAATCTTAGTTATGGGTTCTAATAAACTAGCTAAGAAATTAGGAGAAGACGGTGTTTACTAAGGAATTCTTACTTTTACTAGGCAGCATCTTATCTAGGTAAAAGTGGAAGATATAGCTGTAGCTTACCAATTATAGAAATGGGGTAGTCAATATGAGACATAAGACTCGAAAATTAGCAGCTTTGATGATTTGTACCGCACTATTAATAACGGCATGTGGAAATGGAGCAGAACAAGGTAGCGCTAGTGACAGTAATGGGAATTATGTTTTATAAAATTTTCATTCCGATTTTAATCTTGGGAGTAGGTCTTGTAATTAGTTTTGGTAGTTATATCTACTTTAGTACGACGAGTTCAGTCATCGAGAGGGTTGCTAGTACAAAACAAAGTTTCATTGCACAAACCAAAAATAATGTGGAACATAAAATCCAAAGTATTGAATATGCCTTCAACACTTACAGCACCACCAGTTCTTTTAGCGAGGTAGTGAAGAAGAAAATCACCTTAAAGGACTTTGAGTTATATAAGTCTTCCCGTTCCATTTCGGTCAAATAAGATAAGGTTCCATTCATAATTCGCCAATTCTGCTCCAGACTGATGAGTGAGTACCCTGTTTCATCCATTCCCATAGTGGCAATATAGTTAAGTTGCGAATTGACATCACGGTAACTGGTGCGTATTCTGAATGATACATTAAGTGCATTGAAGACCTATCAGATCATTGCCTATCCATTTGTACAAAAACACTTTACAAAAGGCGCGTTGTTAGGCGCTGTTAAAGGATCTCCTTTAATTCTTGTCATCAACATTATTATAGCGCTTTCATAACATATACGCATACTATTTAATCATTGACTTTAAAAAAAGTAGTACCTACAATGAAATCGTTAACATTTCCAATTAAAGAAATATATAAATATATTATACCCGAATTGTGGACAGTTTTAGTATTCGATATATTCAGAATTGTTAACGTGTGCAGATTGATTTATTAACAAGGAGGAGATCACATGACACATACTCTATTTATCGCGGGAGATTCCACTGCCGCACTCAAAGGGGCAAGCGAGAAGCCAATGACAGGCTGGGGTGAGTACCTGCAAGGTTATTTTGGAACAGCTATTCGTGTAGATAATCGTGCGATCAATGGGCGAAGTACCAAGTCGTATATAGCTGATGGGCGATTGGATGCTATTAAAAGAGACTTTCAATCCGGTGACTTCCTATTTATTCAATTTGGACACAACGATGAAAAAAAAGAAGACTCTTCTCGGTATACGGATCCCGAAACAGACTATCGCTTAAATCTAATTCAATTTATTGAATCCGCTCGACAGCTCGGTGGAACTCCGGTTCTGTTGACCTCTGTAAGTCGCCGCCGCTTCAACCCAGATGGACAACCCGATCCACTTGCTGTAGGTCCTTATCCTTCCATCATGAGACAAGTAGCTGAAGAAACGCAGACAGCGTTACTTGATATTTTCGCAGCATCTCAACAACTCTACCTGTCATTAGGAGCAGAGAAATCCAAGACATTGTTTATGCATTTGCCTAAACAAGAACATCCTAATTATCCAAATGGTCTCGTGGACGACACACATTTCTCAGAAGAAGGAGCACGGCAAATAGCCAATCTTGTGGCACAAGCCATTACACATGCTACTTCATTACCTATACTAAAAGGAGCACTCCTATGACAATTCCCCTTCATCTAGGAATCCGAGCGCATGACTTTGGACAAATCCCATTGAACGACTTAATTAAAAAGATACAACATTATAATCTCTCACATATTCAATTTGCAGTGAAGAAATCTTTTCCTGAAAGTGTTCCGAGTCTATCTGCTATAAGTCCTGGTACGGCCAGTTACTTTGGTAATGCATTTAGGCAAGCAGGGATCCATATGGCAGTTCTAGGTTGTTACGTCAATATAGTGGACAGAGATCCACAGAAACGAACACAAGCCTTAGCTGCGTTTAGTACCCACCTTCGTTTGGCTAGAGATTTCGGTGCCAGTCTAGTAGGTACGGAGACAGGTAGCGTTGGACAAGGATATACAACGGACAATTTTACAGAAGAAGCTTTTCAACAAGTAATCACTTCGGTAAGCGAAATGGTGGAAGAAGCTGAACGTTTCGGTGTAACCGTTGGGATTGAGGCAGGACTACATCACCCACTTTACACTGCTCCATTAACACGGCGACTATTAGATGCTGTTCCATCTAACAATCTTCAAATTATTTTGGATTGCGCCAATCTGATGTCGCCTACCAATTACTTGCAACAGGAAACTATCATTGCTGAGGCGTTGGAACTCTTAGGAAATCGGATTGCGGTCATTCATTTAAAAGACTTTGTAGTTAAGGATGGAGCTATCCATATCGTCCCTGTTGGACAGGGATGGCTTCAGTTTGAACCTATTCTTCGCTATATGAAATACCAACGCCCTCATATCCATGGGATATTGGAGAGCACAACGGAAGAACATCTGGAGGAAAGTATATTTTTTTTAGAGAGGATTTATCAGGAAGTGTAGATTGTGGCTAATCACTATAACTCATTTTTGACAAATTTATCCTACAAAAAAACAAATGGGTGCCCAAGTCATTTTCATGGCTTTGTGCACCCCAATTTGAGGATCAACAATCTACGGTTCAATCAACCCATACTTGATCTTTATCCGATCCAATTTCTCTATCATCGGCTGGGAAATGAAGAAGAGGAACACAACCGTAGCAATCGCATGCACCATATCGAACCAGAATCCTGAGATATACGTGGCAAGTAGAGCCTTCCATGAGAACTGTGACGTAAACATCAAAAGTGACCCTATATTAATGATACCCCCATAAATTAAAAAAGTGGCAAATCCTCCAAACACACATAGGGAAAGTCTTGTCTTTTTCAGCATCCCTTTTTTAAATAAGATCCCTGCGCCAAAACCTATAATGCCAAAACAGAACATTTGCCACGGTGTCCATGGTCCTTGACCGAAGAAAAAGTTAGATACAAACCCGGTCACGGCACCTACGAGAAACCCTGCCTCTGCACCCAAACACACCCCTGCTATAATCACAATAGCCACCACAGGCTTGAACTGTGGCAACATGAAAAAGGCCCCTCGTCCTGCCACAGCAATAGCTGTTAATACGGCGATTACGATTAATTCTCGTGCCTGCGGCTTTCGATTCTCAAAACCCATGGCAAAGGGAATCATCGTATATAATACAATCAATAAACTTATAAAATAATACTTACGATCATCCAAGGCAAAAACGCCAAGCACAATCGTAGCTGGAATGACCATGAGAATAAGCAACACTGCTAATAGGGTTCTACGACTCAACCGATTGATCTTTAATGGCTTGTCTGACATCGTTCAATCACATCCTCTATAGTTACGGCCTCAGGCCATATATGGCGAACCATACGATTAGCGGCTGTTGTATAAAAGCTATTTCCTGAGAAGAATTCATGGGTTGGTTTCGATGTAATAATCTGGCCATCAAAGAACATTGCACACACATCTGCATACTTGGCACAAAATTCAATATCGTGCGACACCATCACAATCGTAACACCCTTGGCTTGTAAGTTCTTCAGAAATACAGCAAGCTTTTCTTTAAAAAAACCATCCAGTCCTTTCGTTGGTTCATCGAGCAATAAGACCCTCGGCTCTAATAAGAGCACCTTAGCCAATCCCACTCGCTGCTGCTCTCCTCCACTCAAGTCATAAGGATGCATGGCTAGTAAAGGTTCAAGCTCTGCAAACTTAATTATGGTATCTACTTTAGATACCTTTTCTTCCTTCGTTAGAGCCTTATCGGATAACATTTCATATAAGTCCAGTTCAACGGTTTTCTTCACAAATAACGTCTGTGGACTTTGAGGCAATATACCAAGATTCTGAGAGAATAGCTCTTTCGCATTCATCTTGGCAGGATTCTTTCCCCCTAAGAGAACTTTCCCACGATGTGGCTGAAGGATTCCACTAATGAGCGATAGTGTTGATGTTTTACCGGTCCCATTACCACCAACGATACAATAAAATTGACCCTCTTGTACTTCAAAAGATAAATCCTTGATAATATCCGATCCGTTCTTCTCGTATTTAAACCACACATCTTTGAATGTAATGGCGCTTCTATTAGATATCTCCGAAATACCTTTCGTATCATCGATTGTCACCGCTGTTTTATCACGAAGTAAAGCATTTACCCATTGGCGTCCATCCTTCACCGTAATCGGACAGGCCAAGTCATTGTCCACTCCTGCATAAATCTGCATCGGCGAAGGCATCGAACGGAACATCGGGTGATTCAACCCACTTAACATTTCGCCAACCTTATGAGGTGAATCATCAGCAATGATCACTCCTGCATCCATAACAATAAGACGATCTGAGATCGGAAGAATATCTTCCAGACGATGTTCTGTCATAACAATTGTAGTCCCAAGATCTCGATTTATTTTCTTTATCGTATCCAAAAAGTCAGCCGCCGCAATCGGATCTAATTGCGAGGTAGGCTCATCGAGAATTAATACCGAAGGGTGCATCGCCATAATGGAAGCCAAGTTTAGGAGCTGTTTCTGACCTCCAGAAAGCTCTGCCACATGCTTGTGAAACCAAGTCTGGATGCCAAAAAAACTCGCCATTTCAGCTACACGTAAACGAATCGTACTACTGTCATATCCTAAACTTTCTAGCCCAAAGGCAAGCTCGTGCCATACTTTATCCGTCACAATCTGATTGTCAGGATTCTGAAGTACAAATCCGATCTCAGATGCCTGTGTCCGATGATCCATTTCTTCTATCGATTGTCCTTTGAAGTAAATAGATCCATCACGCTTGCCATGTGGTGTAAGTATCGTTTTCAGTTGCCTTAATAATGTGCTCTTTCCGCAACCTGACTTCCCACATATCGTAATAAATTCTCCACTTTCTATAGACAGATTAATATGAGAAAGAGCCTCCTTCTCTTGTTCTGGAAAAGTAAAACTTATATCTTGGATTGTATAGATTTCCATTTCATTCCCTCCAGCACATTGATAATCACGGGTATCATACATAGAACCCCATAAGCGATATACACAACCACACTGAACGGCGAAATGGCTTGTGCTTTAACAGATGGAAAGAATCGGATCGTGTTCTCACCCATAACTGCCCCTATTAGAATAACAACAGTTAATCCCAACATACTCGTCATCGCAAGTTGATCCCGACGATCGAACCGAAAGATCGAGAAGCTCGTGCGATGCGGCAATCCGTATCCTCTAGACTTCATCGAATCAGCCGTTTCTATCGCATTTTCTAATGCCCAAGTCGTCATAATCGATAATATAGTAATTCCATTACGAGCCCTTGTCAGCATATTCCCCTGTGTAACATCTCTTCCTATACACTTCTGAGCATTCGATATCACCTTGATTTGTGTGATATACCTAGGAACAAAACGAAGCACCATAGAGAAGATCAACGATAACGAAGGCAATATTTTGCCAAAAATATAAATGAATTTATCTGATGTCATGACAACGTTATAACAAGAGAACCACACGATCACCGTCACAAACATACACGCTGCTGCCACACCAAATAGAATCGATTCCAGTGTAATCGGATTGCCATTGTCTAGATAAAAAAGAATCGTAACACCCGCATGATTAAACGCAGGATTCATTACAGCCATGAACAATAATAAGGGGAGCATATAGAGTACATTAAATGTAATAGCGCTTTTCCCTTTTAACATAATGGAATACACAATGGCACTGATGAGTGCTATCACTTGAAAGATCGGATGCATGAAGAACATACTAAATAGCAATATCACGACAAAATAAACAAAATTAACCATCGGATGGAAGGTAGCGAAGGAATCCTTCATTGTCATTACTTGCCTTCCCCCGTTACGGCCATATATCCACCAACATCTCGGCCTAAATCACATGTATATACCCAGTCAACGACATCCCCGTCATGAAGTACATATCGACTTGCACCATAGTTCGGAAACCACCCATTAACCTTGTACATCCATCCGCTCAGTTCTCCGCAGTCAAATTCATAAAGATTGTTAATGCCCTCGATATAGTTACTGTTGTAGATCGGGGTCATGGTAAATTCCATATGAATTTTATTCTTCTTCATCTCTCGTAGTAACACATCGAATATAGACTCTCCTTCATAAAAGGTTACCTTTTGCTGCTTATATATGACGCCATCGGCTGGCAACACTTCAAGTTTATCCTTATTTAATTTATCCATATTATTTAAAATCGTTGTTGCTGTAACTGACAGCGTAACCGTTAGTTCTTCCTTCTTGTTTATCGTTACATCCTGCCACTCCACAGGTTCTGGCTTCCCAGCCGGCACAGGATCTGTCAGATATTTGTCCTTCTTACTCTCTTTAGGGGTTTCTGATTTACTAGTTGGGGATTTGTTTGTTGTTGACTTCGTTAGTTCCTTATCATCTAATTTTGTAACTGGAGCCATTACAGGCTGCTTCGATCCAGCCTTCTCTGCTTCTCCCACTTTAACTACGGGTTTCTCTGTCTCTTTTACTGGCTTATCTGTCCCTACCACGGTGTCTGATTTCGTCCCCGCTCCTATTTCTACTGCTTTTTCAACTTCCGTATCTTTTTCCTTTTCATCCGTTTCTTGTTCTATTTGCGCTGTATGATCTTCTGACTTATTCGCATCATCCGATTTCAGATCGGTTGCCTTCTTATCCGATGCTGAGGTTGCCTCCGCTACACGATCAGCATCTTCGTCTTGCGGAGACGCACTATTGTGAGAGGCATCTACGTCACTTATAACCCCCATCTCTGTGTTATCTTCAGCGAGCTTATTCGTACTCTTCTGATAGTCCCCACCCCAAAAGAATGCAATAGCTAGTACACCTATGATCAATATTGCCGCTAACCATCTTTTCTTGTTGTTTAACATATCTATGTCCCACCTTAAAATAACGAAGCAAGGGCACACGCTTCTACCCTTGCTTCGTTATTCAGATTATTTACTATTTAACGTCCGTCATGTCATACAGACGTGTCTGTCCATTCATAAACCGTTCATAAGCTACAAGGGCATACAATGCCTGATCTGTAGCCATAAGATCGACTTCACCTGGATTCGCACCTCCATTACCTTTGTCACCTGAATGAATATGGTAGAACCCACCACTTGGTGCAGCAAAGCTTAGTAACGCGTCAATTGGAGACTTTCCATTCTTTATAAATCTGGAGTCACTGTCAGGATCTATACCAAGACTAGTTAAAGCTACAATGACCTGAGCAATACTCTCAGAGTTCACAGAGCCCCAGCTGGTGTAACCCCCATCCGTCGTCTGAGCTTTGGACAACCAGGCAACGCCGCGATCCACAGCAGCTTTTACATCTGAACGTGTTGCATAATACGGCGTAAGCCCTTGAATGGCCATGGCAGTGATATCCGCATCGGATACATCAGGGCTATCACCTAATGCCCATCCACCTCCATTAATCTCTCTTTTCAATATAAAATCAATGAGCATGTCTCTTGTTGTCTGCATCTTAACACCTGTAACCGTTGGTATTTCATAATGATTACTATCCAGGGCAATAAGCGCAAAGATAGGTCCATTAATCCCCTGTTTAATTAAGGTGTCGAAATCTGCGAGAGGTTTTCTTAAGTTATATCCCGCTACATCGTCAATATCTCTACCGACAGAAGTTAACGCTAGAATTACTCTGTCATACTCCGTATATTTTACATTGTGCAGTTTTCCTGATTTTTCATTTAGTATTTTTACCACATTGGCATAGTATTTCGCGTAATAGGCATCCGGAACTGACACACCCGAACGTGCTAATCCGAATACCGTCCAATCCCCACCAACACTAGCTATAACAGGATCAGTAACTGCCTTTTGCAAAAAAGCTGCTGTGTCTTGAATCGTTTCCTTAACTTTTTGATGTTCTACCTTACCTACGACTACATCCGATCCCTTATTTCCATTCTTATAGTCATAAGCCCTAGTAGCAACTACCGCTGCCATCTCTCTTGTTACGAAATCTTTGGGTCTGAATTGACTATCACTACCCACCATTAATTCTAGTGCATTAATAGTCTCCACATCTGTTCTAGCCCAAGCGGATACACTATTGAAATCTTTGAGTTGCGTTGTTAACTTCGTAGGGTTAATTCCCAGCGCTCTTACAATTGTTGCTGCCATTTGCTCCCGGGTAATCTTATCGGTGGGATTAAATTCATGATTAAAGCCTGTAATGAATCCTGCTTTATAAGCCGCATTAACATAAGGATAGAACCAATCATCTGTAGCAACATCCTTGAAGCTAATACTTTTGTCTACTGTTAGATCAAGTCCGAGAACTGTCGCTATTATTTTGGTAAACTCTGCTCTTGTAATGTTAGATTTCGGATTAAACTTCCCATTATTCCCTTGAATAAACCCGTTCTGCGTTGCCACACCAATAGCTTCATACGCCCATAAGGAGATGACATTGGCATCTGTATATATTTTTTTCAAATCTATTGGGTTTACCACATCAACAGGATTCACCACATTAAATTTGCTAACGGTATACGACACAAAGGTTGTCATCACATTTGTTTTTAAATAGAGATCGTTGCCCTTAATAAAGGAATAAGTTTGCTTCACATTCCCTTTTGTCGCTTGGATCCCGTTCTCTTCCGTGTTATACATCGTAATTGGTGTAAATGTATTGCCTTCTATGAACCCTGGAAGTTGCTCTTTGCCACCTTTGAAGATAAAGGTAACAGGTTTATCAAATAGCGCTTGATTAGAACCATTTCCCATCACGAAGACTTGATTCAATTTTTCTAACTTTTCATTTTCTTTCAGTGTTCCTTTAATAAGATTTGGTATGGTTGTAGTGTTCGTGTCAGCTGATGTCATAAGTTCAATCTTAGGATCTCCCGTTTTCAGTTGAGTTCCTTTCTCGATAACAACCGATGTATCCCCTTTTACTACCGTAATCATTGGAATATCGTCTTTGACATCTGCTACATTAAGCAACACTTTCGATTGAACATTTGGAATGTTAATCGTGATATTCGTGGTATTTTTAAGTTCCTTTAATATGTTCAGCGTATAGTCCATGGAGATATCCTTAGGCACATTGATAACTGGTGTTTTGTCATCAGATTGAATAACGATTCCTTGAACTACCGATAGTTGACCTTCGGAAGTCTGATCCCATTGGCTAAGGTCTTCACCTAAATCTGTACCTAGATCAGTCGTATAACGCCATTGTACATAATCCCCATCATTCAAAATATATTGACTCGCTCCATAGTTGGGATACCAGCCGTTGACATTATACATCCAGCCACTGCCGCTACCATGGTCAAATTCTCCATCACCCGCAATGGATTCCATATAGATACTTCCATATTTTTCAGTCCAAGAAAAATTGTAACCTATATTACGTTTATCAAGCACTCTTTTTAATACGGTCCAAGCCGTGTCACCCGGTTGTAATTCAACTCTTATAGCTGCAACAACATCGCCCTTGTTTATCGTAAGCTTATCTACAGATAGAGTTACATAAGATTTCAGTTCAGGAGTTGGTGTTACCGGTGGTACTTCTGGTGTTACTGGCGGTACCTCTGGTGTTACCGGTGGTACTTCTGGTGTTACTGGCGGTACCTCTGGTGTTACAGGCGGCACTTCTGGTGTCACTGGCGGCACTTCTGGTGTCACTGGTGGCACTTCTGGTGTTGCCGGTGGCACCTCTGGTGTTGCCGGTGGCAATTCCGGTTGTTTCCCTTGTACATCTGTCATATCATAGAGACCTTGTTGACCATTCACAAATCGATCATAGGCCACTAGAGCAAAAGTACCTTGGTCCGTAGCCATACCGTCTACTTTACCCGCTACAGCCCCACCATTACCTGATGCTCCCGGTTTAACGTGCATAAACCCGCCTTCAGGAACAGCAAATGATAGCAAGGCATCTATAGTAGAATAGCCATTTTTAATAAACCTTGAATCCGTATGTGGATCGATACCTAGACCCGTTAAAGCTACAACAACCTGTGCAATACTTTCGCTATTAATACTTCCCCAACTTGCATAGCCACCCTCATCTTTTTGCGCTTGGGATAACCATACAATCGCTCGATCCACTGCCTCTTTTACATCTTGACGCGTCTCATAATATGGCGTAAGTCCTTGTATTGCCATTCCGGTGACATCAGGATCTGGAACTTTACCGCTTAATGCCCATCCTCCACCACTAATCTCTTTTGCCAAAATATAATCGATCAGCATATCTCGCGTAGTCTGTGTTTTTACACCTGCAACGATCGGTATATCATAATGATTACTGTCTAGTGCTATAAGAGCAAAAATGGGTCCATTAATACCTTGTTTAATAACTGTGCTGTAATCAGCTAGCTTTTCAAGTTGATTGTAACCACCCACATCGATAACACCTTTACCAATAGAGGTTAATCCCAATATTACCCTTGAATGCTCTGTATATTTCACTTTATGTAGTACGCCATTCGCATTCTGCAATACTTTAACAACATTGTTGTAGTAGTTCTCGTAATAGTCATCAGGAACGGTATAATTAGCTCTTGCTAAAGAAAGGATAGACCATTCTCCGCCGCCTGTTCCAAGGGTAGGGTTAGTTACAGTTTTAAGAATATAAGCTAGATTGTTATCTAACTGTTCTTTTGCTGATAGAGTAGCGTTTAAAGTGCTTTGTACACTTAACCTATTCATCTTGGGTATGAAATCTGTGTATACATCACTTGTTACAGCTGTTTGATCGCTGAAATAATCTCCATTTGTTAATGAATTACTAGATTCTGCACCCCCCGTATCCGCATAAGACACGGTCATACTGGTTGCAACCGTAGATATAAATATACCTACGATTAGTAACCAAGCTATGAATTTATTATTTCTCATTTGTATCATCTCCCTTTCATTTCACTCAAATTAGCAACCTTCTGTAGAACTAACACAACAAAAAAACCTCTCAACTAGAAAAGTTAAGAGGTTTATATATAGTAAACAGCTAAAAATTAGCATGCACTAATAAACACCTTCTATCCATCGTAGAGTTAATGGTGTAACAAAAACAGGCAGGTATTCTGGCTTAAGTATCAACACCCTTACACCCTTCCCAGTTTCCCAGTGGTTTCTTGTAAGGACTCCTCTATTACAGCGGCGGGACCGCGTGGGATTTACACCCACTTCCCTTTTAACCAATTCATGTTCAGTTCGACGAACTGCATAATTGGCACCTGTTTCTAATATTCAATTCTTGAACATCATATCTAATATAGGCTCTTTTGTCATGTTAATATTTTCATTCTTAAATTAAAACAGAGCTGACTTCTGGTAAGTACAGGAATCAGCTCTCTTCTTAGATGCTATATATTATCGATGATTCCTATTTTCTGCAAAACGTATCGCCCTACCAATCAGAGGAGCCATAATTGAAAGGTGCCCTTCATCTTCGAAGCAGCGATGCTCAACGTGGAAGCCAGGAATGTCTGCCTGACTCAAGCGTTCATACATGAGCCTTGCATCCTGAATCATATGAGGTTTCTCTTGGCTCCCTACACCGATATAGAGTGACGATTTCAAAGGAGTAAGCTGTGCACTCTCGCTCAGATTATCCACATAAGGGACGATATATCCATTCTTCCACCAGATCGACGGACTACCCGCAACATAATTTTGAAAAGCTTCGCCCTTCATAAACAATGTATACAAGACAAAAAATCCACCGAGCGAATGTCCAAACAACGTTTGTTGATCTCGATTAATTGCATATATTTGTTCAATGAAAGGTTTAAGTTCTTGTTCTATGAACAATAAGAAACGTTCTGCACCTCCCGTTACTGGCCAAGGTGAATCGTCCTTACGCGGAGGTAATTCATCATCACTCGCATAGATGGTATAATCATTAAATCTTCGTGGTGTATCGAGTGGTTGATCCGTATCATAACCGATGCCAACCACTATAGATGGCTCTATCCGATAAGGTCCCATACTGAGCAGGCGAACTGTCTCGGTCATCGTACCAAAGGCTGCATTACCATCTAACATATAAATAACGGGAAATCCATTCTCCGGAGCTATCGTTGGTGGTACCCAGATCATCACTCGGTAATGTTCACCTGCATCACTGGTCAGATTCCATTGCTCTGCTCCTGGGATCGTGAAGGTTGAGCGTATAGGATTATCGTTCATCTATGATCTCTCCTTCACTAAATAACCTCATCATTCCTCTAATAAAATAAGGTGTGAAGAAGAAATCGTCATGAGTACCTCTCGGATCGGTTTCAAATGTCAGTTGATCTGGTGGAAAACCCTTATCGAGCAATAGGGCATGTGCTTCCTTCGTATGCATGACCATGCCGCGTTGTATATTCGTCTTGTAGATCCCTTCCAGCTCCCCGACATACATATATATGCGATGATTTGTCGCTGAAATGGTCTCCTTATCCATAAATGACAGAACATTTTCATACCAGAAGGAAGCCGAGATGAGTGCAATTTTTCCAAACACTTGAGGGTATTGGTAGTAAGCATACATGGAGACAAGACCGCCCAAGGAACAACCTGCAATCCCTGTATGCTCAGGTCCTGACATCGTTCGATAATTAGCATCTATATACGGTATAATTTCATGGACAAGAACCTTTAAATATTCCTGTGCTCCCCCACCGAAATCTTGCAAGCCCGGTACAAGTGATGGCGCTTCCCATGGTGTATAATCCATACTGCGATTATGCGGCTTTATCCCTACAAAGATTATTTCGGGTAGTTGCTTGGTCATTACTAAATGGTCAATATAATTGAATCCTCCGAGTACAACTTCCCCCTCATCCTGTACATAGACAACGGGATAATGCTTCTTACCTTTACCATAGGATAGAGGTAGATAAATGATAAGCTCATATCCTGCTGAAAGCTCCGTTCTGTGTCTTCCATTCATGATTGACACCCTCCCTATCTAAAGATCTGTGTGAGATTTGACGTGATCGAAAGGTTATTTTCTTCTTCCCCGATAGAGCTGAAATAGAAAATAAGGAACGCCAATAATAGAAACAACAATACCTACCGGAAGTTGTGCAGGTGCAAATATGGTCTTTCCAATGAAATCTCCGACGATGACCATCAACATTCCAATTACACCACATGCGGGTACGATATATTTGTAATGAATTCCAACCAAGCGCCTAGCAATATGTGGGGCAATTAAACCAACAAAACTAATACTTCCAGAGACAGCAACACACGCACTAATTAATCCAACACAGCACAACAACAGAATTTGTCTTTCCCTTTGCGCGTGAACGCCTAATCCCTTCACACTCATTTCACCTAATTGCATGAGATCAAGAATATGCGCTTTTTTCCATATTACCGGTACCAAAATCAGAATCCAGGGTAGTGTCGTAACAACATGCTTCCAATTCGCACTATAAATACTACCCGATAGCCATACGGTAGCCATTTCGAAATCCTGTGGACTCATTTTTAATGAAATATACATTGTAAGTGAACCAAAACCCGAACCAAGTGCAATGCCGACCAAAATTAATCGCTGTGGATCTAATTCACCGTTATGCTTAGCAAACATATACAACAGGATAACAGCCGCGATTCCCCCGATCCAACCGAACATCGGCATGGTCATTACCGTCAACCAGCTAGGACCCTTAATCGTACCATGGAACAAGAACATGCCCAGTACAACCGAAGTTCCAGCCGCTGCATGAATGCCTAGAATACCTGGATCAGCGAGCGGATTTTTGGTTATTCCCTGAAGCACGGCACCCGATATCCCCAAGCCGAAGCCTACCAACGCACCAATAAGTATACGTGGAAGTCGAAAATCAAAAATGACAAGATCATGTTCCCGCGTTGAATCGATTCGTAGCAGAGTACGAATAACATCTGTAGCAGATAGATCGAAGGCTCCATTCGTGAGACTCACATATATGCCACAGACGATCAAAATACAAGTTACAAGAATAACGCTCCAGAAACGTCTTACCTGTGAGGTTTTATTCACGTTGCTTCCCTCCTCCTTTTGTCTTAATTAAGTAGAGGAAATAGGGCACACCGAATAGTGCTGTTACAACACCCACTGGCGTTTCGAACGGATAATTCACGAAACGACTGATGAGATCACACCATGCAAGAAATAGCGCACCGATTAAAGCACTATATGGGATAATCCGCCGATAATTTTGTCCGATGATAAAACGTGTAATATGCGGAATAATTAACCCGATAAAAGCTATCTTTCCTGCGATCGCTACAGAGATACCCGTCAATAGGATAACACTCACCATCGTTAATGCTTTGATCATAAAAATATTTACACCTAGTCCGGTCGCCATCTCATCACCAAAAGACAACGCTGTGATCCAACGAGCCACTACAAATGCGATCGCAAGACCCACAATTGCAAATGGAATAGCCAGCTTGATGATTGTTGGATCCATCTGATGTAGACGTGCATTGTACCAGAAACTAATATTCTGAGACACTTGAAAATAGGTAGACAACGCTTGTGAGACTGCGCTTAAAAAAGTACCAATAATTGTACCCAACACCGCCAGTGTAATGGGAGACATGCCACCCGGTAACAGTCGGGCCATACCAAACACAAGAAAGGCTCCAAATGCTGAGCCTATCAAGGAATACAGAATCATAGATATAGAGGAACTACCTGGCACGAAGATCATGCATAGCGTAATCACGAATGCAGAACCATCTGATACCCCCATAATTTCAGGGGATGCAAGGTAATTCCTTGTCATCCCTTGCATCAATGCACCGGATACAGCTAAAAATGCACCTATGAGCAATGCTCCAACTACACGTGGAATTCTGGAAGTACGGATAATCAGATGATCGATATTTTCAGCATCATAATGGAAGATCGCATTGGTTACCGTCTCAGTATCAATAGATTTCGTTCCATAAAGTATCGATGCAATCATCGTAAAGATAATGAGAACAATCCCTAATCCTATAAACGTAGCAGATCTGATTCTTGTGTCCGGACGTATCATTCAACAAGCTTATCCAACATTGCATTTAAGAATTGCTTCCGGCTCCAGGCAGGACCACCCTCAGAAAGTGGATCAATCAAGTTTACGTATACATGTTCTTCTTTAACCGCAGTTATCTTTTGGATAATAGGGTTATCAAGAACATCGTCTAGCGTATTCAATGCATCCGGATTCTCATCTGTAGAGAATTGAATCAATACGTAGTCTGGATTCATCATGGCCAGTTGTTCAACAGATACCGCCTCCTGAGACTTAGAAGCTGCTACCATTTCTGGCACACTCAGACCAAGATCTCCATACAAGATCGGATTTACAAATATAGTCGGTGAATACATGAATATTTGACCCGCACGAACACGAAGTGCTACGACTTGCTTATCACTCAACTTGTTCGACAACGTCGATTTAGCCGACTCAACATCCTTTTTATATTTAGCGATTTCTTGTTCAGCCTGCTCACGCTTCCCTGACAAGTCTCCCATTAGGAGTAGATTATCCTCCCAGTCTGTTGCAATGTTCGATACCCGAATCGTAGGTGCAATTTTCTTCAATTGTTCAACAATGTCATCCGGGAATTTCGTCGTTCCTAGAATGACATCCGGTTTAAGCTTCAGAATGGTCTCAAAATTAGGCTCCATCTTCTCACCGATTGATTCTGCTTGATCGGTAATTGCCGCAAACCGTTCAGGAAACTTGCCCGAATATGTTACGGCTCCGACAGGATGCACATCGAGGACAAGTGCATCTTCATGTGCTTCCAACGAACCCGTAATGACGATCCGCTCAACATTAGTTGGAAGTGTATAGGTTTCTCCTAAATATTCAATTGTTCGTTCGCTTGATTCCCCGTTGGTCGAAGTTGCCTGCTCACTACTAACTGCACCCTCAGTCGCTACCGCTGACGACTCGTTCGTTGTGTTATTTCCTCCGCATGCCGTAAGCATAACCATACATACTGCCAACAAACTTATAACGTTAAGTAACTTTTTCATCTCTCTATTAAATCCCTTCTCATTAAATTAGGTTACAATGAACTACTAGACATTCACCAGTAATTGATAATAATTATCACTGTCTAAGTATAGATGGAGGACTTGGACTCATCCATGGACAAAATCCTGAAATGTGATGGATTATCTACTTCTAAAAGTTGAACAATCTGCTCCAGCATCCTTAGTTGCGCATGTGCAGAATATTCACGCCATGGATCAGATGAAATAAGATGAACTCGCTTGCGATGTACAGCCGTAATCACTTGCCAGTGTGGATCATTCTGCAACTGTATCCAATGCTCCAAAGTCTCTCGATCTTGTCGAACCAGCATTAAAATATGGTCCGGATTCAAGCGCTCAATCTCTTCAAGCGTGATCGGCTTGTCGTAGGTCAACGTATCGCAATGGAAAGCCGGAGTTAATCCCAAGTCCTGGTATAGGAGACTAGCCATTCCTTGATTACAATACACACAGAGCTGATGATTGATCATACGAAGACATAAGAATGTATCTTGATGAGTAGACTGTTGCAACCGTATCTTCGCTTCCTGAATTTGATGCTCATACTTTTTAATCCACTTCTCCGCCTGCCAAGATTCACCAAACTCTTCAGCAAGTACGCGCAATTGTTCACGCCAATTCATCGTCGTTGGAATAAGACAAATTTTCGTAGCTATATTCTGAAGTGCATTACGTTCTAACTCCTCAAGATCATCCATAGCAATAATGATATCTGCCGAGAGCGATTGTAGCTGATCTATATTCCAATTCCAGTCCTGATTATAACGATAGGCGCTCAGATGAATCGGGATCTCACCACGATAGTCTCGATAATAGTGTTCCGTCCATTTCGGATGAAGGGGTGCTGCATAAGGCATGATATTAAGTGCAACCATGTAGCCAATAACACCCGATTGGTAGGCGACTAACCTACGACGACGAGCATTCATATAGATGGTTGGTGATACACCAATATCCTTCTTAAATTTACGGCTGAAGTAGAATTCATCTGCATAGCCAACCCTGTGCGCAATTTCACGTAACTTGGCGTTAGGTTGCGCCATTAACCGCTTCGCTTCCTGTAATCGTAGCTCTGATACATATTCCTTCGCACTTTTGCCATACTTCTTTTTGAACAAATCCACAAAATACTTAGGACTTAGCTTACTCACCTGCGCCAATTGCTCAATCAATAACGATTCCGTATAATGAACCTCAATGTACTCCTTTGCCGCTTCTAATGCTGAAGACGAAGTTGTTGCCTCTCGTAACCGATATGTATGGATATAGAATAAGATTTCTTGAAAATCAATTTGACAGCGAAATAGCTCCCGCTTCTCTTTACGGCTCCATTTCCGATAGAGCTCCTCACACATATTCGCAAGCCCATTCAGCGGATTCACCATAATCTTGCCCTTAGGTCCAATCAACTGTGCGTTCTTAATCGGATTTAAAGAGCGGATATCCCCTTCATCATCGTCATCGCAATGCTCGAACACGTCAAAATAAAATATATACATCTCTACCCCCTCACTAGAGACGACAGCCCCATAAGTACTATCAGGCATACTGATATATATAGAATGCCGATCCAACTCCGCATGCTGGTGATCCAGAATCAGTTGCAATACGCCACTCGTAACAACGATAAGTGAATAAGATAATACCAGTTGTTGCTTCAGTTGTTCGCTACTGAAACCTTGCGAATAATCAACTGAACGTAATCTGTACATATAGCCATCCAGCGTGCAAGAATCCAAGTATTTGTTAGTTATGACATCATCCAATCGGATTCACCACCAATTATCAATATAATAAAACATAGATTTCTTCATTATATTGATAATGATAATTATTCGCAATAGAAGCCAAGTCTAGTAATCTTTCAGCTTTAATGTTCTTTGATTCCAACAAGAAGGCAAAGAAAAAAGCATTCATGGCTTCAGGCCATGGAATGCTTCGTATGGATTACGCTATGCTAATCAAGTAGAAACGGCAATGCTGTCCTTTTTTAAAGACGGCACACGTTTCAGTGGAAGCACAAGGAATAGAGTATCAAGTTAACCTCACCTCATGAACGTTCTTATTTAATATCGCTCAGACACCATTTTGGCTTGTGTGAACAATAACAGGTAGTCGCGTCCCCCGGCTTTTGAATCGGTTCCTGACATATTGAACCCGCCAAATGGATGTGTTCCCACCAATGCCCCTGTGCACTTGCGGTTAAAATAAAGATTACCTACGAAAAATTCACGACGTGCCTTCTCTAAATTAGCACGATTATTCGTTATTACAGCACCTGTTAAACCATATTCGGTATTGTTCGCGAAGGCTAAAGCTTCTTCAAATGATGTAGCCTTAGTAAATGCTACAACGGGTCCAAAGATCTCTTCCTGTGACACACGAGCCGTCGAATCGACGTCAGCAAAAATGGTGGGCTCAATAAAGTAGCCTTTGGAGTCTCCTGTGTTGCCGCCTATAACTAGGCGGCCTTCTTGTTTACCGATTTCGATATATGCCTGAATTTTGCGATATGCCTTCTCGTCAACAACCGGACCAATGTTAGTCGCAAGATCTGCTGGGTTGCCCATGAATAGCTTCTCTGTACGCTCAATGACTTTATTTAATACCGCATCATAAACATCCTCATGAATAATGGCTCGGGAACACGCGGAACATTTCTGTCCCGAGAAGCCAAATGCCGACGCCGTAATAGCGTCCGCTGCTAATTCTAAATCGGCATCATCATCTACAACGATGGTATCCTTCCCTCCCATCTCCGCGATGACGCGTTTAATCCACTTTTGACCTGGATTAGTTCGAGCAGCACGTTCGTTAATACGTAAGCCTACGTCTCGTGATCCGGTGAAGCTTATGAAACGCGTTAAGTGGTGATCCACAAGATAGTCACCCACTTCTTCACCAGGACTTGGGAGGAAGTTCACGACACCAGCTGGCAATCCTGCTTCTTCTAGCAATGCAATGAATTTCGCTGCGATAACAGGGGTCGTACTAGCTGGTTTCAACACAACTGTATTACCAGCCACAATCGAGGCTGTTGTCATACCAACCATAATCGCAAGCGGAAAGTTCCATGGCGGAATGACGATACCTACACCAAGCGGAACATAATACAGCTCATTTTCTTCTTCTTCCATGATCGTTAACGGTTGCGGTTGGTTAAGGCGCTGCATCTCACGGGCGTAGAATTCCATGAAGTCGATCGCCTCTGCTGTGTCTGCATCTGCTTCTGCACGCGTTTTGCCCGCTTCAAACGTCATCCATGCAGAGAATTCATGCTTGCGACGTCGCAACATCGCAGCCGCTCTATACAAATAACGGGCTCTTTCATTCGGATCGACCTGTTTCCATGTTTCGAATGTGCTTGCCGCTGTTTGAATCGCTTGTTCAGCCAAATCACGATCACCTTGTGAGACGGTACCGATGACCTGCGAGTGTAATGCTGGATTCACTGAAGCAACTTCACGCTCCGTCTTGATCTTTTGTCCACCGATGACTAGAGGATAGGATTTCCCGAGTTCCTTCTCCACCTTTTTAAGTGCTGCATCGTATTCTTTATTGTTCTGCTCATCCTTGAAGTTTGTAAATATCTCATTCTTGAATTCTACTCTCATCTGTTATGCCTCCCTCTTATTATTCGAATATCCACGAGTTCATGCCTGGACCAAATGATAGCTAAGCACCATTCGCCCCCTAAAGGTCAATTGTACGAAACAGTCCTATCCACTATTCCCCTATCATAAAGATGATAAAGCGCTCACCATCAATGGGTATTATTCATGCTCAAATAATAGAACAACCATAAGAACTTGGAAGGGGCACTAGTCATGGATATCGGCTCAGAGCTTTATCGAAAAGTTGTACTAACCATTGCCGGCAATTCAGTCTTTGAGAAACTATCTATTAAGTATGGTAAAAAATTAGCGATGAAATTTATTGCAAGTGATCACTTGCAAGGAGCTTTGAAGGAGATCCAAGCGTTGAATGATAAAGGAATTATGGCTACATTGGATGCGCTCGGCGAAGGAATCAAACATCTGAGCGAAGCTGAGGGATATAGAGATGAGTACCTAAGACTTATTGAAGGAATTAATCACGCGGGTGTGAATTCTAATATTTCATTAAAACCTACGCAAATGGGGCTCTCTCTTAACCCTGAAACATGCTATGAGAATATACGTGCAGTCGTTAGTAAAGCACATGAGAATAACAATTTTGTTCGGATCGATATGGAAGACTCTTCTTTTACACAAGCGACGATTGATATTGTGCTGCGTCTTCATAAGGAAGGTTTGACGAATGTAGGCACTGTCATACAAGCATACTTATTCCGAACTGAGCAGGACGTCAAGGATTTAATCACTCAGAATGTTCGCCTGCGCCTAGTTAAAGGTGCTTACAAGGAACCTAGTACGATCGCTATCCAAAACAAAAATGAGGTCATTGACAATCTCAAGAAAATGATCCGCATGCACCTCGCCCAGGGTATTTATACAGCGATAGCTTCTCACGACGATACAGTCATAGATTGGGTAAAGGAATATGTGAAGAAACATACTATTTCAAAAGACAACTTCGAGTTCCAAATGTTATATGGCTTACGCACACAATACCAAGAACAATTGGCGAGTGAAGGCTACCGCGTTCGTTGTTATGTACCTTATGGCACGATGTGGTACCCCTACTATACACGCCGTTTGGCTGAGAAACCTGCGAACTTGATGATGGTTTTGAAGAACATGAACAGCTGAAGGAGAGCGGCTGTTTAGGAGCAGATGATCAAAGAGTAACCGGACAGGATCAAATGATTAAGAGCAACGGCAATGGCGTCCCTTTTAGGTGGAGCCTTTTTATGTGGAAATATAAGGGGATTGGGCATCAAGAATCGATTTAGATGCATCGACGATTATGAAATGGATTCAAATGAAACTTATACTATGCAAAAAGGGACAATGAGGCGGTTATGACCGCTCATTGCCACTTCTTTATATGATTCTTTCCGATAGTTAGTTGATTTAACAGGAAAATTTCCTGCGATTATCGGGAGAGTAACTTATGGCAGTTGAGTTCATTTAACGGGAGAACCTCCCGTTAAATAGTTGGTAGAGCACCTTGTATCGCTATATAACCATTAGACACTGGTTACTATTCACCTGCCATCAATAGTTACTGATCTCTTATCATCAATTCTCTCGACAGAGTTACCGGCCCCAAGTAACGATTCCCGCCATGGATCATCAGTTCTCTATCACCGATTCCCTCCATGGAGTTACAAAAGCCCAAGTATCGATCCCCCATCGAGCACCGATCACCTATCGTCGGCAACTACCTATCATCGCTCACCTTCCATCGCTTATCACTCATTGCTCACCGCCCCCCTAACTACTCCTTCGCGATTAACCTCAATCTACAATTTCCGTTCACACAATGTTCTATCGTTACGAACATTCAGTAGTTACAGCTGGTTTATGTTCTAGTGCCGAACCATGAGCCTCATTTCATCGTAACGCTGGGACTTAAGGTAATTTCAAATACGCGTCCCCAAAGGTAATTAGGATTTATGTTCGGAAGTGATACGTTATGATACATCGCATATATCCATGTTGAGCCGCTAATTTGACGTACATTGGTTGCTGCCGTTGAAGAGCCAATTCGGAAGGCATTCTTCCCAGCAAGCGTGTTGGTGTGTGTCTGCATTCGATCTCGCAAGAGAGTCGTCATAACGTTGTAGTCACTCGCCGAGTTGAAGAGAATCATGTTCTGATCGGGATACAGAACATTCGTATATAATGTGTGTGCTCTCGCATACGTCCGAATTTCGGCAATCGCAATAGCTTTATAATAGTAGTCTTTCAAGAAACGTTTGAACAATAGTGATCCGTGTGCGTTCACTGCATTCTGAAGGGATTTAGCATGTTTTTCCGTAACTAAATATGTGTGTCGTGCTTGCCCCATTCCGAGCGCAATCCCAATTTTATTCCCCGCCGTATTCCAAGCACTGTACCCTAGAATGCCTCCAGTATAAGGACTCTCTAGTAAAGCCTCAGTTACCGTTCCATTCGCAGCACCATTTGCTACAAAATCTATAACAACTGTAGGGATACGATCGTTACTATTTGACTGAATACGTGATACGGCACTTGAGACTTGATTAGCATCCGTAATCGCAATGATTTCTAAGTCATAGGGACCACTTGTGACAAATTGCCCCCCAATAATATCAATGTGACGCTGAATATTCTCATGTACCGTCATGTACTCGTATGAGTTAATGATCGTTGATCCATGGGGACCATAATATTGCACCATATACTTTGGTTTGACTTCACTAGGATAGAAATGCTTCGCCATACGAGCTATAAGCGAATGACCCAACCCATCTGCATCAGGAAGAATTATAGCACGATCAGGGTTCTGACCCTCCGTACCGCCAAGCCATTCATTAATACGTCCTTCAATAAAGCTAATCTCGTTGGCCTGCACACCTTGGGTAGAGGAATCATCGACACCAATTGCAAGGAAGTCAATATAACCTAACCGGGCAAGTTGATCCAGAATATAATAGTTCGTTTTAAATTTGTGTCTTCGTGCGTTATAATATTGCTCCTTATCGAAATAGACCGCATCTTCAACATTGGTGTCATCTGGTTTTACATTGTAACCGTTCAAGATATCGTTAAAATCGGAATAACTTTTTCGCGCTTGTTGGTTGAAAGCACGTGACTCTGTATAAGCATCATAATTTTGCCCCTCAACATAAGCTGACGTTGCTAATCGCATAATGGTATCCATCACATAAATAGGCTTACTAGGATAACATTGTTTGATTTCACGAATCACGTCTAATAACTTTGTCGTAACATCATCATAATGTGGAAAAGCCCTTCCACCACTTGCCCGAAGCCTTCTGCTTCCAATGAGCCCCCCGTAAGCAAGCATATCCGTTGAGATAATAAATCCATCTACATTCGATGCGTTATTAAGAATAAATTTTCGAATGTTCAAAGTTTGACCAAATCTAGGAGAACTTGTGCCTAGAAGCGTGGATTCCGAGATTGTCTTTTGCGTGTCCAAGCGGTTCTGAATATCGTGAATATTGGGTGTAATGACTTCAATGCCAGCTGATCTTCCCTGTACAATAACATCATCCAGATTTACCGGGCGATCATCTAGTGGTACATATAGAATCTTTTTCATATTAACATCTCCATATATTCATGATAGACACAGGGTTCACTTGTTAAATCACTTTCTTCGTATCTGTGTCTTCAATTATAAAGGTAATTTATGATTCAATAAAACAACCACATGGGTTGTTCCTTTAAGAGTGACTTATTCATCATCCCTTCTCTCATTATGTTCAACAGATTGAATTGTCTCCGTAAGTTGGTTTAATGAAATGTCTAACTTATCCAATTTCTCACCTATGGTCTGCAAAATATAGCGAATCAGAATAAAACATAATGTCACCGGAAATCCAACATTCGTTACTAATGAAATCATGTCCGTGATCTCCATAATCCTCAACTCCCTTCTTATCTTTATACTTGATAGGCAATCTTAATTTTAAAATCACAACCAAATCTCTTAAAAAGGTGCTATAATAAATAAGAACACACGTTCTTGTTTTGGTTGTGAAACTACGTCTCTATTTTCCCTATAGATAAATAGAAAACACAAATAGAAGGGAGATGTTATTTTGGATACACAACAGAGCATTTTTGAAAGGTACAAGACAGAAGTCTATCGGATTGGATGGAGATTGCAATATCGTGCCAAAATCATTAGAAAACAAGAATGTTCCTTCTATGGAATAGAAGCTGCTACACCCAACAACTTTACAACATCCTCTGATAACAAAGTGTTAGTTCAGCAACTAATCGAACCTTTGCCTCCCTTTGGAAAGATCATACTCTATAAACTGTACATACAAGATCAGACAGAATCGGAAGTCGCTCGTCAACTACAAATGAGTCAACAGGCGGTGAACAAATGGAAACGAAAAATGATACAGAAATTATCCCAGACAGTGAATTCCTAGACTTACTTCAGTTGGCCAAACAAAATGATCCCGATTCTATCCTGCAGCTCATTGAACTGTTTAAAGGGGATATTCTCCGTCTAAGCAAATTCATTCATATGCCGCAAGAAGATGCGGTATCTCAAATCATTGTTGAGTTTATTGAATTCATTAAGAACAGTGATCATTAATCTATTTCTGTAGGAGAAACGAAGACTTTTTATCCCAATGTGGTTGTAAGATACATCTTCGTTTCTCCCTATATATGTAATCCAATAAACTATCCATCTTCATGATACATAAAATTTAAATATGTTGTAGACAATTACAAATTTTATGTGTTAAATTCTTTATCGAAGAGAACTCATATTCATCTTCATCACTAAGAAATAAGAAATAAGAAATAAGAAATAAGGGCTATATGTAATTTAGATGTACTGGTGACAATTCATAAACCTCTAGTATCTTCTAGGTTACCTTTTACATAACCCTAACATTAAAGTGCTCATACTTCGCTGCTTCATTCTCAAAAGTTAAAGCGCTTTAACTTATTGTCACTACGCAGGAAGGAGGCCGTTATACAGTCGAGAACAAGTTGTAGCAATATAAATTTAAAGGAGGCAATTTATGTACACACTGAAATCAAACAAAAGGCTATTGAGATGTATTGGACTCGCTTCACTATGTCTAACTATGGTTGTGACCATACTCGGTACACCTGCTCCATTACAAACCAAAGCCTATGCTGCCGGAGAATTGAAACCGTTCCCTCAGCAAGTTAGCTATCCAGGCATCATTAAGCCTAACCATGTAACCCAAGCAGCTATGAATAGCGCAGTATCAAGTTATTATGACTATTGGAAGTCAAAGTACTTGAAGAATAATTTATCTTCATTACCTGGCGGTTATTATGTAAGAGGCGATATTACCGGTGACGCTGAAGGTTACACACCACTCGGCACTTCAGAAGGCCAAGGTTATGGAATGGTTATTACTGCTCTAATGGCAGGTCACGATTCCAACGCAAGAACCATTTATGATGGTCTGTTCAAAACTGCTAGAGCCTTCAAAAGCTCGGGAAATGCTAATCTAATGGGCTGGGTTGTAGCAGATAGTAGCAGTGCCCAAGGGCATTTCGGCTCAGCGACGGACGGAGATTTGGACATCGCTTACTCTTTGATTCTTGCTGACCGTCAATGGGGATCAACGGGTACTATTAATTATTTAGCAGAAGCCAAAAAAATGATCACTAATGGGATCAAGGCTAGCAACGTGACCACCAACAATAGATTGAATCTTGGAGATTGGGATGAGAAAAGTGCACTGAACACTCGCCCTTCTGATTGGATGCTCTCGCATTTAAGAGCTTTCCATGAAGTTACAGGAGATCAAACATGGTTGGATGTCATCAATAATTTATATTCTGTGTATAGTCAATTCTCAACAACTTACTCAGCTACTACAGGTCTCATCTCTGACTTTGTTGTTAACAATCCTCCTAAACCGGCTCCAACAAATTATTTGGATGAGTTCCCAGAAACTAATGAATACAATTACAATGCAAGTCGCGTTCCATTAAGAATGGTAATGGACTATGCCTTTTACGGTGATACCAGAGGTCGTGATATTGCTGACAAGATGGCGGTATGGATTAAAGGTAAAACAAATGGAAATCCAAGTAGTATCAAAGATGGATATAAATTAAATGGTACAGTAAGTGGAAATGCCTCCTATGCTACAGCCGTATTCGTATCACCGTTCATATCCGCAGCTACGACTAATAGTGCCCACCAAGCATGGGTAAATTCAGGTTGGGATTGGATGAAGAACAAGAAAGAATCCTACTTCAGCGATTCTTACAACATGCTTAACATGCTTTACATTTCAGGTAACTGGTGGAAACCATCGTTCAGCGGTGCGACAGACACACAATCACCTACAGCTCCTACTAACCTAAGTACCACCGTTGTATCCAGCAATCAGATCAACCTAAGCTGGTCAGCTTCAACAGATAATGTTGGAGTCGTTGGATACCAAGTGTTCCGAGGAGGTACTCAAGTCGGTACATCGACGGCTACCAATTTTAATGACACTGGTCTTACTGCTTCTACGGCTTATAGTTACACGGTTAAAGCCATTGATGCTGCGGGTAACCTCTCGGCAAACAGTAACACAGTGACAGCTACAACAAGTGCAAATTCTTCATCAACCAACCTTGCACTGAACAAGACGACTACAGCGAGTTCAATAGAAGCCTCAGGATTTGAAGCTTCCAAAGCAACGGACGGTAATCCATCGACAAGATGGGCAAGTATAGAAGGAAATAATAATGAGTGGATTTATGTGGATCTGGGTACAACCACAAGCGTCAACCGCGTGAAACTAAATTGGGAAGATGCTTACGCTAAAGGTTACAAAATCCAAGTATCCACTGATAGCACCACATGGACAGATGCCTACACAACAACAACCGGCAATGGTGCAATCGATGACATCACATTTACAGCTAAGACCGGAAGATATGTAAGAGTACTTGGCATAACAAGAGGCACTACTTACGGATATTCACTTTATGATTTCGAGGTGTATGGTTCTTAATCAGTAAAGTTAACAAAACCTGACGGATCAATTCCGTCAGGTTTTGTTTTATTGAAATCCAGTCATTTGATTCACTCATATTCGGCATACCCTGTATTAAGCTAAACTTGCAGTTGGACGTACAATCATCTCACTTACATCCACATCAGATGGCTGATCGATGGCATATAATATTACGCGGGCGATAGCCGTCGCTGGAATAGAAATTCGTCGATACTCCTTCATAACCTCTCTTGCTTCGTCATCCGAGATACTTTCAGCAAGTTCCGATTCCGTAACACCTGGAGATACCATCGTTACGCGAATGTCACCTCCAACTTCTTGGCGCAGACCTTCTGTGATTGCTCGAACCGCATACTTCGTAGCACAATATACGGCTGCTGTTGGTGTGACGGAGTAAGAACCGATAGAGTCTATGTTAATAAACTGACCGAATCCTTGTTTCTTCATCATTGGAAGTCCAGCAGCGATCCCATGGAGAACACCACGAATATTTACATCGATCATGTGATTCCATTCGTCCATTTTAAGTGCATCTAATTGTGAAAGAGGCATAACACCTGCGTTATTCAGAAGAACATCTACTCGACCAAATCGTTCTTGCGCAAAGTTGACGAACTCCTCCATTTGTTCATGTTTAGTCACATCCAATGTACGATATTCAACAGAACCTCCTTCTAAACGAATGGAGGACGCAATAGCTTCCAATTTTTCTATCCGTCTTGAACCAATGACAACATGTGCTCCATGTTGAGCTAATAAACGTGCTGTCGCTTCACCAATCCCACTACTTCCACCCGTAATGACTACAACTTTCCCTTTAACGTTAGACATTATCATTTGCTCCTTTGAATATCATATTTTCTTCCATTATCGATAGCCAGCCTCTTTTATTGTTCACGATATAGAATCATTCCTGCGTGATAAAGAATTCCCTCACGAAAGTCACCATCAGCCGTGAATCCGGTGTCATCCAAATACGCAATATGATCCCCTTCAACCGTATAACTCCCTTGATAGGCACTTTCCTTGTTCCCACGCGCTTCATCGTAACGCCCATTTGACAGAAGTTCATGACGAATGTATCCATCTTGCGTAACCCACATGCCGACATAAGCATGTATTGCTACATTGTGACTATTCTTCACGTGCTCATCTCCCTCGCCATTAATTTTTTTACTTATTTCGCCGATGCTACTATCTCTTTTCTTCTTGCCTCCTATGGTTGAGCTCATATTCATTATGAAATAATTTGAACTTTAGGAGGTAGCCTGTTAACAGATGATTATTGCCTAATCCTCCAAAAAGAAATAATATGTAGCTATTAAAAGGTGGAAAATGGAGATGCTCTTATGACTAGTGAAGTTATACTCGAAGATCATATGGTCCTGAAGCAAGAGGAATTAGCACAGCACATAGAACATTTCACTCACACAGATGGCACTCATGCTACAGCCATCCCTTCTCTACATTTCATTCGATCTTCCAGATCAGAGACCGTACATTTAATCCATCAACCAGCATTGTGTATAGTCGTAAAAGGAACCAAGCTGGTTATGCTTGCACAGGAGTGCTATCATTATGACCCAGCTCATTATTTAGTTGTCTCCGTACACTTACCCCTTTCTGGGCAAGTCATTGAAGCCACCTCAGATTCTCCTTACTTGTGCCTCAGGTTGGACTTTGATCCGAATCAAATTTTAGACATCATTAAAGATTTCAATCAAATACCGAGTAAACAAGGTGACTCTGGTCGCGGCTTGTTTGTAAGTAAAACGAGCTCCTCTCTTCTGGATGCCGTTTTGCGGTTGGTTCGCCTTTTAGATACGCCGCAGGATATTCCCATCTTTGCACCTCTAGTGATTCGGGAAATATATTATCGGATATTACAAGATGAACAAGGCGATTCCCTTAAACAGTTCGCTATAATGGGTAGCCACGCTCAACGTATCGCAAAAGTCATTGATCTTATCAAGAATGATTTTGCCAAACCACTGCGTATTGATCAATTAGCAATGACAGCCAACATGAGTCCTTCCTCCTTACATCAACATTTCAAAGACATCACCGCAATGAGCCCTTTGCAATATCAGAAACAGATCAGATTACAGGAAGCGCGCCGTCTACTACTTTCAGAGACATCAGAAGCTGCCGATGCTGGATTCCAGGTTGGTTATGAAAGTCCAACTCAATTTAATCGTGAATATGCTCGTATGTTCGGTCTTCCTCCTATAAGTGATATCAAACGTCTTCGCGACTCATTAAGTACAATTCCCGTTTAATTATTTTGTTCGAGATTCTATTCTTACACCTAGGCGGTTTCAATCAAAATCTCTGCACAATAAAAAAACCGCTTACCTATGGGCAAGCGGTTAATTTCTCTGATTATGCGATTAGATTGGTTTAGCATTAGTTATATGAAACACCAGCACCCCCATGTTCAAGGTATTAGAACGAACATATAAAGAGGTATAATCCATTACCGATGTATTAACAGCATAAAAAAGCCGCGGAACACATTAGAATCCTAGTGTTACGCGGCTTGTTACGTTATGAAGATCGGGAGAGCAATCCTAGCGATAGCTTCAAAAAATAAACATGAGCCAAACAAACAGCAGACTTGGCCACCAATGCTTACCCGCCTTCACAAACAACCAACCGAACACCAAAGCAAAAGCAGTTATATATAAACCATCTGCCAGACCATGCATCAAGTGACTAAGTCCCCAAGTCACCATCAAACCCACACCTCCGTAAGGAAGATTAGGCTTTTTAAACCACATTTCTCCGGCACGTTGCATCAAGGCAACTAAGAGCACAACCAGAACGGATTCTACGATATAATATATATTTTGAGTCAAACCAACGAATAATCCCATTGAGCCATAATTACGTGCGAAACTTTGGTATTCATTGTATATCTGTGGTAAGTTCCCATCCATCAACACTGACTCAATCACTGCGAATAAAAAGCTCATTACAACAGCCATGATCAGTAAAGGGACCCCTTTAGAGCTCCATCGTACAGATATCACGCTTTTTAGTTCCCCTTTCTTCCTTAACCATGCAAAAAAAAGTCCGGCTCCAACAGCCCATAATAAGATAACAATACTCCAATGTGTAATAATTACATACCATGGGCTGGCAAAAAAGTCGTCTATCTTCAATAAATTTCCCCACAACCACTGATCCAAAACCATGACTAACATATCCATACCCAATACTAAAAATACAAGTAAACCTAACAAAAAAAATTGTAAAGCAGATATGTCCTCTTGTTCACGCATGGATCACTTTCACCCCTTCTTTTTTACAATCCATATATGACTATAATTCCCAGGTGTCTGATTTCATAATTATGGCACTATTCTATTTCTATTGTCTGTATCAAATTACATAATACATTGCGATTCCCTGTGGCTTTCTCTCTAAGGATTACCACACTTAAAATATGTTCTTCACATGGAGTTACGGTTTCTATCTATATATTGGCATATTAAAAACCATTTACTCATAATGAGTAAGCAGTCTGAATCCACGAAGTTCGCCCTTTATCAAGAGGAGCCAATCAATGCAGTACTATATTAGATTGGTTTAGCATGTTCGATCACCCTGATCACTACGCTTCCCTTTTTCCTACCTTTTTCTACATATTGATTAGCCTCAGGGATTTGTTCCAGCGGATAGTATCTATCAATAACCGATTTCAACTTCCCCGTCTCCATCATCTCTTTGAGGAACTGGATATCTTCAATGCGTATTTTAGCCATCCCCTGCCCGTCAACGGTCACGTACGACCCGTTCGGAGTAAGTGCTCTCTTATAATTTGTTTTCGAGATTTTCCCCACGGCATCAAAAATGATATCATAACGTTCACTTCTATTGGTGAAATCCTCTTTCGTATAATCCAAGACCTTATCTGCTCCCAGAGATTTTACCAACTCAAGGTTTGTGGAGCTACATACTGCGGTTACTTCCGCCCCAAAATACTTGGCAAGCTGTATCGCAGAAGTGCCTACAGTTCCAGAAGCACCGTAGATAAGAATTTTGTGTCCGTTCTGGATATTCGCTTTCCTCAAAAAATACAACGCGGAAGTCCCTCCATACAGAACCGAAGCTGCATCCTCATAGGTTACATTTGTCGGTATGAGTGCCATCAATCCGTCTTCAGGTAAACAGGTATACTCGGCATGAGCCCCGAAATTCATCCCAGTTAATGCAAAGACCTGGTCACCTTTCTTAAATCGTTTAACGTCTTTGCCTATGGCTTCTATCTCTCCAGCTAACTCCACACCAAGGATAGACTTCCTTGGTCTTGTAAGACCTAGAACTAATCGCATAGGAATCCAGAGCGAGAGCGGACTTCTGAAAGTTCGAACTCTAATGTCTCCTGCTTGCACGGTTGTCGCATGAACCTTTACGAGTACCTCATTGCCCTTTGGCGTACATTTTTCTACTTCTTTAAGCTCAAGAACATCGGGTGATCCGTATTTTGTGCATACCATTGCTTTCATGGGCTTCCTCCTAGATCTCAATATGCAAATAGTATAGCTTCCACAACGTATTTCCATATAGATACTAAAGTATGGTTTTTGATATGTTTATGAAGGAAGACTTACAATAAACCTAACGTTCGTGCAAGTGCAACAGCTTCGGTGCGCCTTGCGACTTGTAGTTTGTCAAAAATATTCCGGTTATGTCCTTTAACTGTAGTCAACGTAATGAATAGTTGCTCGCTAATCTCTCGATTCGATAGTCCTTGGGCAATGAGACGCAGAACTTCTAACTCCCGCCCGCTTAGTGGCTCGATCAGGGACTTGTTAGATCGGACTAGTCGATGAACTTTATTGAGTTCACTTTTCATTTCCAGTTCTTCAGCTTCAAATGCAGCCAGCAACTTACCTAGATAGATCTTTGGCATTTTTTCATGATTAACGACTTCGGATAACAATCTATACATCAAAATACCTTCATCGACAAAGATCCGAATAAACCCGCCAGGTTCGGCCATCGTCAGAGCGTCTACTATTGTTTGCGAAGCCTTTAGCTTCTCGCCCTGTGCATGCAGAGCAATAGCCTGTATAACCATTATCTTAAGCCGTTCATCCTTTAATTCCTTTGCTTCCGCCTGTCTTCGTAATGGCTCGAGGACCGACAGGGCTGAGGACGTGTTATCCTGTGCTAGATATACCCGTGCCTGGCTGATCTGCAGATCATACTTCTGCACTAGATGAGCGGCATCCTCTAGATTTCCCAAATGAAGTAATGCAAGTACATGTGCGGCAGCAATATGGGGCATCTGATTCACGAAACTCTCCTGTCGAGCGGATTGATCAGCCTTAGCTAATATCGCGATTGCGCCGCTTATCTCTCCGCGCGCAAGCTGTAGTCTGGCGAGAATCACCTCACCCGCAACGACTCGATCTGTATGTTCAAAATGCTTCGCCAATTGTACGGTCTGTTGACCGTGCTGCATAGCTGCATCCAACTCGTTCCATTCATACAATATACGAGCTAAGCCTAGGTGCGCTTCACAAGCAATCGGCAGCGATGGATTACCAGCCAGATGTAGAACACGACGATAAGATTCTGCCGCCACATCAAGCTGGTTATCAGCTTCCTGTATGTTTCCTAGGCCGAGTGTAGCCATCATGGTGATTGTCATATGCCCCATCATCTGACTGATCGATAATGCTTCGGTATATGCCTTACTGGCCAAGGTGCGATTCCCCTGGAGCTGATAGGCATATCCCAGCGTCCATGTTGTAGCTGTCCGGACAGGTAGGTTGTCTGGATGTAAATTTTCCAGCGCACGACGCGACTCTGTCATAATGGTTTCCGTATCGTGCTTACTGACAGCGAGTGTAGCGCGTATCGAAGCAATATGCCCGATTAGATCTTGTGTCTTATCGTCTTGCTTGGTCCTTTGCAGGGCTTTTTCAGCGGCATGCAACTTGTGTTCAACGCCTGTCATTTGACCCACCATTAGTAAGGCAGAGGCATACATTATCCACAATGATGGCATTGCATCTAGTTCCCCATCAGGCAATGAATTCAACCAATTCATGACAGGGGCGATCACTCCACGAAATAACAACGGCATCCCCCCTCCCTCCATCAGTCGTGCAGCACGCTCAGTATCATTAGCGTTAGCAGCATGATGAAAAGCCTCAATCTCCAATCCATTCTCTTCATACCATTTACTCGCAAGTATATGAAATTCAGCCATTCCCCTCTCATCATCTCCTAAATTTGAGGTGATGCTCTGGATCAGACGTTTCCGTAACAAGTCAGCAAAGAGATGATGATATCGGTACCATTTTCTCTCGTTGTCCATAGGAACGATGAACAAGTTAACGTGGTCAAGATATTCCAAGATTTCTTGCCCTGAAGTGGGGGGGAAGTGTTCCCCAACTCCATTGCTAAGAACTGCATCACATAAAGGACCGCATAATCGATTGAGAATGGATGTACGCAATAAAAAATTCTGTATGTATGCGGGTTGCTGTTGCAGCACTTCTTCAACTAAATAGTCTAGAACAAAATGATGGCTTCCGCTGAAAGATTGGATGATGCTTGCAGGGTCTTCATGCCCCTGCAGGGAAAGGGCCGCTAGTTGCAGGCCAGCAATCCAGCCTTCTGTACGAGATTCAAGCAAGTCAATTTCCTCCAGTGCAAGGTTTAATCCCATGACCTGGCCCAGAAATTCTGCTGCTTCAGAAGCGGTAAACCGTAACTCTGTGGCGCGTATCTCCGTCAATTGGTCCCGGACTCGTAACCGGGCTATAGGTAGATTTGGATCTTCACGAGTAATGATGACTAGATGCATCTGTGGCGGCATCCGCTCAATTAGTAAGGCAATAGCTTGGTCAATTAGGCTGGTCTTAATCACGTGGTAATCATCAAGAACTAGTATAAATGGGTATGGAATAGCGTCAATCTCATTGAGTAGGGTTGTTAGAATCGATTCGATGGGTAGTTGCTGAGAGGATTGGAGCAAACTCAATACACCCTCACCCATATCTGTAGCAATTCTCTGCAAAGATGCGAAGAGGTATGTTAGAAAACTTGTAGGGTCGTTATCACCTTCATCGATCGATAGCCAGGCGACAGGTCGATCACAACTAGCAAGCCATTCGCTCACTAATGTCGTTTTACCAAAACCAGCGGAAGCAGAGATGACGGTCAGTCTGCGGTGTAGCCCATCGTTCAGACGCTCGAATAGTCTTCGGCGGATAACAATCTTTGGCCGAGGCGGGGGGATATATAACTTAGTGGATATAATTGGAATATTCATATATGAATTATAATGATCACAGTCCTTTATCGTCAACAAATAGAAGTCGAGATCATAACGATCAACCCTTTTTAGGCTAAAAATGAACAGCGCGTGCCGATAGATTATCAGCACGCGCAGACTTCGTAGCCATAGCTTTTTTCAACTATTGATACATCTTTTATTCCATACCATGTTCTTTACGAATTTTGTATAAACCTTGGACTAGCAACTCTGATGGGTCCCTGTTCAATTGTAAATGTGTAAACAATAGATGTAATGGGAAAGCGCACACGTTATTTCCTTCAACTATTGAAGGGAATCCAACTTCGAAGACCGGACCAATCTCCTCGTTCCAGGCAAGACCTGCATGTACTTCCTCCGGAGCGAATTCCTCACGTACTTCTTCTATACATTTGGGAACTAATACATTGTCTATGATAGCTTTGGCTTCCTCTTCGCTTGATGCCGGTGTTGGAAGAGTTTTACCTCCCTTTGTCTTCATCAATTCATAGAAGAAAGAAGCCATCCAAATAGCCGGATCATCACCTGACTGGAACTTTGCAACCAATTCACGTAGGAAGAACCCACAGGAATACACATCATTCGATTGATCTTGCACATGATACACAAACACCGGACCATAAGCATCTAGATTTAACACTTGCCCTTGGACTTCCTGAAAATGCTTTTTCAAAGATAAGGTGCCGTCAGTGTGAACAGCCTTTAGAAGCTCAATCCTTTTCTCATCCAATACAGGTTCTTGATTATTGTTTACTTCCTCATTTGTTGTCTCATTACTCATATTCATATTCACCTCACTTTCTATCATACCATTCAGTAGCTTGAACGGAAATGATAGAAATAGACAATATTCTATAAATTTGCTATCACCTGCATAGTTAATCATGAGATTCACTCATTTCACTAAAAAATAACACTCTATAAGGGAATAAGAAATCCCATATAGGACTCCTCTTCAGTTATCTCTCACAACTGATTAATCAATAGAGGAGATAAAAACAAACTAAAGAAGCGTATCAGTTAGAGCTCCATCAGCTTCTTTAGTAATTGCGTTTTCCTCGCGACACCGGCTTTCTTATAGATTCTGCCGAGGTGCTTCTTGACTGCGGCTTGGGTGACGTTCAACTTACTCGCAATTTCCCCAATAGAATCAGTAGACAATACAAGCTGAGCAACCTCCCGCTCTTTAGCTGTGAAGTTGATTAGATTGTTGGGTAGCTCTGGAGTCAGAGATATGCCAGCGCTCTGGACCCAACGGTCGAAGTATGCTCTTTGTCTCTCTCCTTGAATGTCCAGCATGAAAGTGGGTGAAGGGATATTCTCGCCGAAATCATAATGAGTAGCGCCCTCAACCTGATTGAAGCCCATCCGTTTGGTGATTTCTTGGTGATAAGGTAGCGGGCTGGAGAACATCAATGTGCCTTGTTTCAAAAGTAGAGAAATGAGAAGGCGCATTAACGCGGCGCGTGCAGCTATACTATCGTCCTTTCTCAGGTCAATGTGGTAAATGAACCTTCCTGAAGGTTGATCTGGGGGACTCTCGTACTCTTCCAACTGCCCAGGGTCTAGTGTGTTAAAATAATGTCGGGAAACGGGTTGATTCCGTAAATACGGTAAAGAATCACGATGAATAGGAATGAAGATCGCTAGTCCGATCGTTGCTCCTTGGCGGTTCTTGATCATTCTAACCGTATCCGGACCGAACGTAATCAACTTGGCAGGCTCAAGGTTACCAAATGCGATTCGATCGTGCTGTGCTGGAATGTCCATTTGATGCAATTGACCCGTTTGAGGATTGAAATAGCTTCGTTCGTAGTCAGCTTCGGCCTGCATCACGTCTTGAATATGCTGCTCAGCTTGATATAGGTTATCTTCATCAACTGTCTCATATTCGTATTCCCCGTAAGGTGTATCCTCTAAGAAGGTCGAGAGAAGGACCGAATCCTCAAGTCCAAAGATTAAATTCGCTATCGTATCCGTCATATTCAATTTTGAGGACGGAGTGATGATTTCCCTGTAATAGTAGGCAATACTACGATGTCGAAGTTGTTTGAATCGTCTGGGTGTTCGGACGCGGATTTCTTTAGATAGAGTTGTTCTTAGCAAAGCATGAATGCGATAACCACCCTTGCCCGGACGGACGAAAGAAAGCTCGATTAGCCTACGGAAATTTGCACCGGAAACCGACTCGCCAATCATCCACTCCAACAACTCTTGATTGAAGTTACTAACGAGTGAGGCCGCTTCTACCAGATCTCGAAGCGATTCGTCCGGAACCTCGCGCAGCCAACGATAAGTTAATTCTCGAAATAAGTCATCCCTCTGATCTTCATTATTCTCTGCGAATAGCTCCTTTAGCGCTAGATCGACCGTAAGCGACAAGGTTAGCGGATGTCCCATTGTGAATGCATATAGTCTACGCAATATCGCTTCGTCAACAATACCGAACCTCTCCGCATAGGTTGTACGGGCGAAGCGATCCAGCTACCTCTCAGCGCATGGCGTCCAGAAATAATAAACAGAACATTGTCGTTGGTTCGGGTGATAAAGCTTTCCCTTAGCCACCAATCTAGCTCGCTGAGTTCTTCGTAAGTATCGATCACTACAACGAGATGAATATTTCCCGCCATCTTATTTAACCCGTCCAGACATTCCTCGATCGGACGTTGCCTGTTCTTGCCTGCAGGTATCTGAAGCAACGCGATAATCTTTTCACATATTCCTTGAGGCGTATGGGTGAAGTCATTGCTATCGAGCAGTAGGAACGGAACGTGATGGAATTCGGCTAATCTACGATATTCGTCCAATAGAAAGCTTTTTCCGATGCCACCCGTTCCGTATACATTAAGGATCTTGTCATGAGGATACTCCTGTGTCAGAAAGTTGATGAACAGGTCCTTCTCTCGTTCACGGCCGACAAAAAGGCGACTTTCCATCCGCTTGATCCGATTCTCGTTCATCTCTCAACCTACCTTTCGTTTGGGGAAATGTATACCTAAGTATACTATAAATTCCATTTAGACATTGATAGTATTGGAAATATAACGAATGCTGTGACTTACAAAATCGATAATGGGAGAAGTGTGAGAATGAAAGAGTTAAAAAGAGGTATGGTGGTGTTCCTTTCAATATTATTACTCGTAAGCAGTTTGGCTCCGATAGGAAATAGAGTTCATGCCGCAACGACGAAGGGATTCATTGATACGGTGGTCGGAGTAGGTACAAAAGGATATTCAGGAGATGGCGGGCAGGCTTTAAATGCAAAGTTAAATCAACCCATGGGGATAGCGATCGATAACCTAGGAAACCTCTATCTCGCAGACTCAGCTAATAGCGTTATCAGGAGGGTTGACTTAGCGGGGAATATTAGCACCGTTGCGGGGATAGGTTCTTCTTTTGCATACTCCGGGGACGGAGGGTTAGCTACGTATGCAAAACTTAGCAGTCCTAGAGGAATAACGTTCGACAATAACGGCAATTTGTATATTGCAGATAGAGATAACCATCGGATCCGAAAGGTTGATCTAAACGGAATTATCACTACCGTAGCAGGTACGGGTACAGCCAGATATTCAGGAGATGGTGGGTTAGCCACATCTGCTTCATTAAATACCCCCGTGGCAGTCACATTCGACGGTAAGGGGAACTTATTAATCGCAGATAGAGGCAATCATTGTATCCGGGTGGTTGATCCAGTGACGGGAATAATCACTACCATAGCAGGTACGGGTAAAGCTGGATTATCGGGAGACGGAGGACTAGCTACTTCCGCACGACTACATAGTCCAATAGGAATTACCGTAGATAGCGCCGGATTTTTGTATATAGCGGACAATGGGAATGGACGTATCCGGACAATTGACCCATTGACGGGAAACATTATTACCATGATATCAAAATTAAAATCACCTAGTGAAATAGCTGTAGATAGTGCAGGGAATTTGTATTTCGAAGATTTGGATGACCATACAATCCGTAAAGTAGAGAAGGAGACAGGGAACCTCAGCATCATAGCGGGAATGGAAACCAACGGATATTCGGGGGATGGTGGCTTAGCTACGTCTGCGCTATTGGATGACCCCATGGGGTTATCCATCGACAACGTCGGTAATCTATATTTTCCGGAACGCAGGAATCATCTAATTCGGAAGGTGACATTCGCAGCAGCACCTTCAGCACCCACCCATCTAACCGCAACGGCAGGAACCGCCAAAGTGACGCTGAACTGGGACCCTGTAAACGGAGTCGATGAATATAAAATATTCAGAAGCACTGACGGAACTACCCGTTCGGAAATGGCTTCCGTAACCGGATCTGTAAATAGCTATGAGGCGGCCGGATTATCACATGGAACGACGTACTACTTTACAGTTAAGGCGTCGGCTCCCGGTGGCGATAGCGGAGTCTCCAACGAAGCGAGCGCAACGACAATTGCGCAAGCGGCAACACCTTTGCCCATTCCGTTCGGAGGTTCCGTAGCCTATGGGACCCTAGTGACGCTTAACGCAACCGATCCAGGAACGAGTATCTATTACACGATAGATGGCAGTGTGCCAAGCGTTAGCAGTACACCCTATCGTTCGCCGATTGACGTGACTAGCGATATGACGATTAAAGCCATTGCGGTGAAATCCGGTGTGGTTGATAGCGAAATCATGAGTGAAAGCTATACGATCCTAGTTCCGCAACTTAGCCCGGCTGCCGTTAATTTTGATAAGAAAACTTCCTCCCAAGGGGACGTTGCTACGAACTTAACTTGGAACGGCTATACGCTCGATAGTATATCTCTTAAAGGAACGGAACTCGTTGAAGACACCGATTACAGTGTGAATGGTAACGAGGTAACGATTAGGAAATCGTTCTTAGCCGGTCAAACGATTGGAACGAAGCCCCTCCTCTTCACATTCGTCGGAGGAAAGACGCTAACACTTATGATCGACGTCAGCGACACGACGCCTGTGCCGGGAGCCCCATTCTTGATGCCTGCCATTCCCGGGGACACGCAGGCAAGCTTAGAATGGAGCCCCGTGGACGGTTCGTCGGAGTATATTATCTATCAATCTGAAAATTCCACAACGATTGGAGCTGAAATCGCTTCAGTCAGCGGGTCGGTCTATGGCTATATGGCGAACGGATTAACAAACGGAATGACTTATTACTTTACGGTTAAGGGAACGAATTACAAAGGAGACAGTCCTCTCTCCAATACCGTGAGCGCTACACCGTTTACGGTGCCAGATTCACCAATAATCGTTACGGCAACAGCGGGCAACGGAGAGGCATCCGTCCATTTCACACCTCCTTCGTATGACGGGGGTCGTCCGATTACGAACTATGAGGCGACTGCTTGGCCTGGCGGTAAAACTGTAGCAGGGAGCTCCAGCCCGCTCAAAGTCACGGGGTTAACGAACGGTACGTCCTATTCGTTCACCGTAAAGGCGGTTAATCTCGCAGGGAGTGGCGCGGCTTCAGAGGCTTCGAGTTACGTGACACCAAGTGCACCACCAATTACACTGCCGACTGGGCCTCCGACAGTGTCACCAAGTATATCCCCAAGCGTTACGTCATCGGTTCAGACCGAATCGGCGATGCCGACGACTGGTGTGGTAGTATTCATCAACAACATCGAGGCGAAAGCTGGAACAGCAACCGTGAATAAGACGAACAGAAATGACCAGGACAATACATCTATCGTGCTGGTTCAATCCAAGCTGGAAGAGCAAATTACGGGAGCTAAACGTGGGTCGGTTATCACTATTAAAGTTGATTCCCCTTCCGATGTTACTACCGTAGAACTAAGTGGGCCAACACTTCAATACCTGGCACAACATCATGTTATTGTGGATATTCGGACCAAGGATGCTACCTATCGATTGCCTGTCGAACAGCTCGACATTCAGTCGCTGATTGGATCATCTGGAGAATCATCCAGTTTACAAGGGCTTAGAGTTCAGCTTGAAATCGCCAAACCAACAGTGGACACGATGAGGATCGTCAATAACGCTGCGGATCAAGGCGGGTTTGCCCTTATCGTTCCTCCGGTAAACTTTGCCGTGAGGGCGATCTACGACAGTACCGAGAAGGAAGTAACCAAGTTCGGCACGTATATGGAGCGAACGATCGCGCTTCCGGATGGCACAGATTCAAACCAAGTTACGACTGCAATCGTCGTAGAACCTGATGGAACGATCCGTCATGTGCCCACCACGTTTATAACGCTTGATGGCAAGGTCTACGCAAATATATACAGCCTAACGAACAGCACCTATGCCGTCGTTCGGCATTCGATCACCTTCAACGACGTAACCGCTCACTGGGCTAAGGATGCCGTGAACGACCTAGGCTCACGCATGGTTGTTAGCGGTGATGCTAATGGTCTGTTCCACCCTGAACGAAACATTACCCGTGCGGAGTTCGCCGCAATACTTGTTCGAGCCTTGGGAATGAACGAGGATAACGGCGTTACATCGCCTTTCTCGGATATGAATTCGGGGGCATGGTTCAGTGGAGCCGTTCATTCAGCACACACCTATCATCTGATCAACGGCTTTGAGGATGGGACCTTCCACCCTAAGGACAACATTACGCGGGAGCAAGCGATGATGATCATCGCGAACGCGATGAAACTGACCGGCCTGAATGAACAGCATCCTTCTTCTCAAGCGGAGAATGAACTACTCGAGTCTTTCGCGGATGAGGATAGCATAGGCGTCTGGGCAAGAAGTGGCATCGCAACTGGCATACAAGCCGGAATCATCTCTGGTCGCGCTGATAAGAAACTCGCACCGAAATCTTTCATAACGAGAGCGGAAGCCGCCGTGATTGTACAGAAGCTACTTCAGAGATCTGAGCTAATTGAATAATTATCTGGAGTAGTATTCCAAACGTATGCTACTGGATCGGCCTTGGGCACTTGGTCTTATACCCAGGGGGAATGGAAGCTAACCTCTCTCATTGGAACTATCTTTCCGCTTTTAGCTTTGGTTTATTTCTTCACCGAGAAAAGAACAATTAAGGCAGATACGAATTTAAGAACGCTAGGACAATAAGTTCATTCCCTGAGATTAGGCTAAACAACACAAAACCACGTCCTATGGGCGTGGTTGATTTTTATGAATGAATATAGCTTTTAGGGCAGTATAACCAACCACTCCGTGCTCCCTGCCGAGCTAAGCTAAGCCCAGTAATAAATCTTAATTCACTTTGTAGCAAGGTTTCACCTAGATTGTAAAGTCTTGTTCGTATGTTCCCAGGTTATAATGACTTTTCCTTGAGTATATCCTTCTTCTAAGTATTGGATAGCTTCCTTTACTTCACTCGATTTGTAATATCTGTCCATGACCGGTGTTACTTCTCCAGCTTCTAGAAACTTTTGCATCGTCATAAGATCCCCCTTGCTCTGCAATCCGACAATAACGAGGGCCCCCTGGGGCTCAGTACACGTCTGCAGTTTAAGGGCGACCGGTTTCCTACCGTATCGATGATTAGATCATAATGACTTTCACTTTGAGTAAATTCCTCTTGAGTATAATCGATGACATGATCAGCGGCGTATGATTGAACCATCTTTAACATTCCTCGTGCTACACACGCCGGTCACGTTCGCTCCTAAGGATTTGGCTATCTGCACGGCGAAGGTGCACACACCGAATACGTCATCTCCCGGTTGAAACTCCTTCACATTCTTGCCCACCGCTTCAATCCGACCCGCTACATCTGTTCCTATAGCACTGCTCTTTGGTCTGCGCAGCCCTAACTGCGTACGTATGATATAGGGCTTGCCTCTCATGAAATGCCAGTCTAATGGGTTTACGGATACCGCATGAACTTTGACCAATACTTCATTGTCCTTGGGAATAGGTTTTGCTACTTACTCAATATGCAAGTAGTATATCTACTGCACGGTTTTGAATTACAACTACTAAAGTATTGTTTTTGCACAGTGTTATCGTATTAGGGCGGACATCCATTCATCATTTTGAGAATAGGAGGACATATTGATTAAGTTGACATAACAAAAAAACGGCACATCTGCCGTTTCTGATTTAAAATATATGGAGCCTAGGGGGATCGAACCCCTGACCTCATCGCTGCCAGCGATGCGCTCTCCCAGCTGAGCTAAGGCCCCGTATGACTAACAACATTCACTAATTTATCAAATAATGAATGTCGTGTCAATGGTTATTTCCTATTCCCTAGATGTACTCTTGGAGAGGAGATTCTTCAATTCCTTCATAAACATATTAATGTCCTTGAACTGGCGATATACCGAAGCAAACCTTACGTACGCTACTTCGTCAACCCGATATAATTCTTCCATCACTATCTCACCAATCTGCTGACTGTCTACTTCTGTTATAGCCGTATCCCTTAGAGCTTTTTCAACCTCTGAGACGATCATATCGAATTGTTCCACAGACACAGGACGTTTCTCGCATGCTCTAATCAATCCACGCATGACCTTATCACGACTGAATTCTTCACGATTACCATTCTTCTTAATCACAATCAAAGGTGCTTCCTCTACCATTTCAAACGTTGTGAATCTCCGGCTACATTGTTCACATTCACGCCTGCGGCGTATCGATTTATTCTCATTAGCTGGGCGTGAATCCAGTACCTTAGTTCCCGCATAGCTACAATATGGGCATTTCATTATGTTAGCACTTCCCTTTTCACATGAGATTTCTTGAGTAAAATTATCTCCATAAAAATTTCCATATAAATTTAGTTATGAAGATTGCTATTATGACACATAATACTTTTACCAACAGACAGGAGGTGAACGACAATGGCAAACAACAACAGTTCAAATAACTTAGTTGTAACTAAAGCAATAGGTGCCCTAGAACAAATGAAATATGAAATCGCTCAGGAACTTGGAATCAGCATTCCTCAAGATGGATACCAAGGTAACATGACTTCTTACGAGAACGGTTCAATCGGGGGATATATCACTAAACGATTGGTTACTCTTGCAGAACAGCAATTAGCTGGTCAGTTCAGCTAAATTGATTGAATAATGGAGTGTTGGACCGGCGAGAGCTGGACCAGCACTCTTTTTATTCATGACCTTAGAATTCATCGTAAATATCTGTGTACTGATTGTAATAATACACAACGCGCTGAACATAATGTCTAGTTTCGCCGAAAGGAATACTTTTTACCGTGTCATATTGCCCGTCCCAGACCTCTTTGTCGATCCAACTCTTCACTTTGCCAGGTCCAGCATTATAAGCAGCTATCGCAGCGATGTTATTCCCATCGAACTGTTCTAATAACCAAGATACATACCACGTTCCAATACCAATATTCTCATTTGTCTCATGCTTGATATGATACATCGTCACTTCAGGTATTTTCGCCTTCTCCATTGCCCATTTAGCGGTATCCGGCATTAATTGCATAATCCCCAGCGCACCTTTTTTCGATTCCTTACCCGGCTTGAAATTAGTCTCTACTCGGATAATTGAGGCAATAAGAAAAGGATCGACATCGTATTCCTCTGCTTGTGATTGAATCTCTTCTTTGTAATGAATAGGATAAAACCATGACATCCAATTACTATTGAAAAATAACACCACTACGAATGTTAAAAACAGAAGTAAGAGCACTCTTTTCTTACGAAAAAATGTCATAACGACCTCAACTGCAGCCAATATTTATCCAACTGTTGTTCGGTTACAGCCAATGTCTGACTGTTATCAATAACTTGATCTGCTAAAGATCTCTTTACCTCGATATCCATCTGTGACTGAAGCCTCGCCTCTGCTTGTCCATCCGATAATAAATCTCTACTCATCAGACGTTCCTTCTGTATATGACGTGGTGCATAGACTACCCATACTTGTTCGAATATGGATTCAAGTCCTGACTCATACAATAGTGGAATATCTGCCACCACAAGACGTTCAGGATAAGTTGTCTCAAGCTCCAACATTTGTTTTCTAATCTCTTTGCGAATTTCTGGGTGACTGATACTATTTAAAGTTTCAAGGGCTTTTTTATCGCCAAAAACAATACTGCCAAGCTTCTTACGGTCTAACGTACCGTCCTCATGCAATATACCTTGTCCAAAAGACGTAGTAACGGCAGCAAGAACAGGGTTGCCTGGGAGCATAACATCCCGAGCAATAGCATCCGCATCAACAAGCAAAGCTCCCTTCTTGACTAGAAGGGAGGATACTGTACTCTTACCTGTTGCGATACCCCCGGTTAATCCTATATTCATGATTTCACCTCATAACAGCTTCATTATTCCCATTATTATTAACATTAACGCGGGTAGTGCCGTCATATGTCGCGTCCATGATTTTGTAGCAAAACGAAATCCTGCATTCATACCCATAACCAGAAAACTTCCGCTAAATAAAGCGATTACTAATGAAGTTGATAATGGTGAGAACCCCAACAGAGCGGCCCCTAGACCAGCACCAAATGCATCTAAAGATAATGCAATACCTAACCACATAGCCTCATACCCAGAGATGCTTCCCGATTTATCCACATCAGCCGACGAAGGGGTACGCAATATTTGAATAACAAGACCAAACTTACGAATCTCTAAAGAGAATACTTGTCGTTCCATCGGAGGATGGGGTGACTTTTCTATTTTTTTTGCTTTAACAGGTTCCAGTACTTGATCCTTTTCTTTCTGAACAAGCATTTGAATCAATGACCACATTCCCATAACGATCAGAATAATAGCACCAACTACTGAAGCAATAACAGGAGATACAAAATGCGCAAGCAGCACCCCCACCTGCATTGAAATCCCAATGACAACACCCGAAAGTGCTGAAATAATCGCAATGGATAGTAAAGGGATTTTCACTTGCCTTAACCCATATGTAATCCCTACTCCAAAACTATCCAAACTCACAGCAAAAGCCAGCAACGTCAGTGCAAGAATGTGACTGAGCACCCTGTTCCCTCCTATCTGACAGCGGAAATGATCAAGAGTCTAATCAGAAACGATCCGCTTACAGTCGATACGTTCTCCTTATTATATGGAGGGAAAATCAAGGGGTGCACATTCTTTATTCGTTTACGTTATTCATGGGTTGGCATCTTGGACAGTAATGAGTTCCTCTTCCGCCCACAACTGTTTTCTCAACCATCGTACCGCAGTTTAAACAAGGCTTGTTCTGACGGCCATACACAAGAAGCTGTTGTTGGAACATTCCCATTTCACCTTGTCCATTTACATAAGACTTGATAGATGACCCACCTGCTTCAATGGATTCTAACAAAATACTCACAATGGACTTGTGTAACCGTTCAAGTTGTTCATCTTGCAATGAATCTACTGGGGTCTCGGGGTGAATTCCTGCTTTAAATAATGATTCATCCACATAAATATTCCCGATTCCCACGACATATGCCTGATTTAGTAAGACAGGCTTAATCTTTGTTTTCTTACCCATTAGAGTCTTCTTGAATTGTTCGAGCGTAAAAGCCTCATCTAATGGTTCTAAACCTAGCTTGGACAACGGTAGTGACACCATTTCCTCACCTGTAGCAAAAAGATGCATCGTACCAAATTGACGCACATCCTTATAGCGTAATTCCGTACCATCCGTGAAATGAAACACGACATGCGTGTGTTTCTCCATCGGTTCTTCACTCGAATAAAGCCCATATCTGCCTTCCATACGCAAATGAGATACGATGACAAGCCCATCTAATAGAATACGTAGAAATTTACCTCTACGTTCTACACCTAGAATGGTATGCCCTTTAAGCAAAAATGCAAATTCCTCTATATCATCAGGGCGCTGTATAATTCGCGCCAAATGGACACTTACATGATCAATGGTTTTATCTTTTACCAATACGTTTAAGGTTCTTCTTATGGTTTCTACTTCCGGTAGTTCCGGCATGATGTACTCACCTCTATCCCATTATAACGGAATTCCATGACCTTGGGGTACTATTTCGCTTCGTACCAATTGCTACCATAACTAACTTCGGCTTTCAATGGGACAATAAGTGGTAGCGCTTTTCCCATAATTTCCGGTACTAGTACCTTCATAATCTCAAGTTCATCTTCTGGGACCTCAAATACCAATTCATCATGAACCTGAAGCAACATTCTACTCTTCAACTTCTTATCTGAAAGTGCTTGATCCATATGGATCATCGCCAACTTAATGATATCTGCAGCCGTACCTTGAATCGGAGTATTCATAGCAGTCCGTTCAGCGAATGATCGAAGATTGAAGTTACTAGCGTTAATCTCAGGAAGGTATCGTCTTCTCTCCAAAAGAGTCGTGACATATCCGTTCTCTTTCGCTTCTTTGACGATATCCACCATATATTGTTGTACACCTTTGAACACGTCGAAGTATTGCTCTATAAATTTCGCAGCTTCTTTCCGTGTAATGTTGAGGTTCTGAGATAGTCCATAATCGCTGATTCCATACACAATACCGAAGTTTACAGCTTTAGCTGCACGACGCATATTCGAATCAACATCATCAGCACTTACACCGAATACATCCATGGCTGTCTTCGTATGAATATCCATATCGTGTGTGAACGCATCTATCAATCCCTGATCTTTGGAGATGTGCGCCAGAACACGTAACTCGACTTGAGAATAATCGGCTGCTAAGATCGTCCAACCCGGCTCTGAAGGAACGAATACTTTACGGATCTTGCGTCCCTCTTCAAGTCGAATAGGGATATTCTGAAGATTCGGGAATTGACTACTCAAGCGACCTGTCGCAGCAATCGTCTGACGATAATACGTATGAACCTTGCCCGTCTTCGGTGATATTTCCTTCAGTAGACCTTCAACATACGTCGATTGAATTTTCGCAATTGTACGATATTGCAGAATAAGCTGGACAATATCATGATATGGAGCCAATTTCTCAAGAACTTCAGCATCTGTAGAAAATCCTGTTTTTGTCTTTTTAACTACAGGTAGTCCTAGCTTCACAAATAGAATTTCCCCTAACTGTTTAGGAGAATTCAGATTGAATTTCGTATCTGCAATACGGTAAATTTCTTCTTCAAGACGATGAATTTGTTCTTCGAATTCCTTACCAAGCTCTTGTAAGTCGCTCGTGTGCACTTCAATCCCCTGCTTCTCCATATCCGCCAATATCCGGGAAAGAGGCATCTCAAGGTCATGGAACAGCGATTTCATTTTCTTCTCTTCTAATTCCGCTTCTTGTATCGGAATAATGCTAAGAACGGTAGCTGCTTTCCTTGCCAAGTGGTTACTGAGTATATCTACTTCAGGCACCTTGTATTTCGCACCTTTGCCAAAGACATCTTCTTCTATCACGATTGAATCTAAACCATATTTAGAAGCTAAGGCACTTACCGTTTGACTAGATTCTGTTGGATCGAGCAGGTATGCTGCAAGCTGCACATCAAAAGAAACTCCAGCAAAAGGAACCCCATGCCAATGCAATGCGAGATCCATCCGGTGTAAGTCGTATCCACGCTTCGGAATAGTAGGATCTTGTAACCAACTCCGAATGGGTGCTGCTTGTTCTGTGTTCAGCAGTTCAAAAGGGATATAGTCATGCCGTTCTTCCGATGAGAACACTACCCCAATAATCTCTGCTCGATGTGGGTTCTCGCCATAAGTCTCTACATGTAAGACTTTGACATCCGTCAAATGTCCAATAAACTCGTCCATATTGTCCTTATCAATCACCGTCACATCGACATTTAGCTCAGGTTTAGCTTCTTGGCCAGCCACTAATCCCCCTTCACCTGAGAAAGATAACCGTTCAAGAAGTGATTTGAACTCGAGTTTAGCTAGCGCGGGTCCTGCTGTTTCCTGAACTAGACCATGGAATATCATTTCATCCAATGATTTATCTAATTGAACTTCACGATAGATCGTCGCTAATTTCTTACTCATGATCGCATCGTCTGCATGCGTCTCAATCTTTTCTTTCATCTTGCCTTTTAACTCATGCGTATTCGCTAATACCTCTTCTACAGAGCCATATTGATGCAAAAGTTTAAGAGCTGTCTTCTCACCTACTCCTGGAATGCCAGGAATATTATCAGAAGTATCGCCCATTAGTCCTTTTAGATCAATAATCTGGTGAGGTTCTAAGCCGTATCTTTCTTGAATCTGCTCAGGTGCATACACTTCGATCTCGGTTACACCTTTACGTGTCAATCCAATCTGAACATGCTCGGAAGCCAATTGGAACATATCCTTATCTCCTGATACGACCAACACTTGACGCCCTGCTTGATCTGCTTCTTTAGCAATCGTTCCAATAATATCATCAGCTTCATATCCACTTAGCTCATATTGGGCAATTCCCAATCCTTGTAATAACTCCTTTAGCAAAGGAAATTGTTCAGATAGCTCACGAGGTGTCTTTTCTCGCCCGCCCTTATATTCCTGATAACCTTCATGTCTGAATGTGATCTTACCCGCATCAAAAGCAACCATCATATGCGTTGGTTTATGATCCTCAATCAATCTCAGAAGCATTGTCGTAAATCCATAAACTGCATTTGTGTGAAGACCTTTTGTATTAGTAAGTGGTGGCATTGCAAAAAACGCTCGGTAAATAATACTATTGCCATCAATTAGAATTAACTTATCCATAAAACACCTTCCTTTTTACAGCATTCTCTTTTCATGATAACATATGACCCCTTCAAATGAGAAAAATGTACTCGAATATACAAAAAAAGCACCAACCATGGTCGGTGCTTAAATATAAACCATTCCAATTATTGATTCAGATCGGGACGTTTGCCTGTAACAAGGTAGACAACACTTTCTCCAATATTTGTCGCATGGTCTGCAATACGCTCAATATAACGTCCAACTAATGTAAGTAACATGACTTGCGAGGATGACTCAGGATTTGATGATAGATAGGAATATAGCTCAGTAATCATTTGTCCGTATAAATGATCGACTTCATCGTCATCCTGTGCCATTTTGTAGGCAAGATCCGTATTCTCATCAAGATATGCTGTGATAGCCTCCGTGATCATGACCTTAACGATTGCTGCCATATTAGGAATGTCAACAAGTGGCTTAATCAACTGTTGTCCTTGAAGACGCATGGTGACTTTGGCCACATCAAGAGCGAGATCGCCCATTCTCTCCAAATCACTAGAGATTTTGAATGCAACAATGATCCGTCTTAAATCCTTGGCAACAGGCTGTTGTGTCACAATGAGCCGTGATCCTATATCCATAATCTGATCTTCCATTGCATTGAGCAGTATATCATCTTTCACGATCTGTTGAGCTTTAACCGTATCCAACGTATGCAGTGCCGTTATCGCACCTTCTAATGCTTCGATAACATGCTCTCCCATACGTAGCAATAGTGACCGCAACTCATCCAAGTCTTGATCTAACCCGATTCTTCGAATCATATGTTCTGTCATCCTCCTATCAATGGTCTTATTTTAGTATCAATCCAATATATCGGTGTTTATCCGATTTATCCGAATCTGCCTGATATATAATCTTCTGTACGTGAATCCTGTGGGTTGGTAAATAATTGATCTGTTTCATCAGCTTCAACGACTTCTCCATTAAGGAAGAATACAGTTCTTCCCGATACACGTGCAGCTTGGTGCATATTATGTGTAACCATTACAATCGTGTAGGTATCTTTTAATTCCTGTACCAACTCTTCAATTTTGAGCGTAGAGATTGGATCCAGTGCAGAAGTTGCTTCATCCATTAACAGAATATCAGGTTGTACTGCTAGTGCGCGTGCAATACACAAACGTTGTTGTTGTCCACCTGATAGACTAAGTGCAGACCGTTTCAAGTAATCCTTTACTTCTTCCCAGAGCGAAGCCTGACGCAGACTCTGTTCTACAAGTTTATCTAATTCTGCTTTATGATTTATTCCATGTAAGCGAGGACCATAAGCAACGTTATCATATATTGATTTGGGAAAAGGGTTCGGTTGCTGAAACACCATACCAACCTGTTTACGAAGTACTTCAACATGCACATCTTCTTCATATATTTCTTTGCCATTAATTTGGATTGAACCAACAATCTTTGTTCCAGGGATCATATCATTCATTCGATTCAATGTACGTAATAGTGTAGATTTACCACAGCCTGACGGACCTATAAAAGATGTAATTGTTTTTTCAGGTATCGTGAGGTCTACATCCTTGAGCGCATGGTAATTTCCATAAAATAGATTCAGTTTCTTAATATGGATAATATCTTCCATTTAATGATCAGGTCTCCTTATCTTTACGTGGTGTTCTTACTAATATTACTATCGTTATGTAAATGCAGTATCCTAAGATTGTAAACGCTATGTAAAATCTATATACGAATCACTCCTGTAAATATGTGACGATTTGTCAAACCAAGACCTGTCGCTTAGCTTGACGAATCGTCAAATAGCTAAAGGAAATACTCATCTAATTACATGGATTGATGAGCATTTCTTTTTTTATTAACCACTAATTTATATCCCACACCTCGAATAGAATCGATATGTACAGAATCGGGATCAAGCTCGAGCTTTTTGCGGAGTGAGCTGACATGTACGTCCACTGTTCTCTGTCCCCCGATATAGTCAAATCCCCATACCTCATTCATTAAGTCATCCCTTGTAAGAACTACCCCAGGTTTACGGGCTAGGTACAGTAAGACTTCGAATTCTTTAGGACGTAAGTTAATGCTCTGGCCACCTAATGTGACTTCATATTTATCAGGGAATATTTCCAATTGACCTAATGAGAGCATAGACGCTGAAGTCTGTGTTGTAATCCTCACTTCTTCTGATTTGCCAGACACACGTCTCATGACAGCACTCACTCTTGCAAGGAGTTCTGAGACACCAAAAGGCTTCGTAATATAGTCATCCGCTCCTGATTTAAGCCCTTGAACGACTTCTTCTTCCCCTGTTCTTGCTGTCAAAATAATAATAGGTGTCACAATACCTTGTGTACGTAATTTATTCAAAATATCAATTCCATTCATACCTGGTAACATCAGATCTAATAGAATTAAATCAAAGGATTCCCGAACAGCTCTTTCATAACCTGAAGTCCCGTGATCCTCCATCGTTACATCATAGCCTTCTTGCGACAAATTATAAGATAATAGTCTGGCCAATGTCGGCTCATCTTCAATAACCAACAATCGTTGCGACATATGGAACCTCCATTCTTTTATCATCTCGAAATAGAGATGCTAGTTCAACATGATTCATCATACCACCATAATGTTAAGGGAGTGTAAACTCGAAACAATCTAATCCATTTATTTCGTAAGAAGAGAGCTATCGATCATCATCTTGTAAAAAAGGTAATTCCACGATAAAGGAACTCCCAATATTAAGCTCACTCTCCACGGATAAACGCCCCTTATGCATATCAACTAAATGCTTAACAATGGATAGTCCCAGACCTGTTCCACCTGAACCCCGTGAACGAGCCTTGTCCACGCGATAGAAACGTTCAAATATTCGTGGCAAATCTTTTTTGGGAATACCTAACCCAGTGTCCATTACTGTAAATTGAACACGATCTTCATCGTTATCCTGCTCTATGTGACAAACAGTCAGCTTGACTCGCCCTCCTTCCTGCGTGTAATTAATTGCATTGGAGAGAAGATTAATAAAAATCTGCCGTAGTTTATCTTCATCTGCTTCAATAAATAATTCGTCAGGAATATCTCTTTCCAAGCTAATTCCCTTTTTATCTGCCATCGTATTCATCGTTTCTATTACCGACGCAAAGAACGAGGATAAATGAACAGGAGAATAATCCATTGGGATACGTTTAGATTCAATCTTAGACAAATCCAGAATGTCACTAATGAGTCTATTCAAGCGTTCGCTCTCATCATATATGATTTGTAGAAATGACCGCACAGTCTTCTTATCAGTCACACCCCCGCCAAGTAGTGTTTCTGCAAATCCTTTAACTGCAGCAATGGGTGTCTTTAACTCATGAGATACATTTGCAACAAATTCACTTCTCATATTCTCCAACCTACGAATCGCTGATATATCCTGAAGTAAGAACAATATTCCCTTGTAGGAACCCTCTTCATCTAACATGGGAACACCATCAATCCGCATCATTCTTTCCTCAGGATAATATAAACTGCGTTCCTCGTGGATTGGAATCCGGAGAGATATCCCTTCTTTAAAGACCTTCGACAATTCGTAATGTTGCTTCATTTCTGTAAATGATCTACCTAAGACATGATCACTCTTCATTTTTAGCATCTCTTCAGCAGCTGGATTAATGACGGCTATATTATCATTCACATCAATCATCAGTATGCCACTGGTCATATTGTCCAATACACTCTGTATTAAATCCTCATTATCCCGAATTCTCTTCACTTGATTCTGCAAACTATCTGCCATTGCATTAATGGCATATCCCAACTGCCCGACTTCATCATGACGCTCTAATTGTACTCGAGCGTCATAATCAATTTGCGAAATTCTCCTAGCTACCTTTATTATCTTCTCTAAGGGTAAAGTTAAACTCGTAGCCATTCGGATACTGATCAGTGCTGCAACAACAAATAGAATGAGTAGCCACACTGCCATAAGTGTCCAAGCATGCTGAAGCCCTTTATCAATAGATTCAAGACTAACGGATAACCGGATATATCCATCAAATGTATTGCCCACTTTGACCGGTGTAGCAACATATAGCATATTTCGTCCAAGGGAACTACTGTATCTTATAACATGTCCAACGCCCTCTTTTGCCGCCGCTGCAATCTCTTCTCGATTGATGTGGTTATCCATCAGCAGTGGATCTCTCTCTGAATCTCCAATGACAGTCCCGTCGCGCTCAATAAAAGTGACACGAGAGTCAATTAACTTTCCGATTTCTTGGGCTTCTTTTGTATAATACTGATTAACTTCCTTATTCTCCGTTAAGGGAAAATCAAGAGTTTTACTTAATAGTTTTATTTCCCGGGTCATATTCTCCTCAAGCACAATAATGTGAGAATTCTTAAATACTTTAGCCATAGTCAGTCCAGCGCCGACCATCGTCAATCCAATCATGATCATTAAAATAAGGGTTAATCTAGTACGATATGACTTCATATTTCTAATTCTCCCATGAGTTTAATATATTATGTATTTAGCTAGTCGAATAACCACCACGAGTATAACAGAAGTAATCCATCTAATCTATCTATGTAGAATTACAAAAGAATAAAAGACCCATACCTCAATTTAAATATCAGGTACGGGTCTTACTGTTCGTTATTAACCGTTCACAATTTCTCCGCCATTAACATGGATAACTTGTCCACTAACATATGATGAATCATCCGATGCAAGGTAGACATAGGCTGGGGACAGTTCTTCCGGCTGACCGGGACGCTTCATTGGTTGTGTCCCCCCGAACTCACTTACTTTCTTTGCATCAAAAGTGGATGGTATAAGTGGCGTCCAGATTGGCCCTGGCGCTACTGCATTCACTCGGATTCCCTTTTCGATGACATTCATTGACAGTGAACGTGTAAAGCTTACAATGGCTCCTTTTGTCGAAGAGTAATCAATGAGGGTAGCATTACCTTTGTATGCCGTAATGGAAGCCGTATTAATGATTTTACTACCACTCTTCAGATGCGGCATAACTGCTTTGGTCATATAAAACATACTGAATATATTCGTTCGAAACGTACGCTCCAATTGTTCACTCGTAATATCTTCAATTTTCTGTTGGGGATGCTGTTCAGCCGCGTTATTCACAAGAATGTCCACTTTCCCGAACTGATCAATCGTTTGCTTCACCGACGTTTTGCAGAATTCTTCATCTCCAATATCTCCGGGAACTAATAGGCATTTACGCCCTTCTTGTTCTATTTGTCGTTGGGTTTCCTTTGCATCATCATGTTCATTCAAATAGAAAATAGCCAAATCTGCTCCTTCTTTAGCAAAAGCAACAGCTGTCGCTCTTCCAATCCCACTATCTCCGCCGGTGATGATCGCAACTTTGTCTTGTAATTTCCCTGCAGCCTTGTACGTTGGTGACTCAAATACAGGTAGCGGATTCATCTTACTTTCGACACCTGGCTGTTGATCCTGATGTTGTGGTGGTAAGGTTTTGTTAGGTTGTTGGTTTGACATATGATTCATTCTCCCTTCTAAACTATCTTATTAGGATGGCATAAATCGTTATTAACTATTCTTTTTTGCCAATTTATTACCACAATATCTAACGTAATAATCAGTAAATATATATTAACTTCATTTTCGTATTCAATGCTAGATAAAGAACGAAAAAGACAGCAGCACAAGGAATCCTCGTAACTGCTGTCTTTTATAATCATTTCGTTATGACCAAGTAAATCTCCAATGTACATCCATTGAATCTACTTCAGTCTTACTCTCTTATAAAGCACTAAATGATGTCCGTATATACCATGAAGAATACCATTACTAGCAAACAAACCGCCAATAGTGCACTCATTGTACGTAACTTTCCAAGATGTGCTGAAATATCTTTCTTTTCCTTGATGTTGGCAATTGCAAGCTTCAAAGGTTTGCTCATCATTCCACTAATTGCGAATAAAGCGACTAATAGTACAACAACTACTGTCATCCATACTGCTGAATAGTCACCCTTAGTCATAAGATATCCGCCTGTTAGAAACTGAACTAACAAACCGATTTGAGCAAACACATTGAAACTACGAATAGATGCAGCGCTTCCTTCTTGTGCAGGCAAGGATAACGATGACATTTTACTAACGATAAACGGCAATAACAGGTAGAACCCCACGGATAATGCTCCTAAAATATGTACAAAACTCATAATCATCCACATTGAAAATATCCTCCTAAAAACTATTTTTTTGTGATAAATATCACACTAATTATACCTCAGCTATAAATGAAAAGAAAGAAGCCCCTTTGCTTTTGACAGACAAAGAGGCTTCTCTCTTCATAATTTTGACACTTTTACAATTCCTTATACATCAGTATGAAATATTCTATCCTAGACACTTACCACGGATGTGACATTTCGAACGGAAACAGCTGACTTATCTAGCGCTGATTTCTCATCAGCAGTCAACTCTAGTTCAAATATCTTCTCTATCCCATCGCCACCAAGAATCGTAGGAACGCCCAAAAATAGGTTATCGTATCCATACTCACCTTCAAGTAGAGCAATAACTGGAATAATTCGCTTCTTATCTTTTAGAATTGCTTCGGTCATTTGTACTAAAGATGCTGCTGGAGCGTAATAAGCGCTACCGTTACCCAGTAGGTTTACAATTTCACCGCCACCAACCCGTGTGCGTTGGACAATCTCTTGAATGCGTTCAGCACTGATCAAGGTATCAATAGGTATTCCCCCAACGCTTGAATAACGAACTAGAGGAACCATATCATCACCATGTCCACCTAATACAAACCCACGAACATCTTCAACGGATACATTTAACTCTTGTGCAATAAAAGTACAGTAGCGAGCTGTATCCAGGACGCCCGATTGTCCAATGACACGGTTCTTTGGAAATCCAAGCGTGTTATACGCCACATATGTCATAGCATCCACAGGATTACTTAGAATAATGACGATAGAGTTTGGAGCATACTTCTTAACGTTCTCACATACCGACTTCACAATCCCTGCATTTGTATTCACAAGGTCATCACGGCTCATTCCAGGCTTGCGGGCAATACCTGCTGTAATAATTACAACATCGGAGTCAGCAGCATCTTCATAGTTAGACGTACCGATAATTTGGCTATCAAATCCTTGGACAGGACTAGCTTCCATCATATCAAGTGCCTTACCTTTAGTTGGATTCTCTAACTGAGGAATATCAATCAATACGACATCCCCAAGCTCCTTTTGTGCTAACATAAATGCAGTTGTGGCACCAGTAAAACCGGCTCCAACAACCGATATTTTATTTCGCTTTAAGCCCATAATCGAATGATCCTCCTTACTGATTACATATTTTTAATGACTTGATCTGCGAACTCTGAACATTTAACTTCTGTAGCTCCATCCATTTGACGAGCGAAATCGTAAGTTACAATTTTTTCGTTAATCGATGTTTCCATACCTTTATAAATAAGGTCCGCTGCTTCTTTCCATCCCAAATGCTCTAGTAACATAACACCAGATAGAATAACAGAACCTGGATTCACAAGATCTTTATCTGCATATTTCGGAGCTGTACCATGTGTAGCTTCAAAAATAGCGTGTCCTGTCACATAGTTAATATTAGCTCCTGGAGCTATACCAATCCCACCAATCTGTGCTGCTAGAGCATCAGATAAATAGTCTCCGTTAAGGTTAAGTGTAGCAATAACGTCGAAGTCTGTTGGACGAGTTAGAACCTGTTGCAACGCGATATCCGCTATAGCATCTTTAATAATAATCTTGCCAGCTGCTTCGGCTTCCTTCTGTGCTGCGTTCGCTGCGTCTTCTCCCTCTTTTTCTTTAATAACATCGTATTGAGCCCATGTGAATACTTTATCTCCGAACTCTTGTTCAGCGACTTCATATCCCCAGTTCTTAAATGCACCTTCTGTAAATTTCATGATGTTACCTTTGTGTACTAAAGTTACACTCTTACGACCATGCTCGATTGCATATTCCACCGCAGCGCGAACAAGTCGCTTAGATCCTTCTTCGGATACGGGTTTGATACCGATTCCTGAAGTTTCTGGGAAGCGAATCTTGTTAACGCCCATTTCCTCTTTAAGGAATGTGATCAATTTCTTAACTGCCTCAGAACCCTCTTGATACTCAATTCCTGCGTAGATATCTTCTGTGTTCTCACGGAAAATGACCATATCTACTAATTCAGGACGTTTCACTGGAGAAGGTACACCTTTGAAATAACGAACGGGACGTAAACATACATATAGATCTAATTCTTGACGTAATGCCACGTTCAAAGAACGAATTCCTCCACCAATTGGTGTAGTCAAAGGCCCTTTAATAGCTACGATATATTCACGGATCGCTTCTAGCGTATCGTTCGGTAACCACTCACCATATTCATTAAAAGCTTTTTCCCCTGCAAATACTTCATACCAAGCAATTTTCTTAGATCCACCGTAAGCTTTATCTACCGCTGCATCAAGTACGCGTTTGGAAGCCTTCCAGATATCTCGTCCAGTTCCATCCCCTTCAATGAACGGAATGATTGGGAAATTGGGAACGTTTAGTACGCCATCTTGAATCTCGATCTTGTCACCTTCGGTTGGTAATTCGTACTTTTCTAATTTGAACATGTATTTTAGTCCTCCTAAAAGTTTTTTTGTAGCATCGCATCTGAGAGTAATCATCGTAAAAAAACTTGCTTCGTAAGCATAATGTTTTTTTTAGCGGTACATTCTTGAGTTTACTTCGTAAAAAAATCACTCCGAAAGCATACACTTAGTTTTTTTTGTAGCATCGCTTCGTAAGCATAATCCTTTTTTAGTGTTACACTCTTGAGTATACCGTAAAAAATCACTTTGGAAGTAGAACTCTCAATTTCTCAATGGACTACTTCCAAAAATGAAGTTTAGCGCATTGCAATAGATGTATATTTCTGATCATGCAATCCGACGTATTCTGCACGTGGACGAATGATTCGATTGTCTACCAATTGTTCAAGAATATGTGCTGTCCATCCGGATACACGACTAATAGCAAAGATCGGTGTAAACAATTCACGTTCTATACCAAGCTGTGTATATACAGAAGCGGAATAGAAATCAACGTTAGGTTTTAGACCCTTTTGCCCAGTAACCATTTCTTCTATCTTAACAGACATTTCATAGAGCTCAGACTTACTGTTTTCACTAAGTTCACGTGACATCGTCTGTAGATATTTCGCCCGTGGATCTCCATTCTTGTAAACCCGGTGACCGAATCCCATAATAATTTCACGTTTATTCAACTTATCTTGGATATAACCCTCAACTTGATCTATCGAGCCAATTTCCTCTAACATTTTCATTACAGCTTCATTTGCTCCACCATGTAAAGGTCCTTTTAGAGCTCCAATCGCAGAAGTAACTCCCGAATATATATCAGAAAGCGTCGCTACCGTTACTCGACCTGCAAACGTGGATGCGTTTAACTCGTGATCAGCATGAAGTACAAGAGCTTGATCTAGAGCTTTTATAGAAGTCTCATCCGGTTGTTCGCCTCTTAGCATAAATAGAAAGTTTTCTGCAATCGATAGTCCTTTTTGTGGAGGGATCGGTTCTTGCCCATTACGAATACGCGAAAGTGCAGCTACGATCGTAGGTAATTGTGCCTGTAATTTAACTGCTTTCTTCTCATTCGCGGTGCGACTCATATCATCCGCGGCTTCATCATACAAAGCAAGGCCAGATATGGCAGTACGAAGCGCAGCCATCGTATTCGTATCTTTAGGATACAACTTCATCTGTTCAACCAATTCATTGGGGATCGGTGCATAAGTATCGAAATCTTGCTTCAGGTCATGTAATTCTTGAGCTGTAGGTAACTTACCGAACCACAACAAATAGGCAACTTCTTCAAAATTAGCATGTTGTGCCAATTCATTGATATCATATCCGCGATATGTAAGTACACCATCCACGATTGAACTAATGGATGAAGTCGCAGCTACGACACCTTCTAATCCTTTGGTTGCTGTCATCGTACATCTCTCCTTTTTTTTGATAACGTATTTTTAAGAGGGCTATCAGCAAGAATGAAAACATTTACATTTTTAAATATTCAAAATATAACATCCAGATTAAACCTTCTAATATCATAATGGATTTTGTCTGATATGTGAACAATTTGAACGCCATTTAACGCATCAAATTGTTTTATCGGTTCCATAAAGAAATTTTTGGAAGCCTTTTCAATTCATCAAATATAAAAGGCGAACCTCACAGAATTCGCCTCATCGGTGTCAATCATCGTCTATACACGGTCATATTGCCGTTTTTCATTTTTTTCTTCAACCATTTCAGAATAAACAGACGATAAATAGGTCGGCTCAATGGAAAGATCATCGTGAATCCAATGGCATCTGTAAAAAATCCTGGCAAGACTAGTAATAATCCCCCGACAAAAATACTGATACCATCTACTAGGGTTCTACCAGGAATCTGCCCCGTCTTCATTTGTGAACGCGCGTCTTCGAGCACTTTTCGACCTTCAAATCGCATCATAACGAGACCGATTGCCGAAGTGAATAGCGTTAGTAGAAACGTATTCATTCCTCCGAATTTTCCGATTACAAAATCAAATACGTATATCTCAATCATTGCGATAATGATGATTAATCCCATAATCCACTTCCACATATCTAATCTCCTCCCCTAAAGATGTTTACATGTCTAAATCATAATCTACTCACGTGCAATTATCCAGTTTCGTTATAAGGGCGCTCTGCATTAACAATTAGAGTAGAAAAAATAACGACCTATTTAAAATAGGCCGTTATGATATCTTATATTCAATTTGATCGTTTCAGATCAATTATTTATTAATTACGCTCACTTTTATAAGGTTAGTAGAACCTGAACGTCCCAAAGGTACACCTGCTGTAATCACAACAAGATCTCCTTCACTAACAAGTCCTGAATCAACTCCACCTTGGATAGCATAATCAAACATTTCATCTGTTGTAGAAGCTTGTTTGCCCTTCACAGGAGTTACTCCCCATGTAAGAGTTAGACGACGCATTGTACGATCTTCAGTCGTTACAGCGACAATAGGAGCTTCTGGACGGTATTTAGAAACAACACGAGCCGTGTGACCTGATTCAGTTGAAGAAATGATTGCTTTTGCATTCAAATCTAATGCTGAAATCGTAACTGCTTGGCTGATAGCTTCAGTAACGCTTGTTTCTTGAATAGTGCTTTGTTTCAAGAAAAGTTCACGATAATTAAGAGCAGATTCTGCCTTCTCAGCGATACGGGACATCGTTAATACAGACTCAACAGGATATTTCCCTGCTGCTGTTTCACCAGATAACATGATAGCATCTGTACCATCAAAAATGGCATTTGCTACGTCACTTGCTTCAGCGCGAGTTGGACGTGGGTTACGTTGCATAGAATCAAGCATTTGTGTAGCTGTGATTACCGGTTTACCTGCACAGTTTGCTTTTTCAATCATCATTTTTTGTACCAATGGTACGTCTTCTGCTGGAATTTCTGTACCTAGATCTCCACGTGCAACCATTAATCCATCAGAAACCTCAAGAATTTCATCAAGGTTATCGACGCCTTCTTGGTTTTCAATTTTGGAGATGATGTTGATGTGTCCTGCATTATGACGTTCTAACAATTCACGAATTTCAAGCACATCACTCGCTTTACGAACGAATGAAGCAGCAATAAAGTCGATGTCTTGTCCGATACCAAAAATGATATCGTTTGCGTCTTTTTCAGTGATCCCTGGTAGAGAAATGCGAACGCCTGGTACGTTAACACCTTTTTTACTCTTAATCGTACCACCATTAACAATAAGACACTTAATTTCTGTTCCTTGAACTTCTACAACTGTCAAACCAATCAAACCATCATCGATAAGTATAGTTGAACCTACTTGTACATCTTTTGGAAGATCAGAATAAGTAATGGAAATACGGTTCTTATCTCCAAGAATTTCTTCCGTAGTCAATGTAAGGTATTCGTCTTGAACAAGTTCAATTGGTTCAACTGCAAGCTTACCTGTACGAATTTCAGGACCTTTAGTATCTAAAAGGATGGCAACTGTCTTTCCTAATTCCTTACAAGCTTGACGAATGACATTAATACGGTTGCCATGTTCATCAAAGTCACCGTGGGAAAAGTTTAGACGTGCTACATTCATGCCAGCCATGATCAATTTTTTAGTATTTTCAAGTGATTCACTTGCTGGACCGATCGTACATACAATTTTAGTTTTGCGCATTATAGTGTTCCTCCGTTTTTTAAAGATCTCTCTTTATCATCTTTTCAACAATTAAATCTACTACATGTGGAACGATTTGTATAGGACCTTTATCATATTAATTATTACCCATAAATTGGGTGTCACCTGTGTCCGTAGCCAAAGAACGTTCAAATGTAAATTGACCTAACTTTCTAAACTTCAAATATCGATCTTCTTTTAATGCATTACTATCCATCGCAGACAGCTCTTTTAATTGACTGCATAGACTGTCTTTAATATGGCTTGCCGTTAGCTCATAATCACGCTGTGCTCCACCCCGTGGTTCGGGAATAATCTCCTCAATCACTTCAAATTGAAGTAGATCTTGAGCCGTAATTTTCATAGCTTCTGCCGCTTGATCAGCCTTTGTTGCATCTTTCCACAGAATCGATGCTGCACCATTCGGAGAAATAACAGAATAAATGGCATGTTCTAACATTAGGACACGATTACCCAATGCTAAACCGAGTGCTCCGCCACTTCCTCCTTCACCGATAATGACACAAACAACAGGAACACCCAGAACAGACATATCCCGTAGATTTCGGGCAATCGCTTCTGATTGTCCTCTTTCTTCTGCAGTATTACCAGGATATGCTCCTTTAGTGTCAATAAACGTAATAATCGGGCGATTAAATTTCTCTGCCTGTTTCATAAGTCTGAGTGCTTTTCTAAAGCCCTCTGGGTGTGGACTCCCAAAAAAACGTGCAATATTATCTTTCGTATCCTTGCCCCTTTGCTGCCCAATGACAGTCACGGGTACGCCATTTAACTTAGCAATTCCACCAACTACAGCAAGATCATCACCAAATAAACGGTCACCATGAAGTTCAATAAAATCATTGAATATAAGTTGAATTAAGTCTAATGATGTTGGCCGTTGTTGATGTCTTGCAAGATGCATTTTTTGAGGTGCAGAAATATTAGAATAGATATCCTCTTCCAATTTACTATAGCGTTCCTCAAGTTTAGAAATTTCATCAGTGAAATCGATGCCTTTTTCCTGACCAAACACCTTCAGTTCATCAATCTTTTTACGCATCTCAACAAGAGGTAATTCAAAAGGCAATTCCGCCGCCATTTAAAATTCCCCCTTCATCGTATGAATTCCTATGAGCTTAGCAAGCATTCCGCGCATTTCTTTGCGATGTGTCACTAGGTCCAATTGTCCATGTGCCATATTATATTCAGCCGTTTGAAAATCATCCGGAAGTTTCTGACGAATAGTCTGTTCGATAACAATTCGGCCGGCAAACCCAAATACGGCTCCAGGTTCGGCAATATTAATATCACCTAGTGTTGCAAAGCTTGCGGAAACGCCACCCATTGTAGGATCAGTAATGACAGAGATATAAAGTCCGCCCTGTTCATTAAAACGTGCAAGAGCCGCGCTTGTCTTGGCCATCTGCATGAGACTAAGAATACCTTCCTGCATTCTAGCACCACCTGAAGTCGAGAAGATGATCAGAGGCAATTGCCGTTCCATGGCAGTCTCAATAGCTCTGGTTATTTTCTCCCCAACAACAGATCCCATACTTCCACTGAAGAAATTAAAGCTCATGACAGCTACGACAACGGGTTGTCCACAAAGAGTACCTTGTCCAGTAACAACCGCTTCACGTAATTCAGATTTCATTGTCTGCTCTTCTAGCTTGGTAGCGTATCCGGGAAATTGAAGAGGATCTACTGATATCATATCCCCATCGAATTCTTCAAATCCTTCTTCATCCAAAGTCATTTGGATGCGCTCTAAAGCATTCAAACGCATATGATATCCACAAGAAACACATACCTTTAAGTTCTTTTCCAGTTCCTTACTATACAGAATGTTGCCACATTTGGCACATTTACTCATAAGTCCTTCTGGAACTTCCCGTCTTGGGCGCTCACCTTCTGGATTGTTGTCCCGTCCCAAACGATCTGAAGGAATGGTCGCGTATTTTCTTTTTTTCTGAAATAAGTCTTTAAACACAACTACACCTCTCCAGCCGTTAATTTGTTGGCCGATCTAACCACAAACTTCTATTATACACTATATACTATTTTATTTTAATAAAAAATTATGGATGTAAAATAGTATTCAATACTTCTTGGACTTCTTCTAATTCCCCTGAAGGAACCTGAATTTCAAACTGTTGCTTGGACAAATTGACAGGACGGCTTCGAACCAAAAAACCTTCTTCTGTTAATTTGGTCTGAATCATGTCCGCGACCTTGGCGGTAGGTGCGATATAAATGACCGTCCACACTTTCGAAAAAGCCCCCTACTCTCAAGTTCTGAGCTCATATAATGAACCCATGATACCATAATTATCTTTTTGATCGCAACAAATACTATTGGATATAATTAGCTATGGCAGTTCTGGGTCTATCGCAATGGAGTAGTTTTTTGCGCCTTCATACCGATGGGCAATTCTCGCCGATGCAGCCGCAGCTAGGCCAGCAACTAGATCATCTAGAAACACATGAATAGCATTTTTATTGTTATTTAATGTTGCGATAATACCTGTTTTTTCTTTATCTAAATATCCAAAACTAGTTAAACCAATCATCCCATAGACGCTAGTTATTCCAAGTGCCATCGTTTCATCTACACCATAAAGTGGTTCATCGGCTTCCATGATCGATTGTAATGGTTGTGGAAGTAATTTTTGTTCAGCTAACTCATCAAGAGCAATACCTGTATACAAAGAATATTGAACTTCTCTCTTACTTAGCACAGCTTTTACACTATTCACACACTCATCCATCTTTAGTTGAGGATGATAAGGTAATTGTAACCCATACACAATTTCCGCAATATCAGCGATATAAACGCCACGACGTTCAAGTATAGATTTAACAATTTCAAATGACATCATAATTCCTCCCGCATACCTTTTACCTATCTACGATAAGGAAAGAGTAATCCTAATTCCTAACCGTTAAGGTCACTTTTATGGTGCTTCTATGTGTATGCAGGAGGCGTATGAAACGTTCTTCATTTACGCTACTTATTTAATTTTAACTGTTCCCGTACCTAACATTTGTTCCATTTCCTCAAACAGTTCTGGTGAAGGCTTAATTCGATATTGATCACTTAATGCAAGCAGTTTTTGACTTTGTTCATAGAATAATACAGTAGCTACAGACCCCTGATGCCGCTGGAGCAATTCCTTTAAACGAATTAATAGCTCAGCCTTTTCCGCCTGAGGGCTAATTTTAACAAATACACGCTGTTCAACTACACTTTTGGCATGATTCTTGCGAACTTCCGTTGAATTCGTTGATGGAATTGCTTTCGTTGTTTTTCCTAATGTTTGCTCATATCTTGTTTGAGCCGTGTTGTTTCGTTTCACAAGCTGTTCTAGCCCAACGTTATCTAACGGGATAACTTCCTCTGCAAGGAGCTTAAAACCCTCATCCTGTTGTTGCACCTTGGCCCTTAGTGCAAGTAACGCACCTTTCTCAATATGCTTGGAACTACGTTTCCACACCTCAGGGAATAGAACAACTTCACAGCGCTCTATTTGGTCTTCACAATCCATGAAAGCCATTGCTTTACCTTGCTTCGTCATAATCGTTTTGATGGAAACAACCATACCTACAACAACGGAGCGTGTATCATCAGGTAGCTCACTAAGATCCATTAACCGATCAACGCCTGTCGTCTGATTCAGCAATTCCTCATAGCCGTCAAGAGGATGTCCGGATAAATATAATCCAAGTAATTCTCGCTCTAATTCTAGTTGTTGCCCCACGGTATATGGCACGATATCCGGATAAGCAATATCCCAATTCGCACTTTCTACGAAATCAAACATCTGGATCTGTAGATCATCGCGCTCCTTGCGCCATTTCAACGCAGCATCCACCGTTTCGTCTAACATAGCTAGCAATTGAGCACGATGTCCAGGTAATGAATCGAAGGCTCCCGCTTGAATAAGGGATTCAATGACTCTTTTATTACACAGTCTCAAATCTATACGTCTACAGAAATCAAGAAGACTCTCAAAGGGCTTTTCTTGTCTAATAAGTAACATATTCTCTACAGCTTGCGTCCCCACATTCTTCACTGCGCCTAATCCGAACCGGATATGACCAGCATGTGGTTGTCCTTCAGCAATCTCATCCTCTGTCGAGTTAGGTACAGGTGTAAACAGCACGCCGCTCACGTTCACATCAGGTGATAATACCCCAATATTCATTCGACGACATTCTAATACATATTCTGCGACCTTTCGATGATTCCCCATAACAGCAGTCAACATCGAAGCCATAAACTGAACGGGAAAATGTGCCTTTAAATATGCCGTTTGGAATGCAAGTACACCATATGCTGTAGCATGCGCTCGTGGGAACCCATAGTCAGCGAATCGCACGATCATATCATAGACACGATTAGCTTCTTCCTCTGTATATCCTTGCTTAAAGCTTCCATCCACGAAATGACTTCTTTCGCGGTCTAATACTTCTCGCTTCTTCTTCGAAACTGCACGACGTAGTAAGTCCGCTTCACCTAGTGAGAATCCAGCCATCACGGAAGCAATTTTCATAATTTGCTCTTGATAGACAATGATGCCATACGTATCTTTCAAGATTGGTTGCAGATCTTCATGGGGATATTCAACCTGTAATAATCCGTGCTTAGCTTGAATGTACTTAGGGATAAACTCCATCGGACCTGGGCGATACAGTGCAAGTACTGAGATAATGTCTTCGAACTCTGAAGGCTTCAAATCCTTCAACACACGTCTCACGCCTGCTGATTCCATTTGAAACACACCCGTTGTATCGCCATGTCCTAGCATGTCATACGTCTGTTTATCATCATCGTGTATTTGATCAAAATCAGGCATATGCCCGGTCATTTCTTCAATCCATTTCATGGAACGCTCTATAATTGAGAGAGTTCTGAGCCCAAGAAAGTCCATCTTCAGCAAACCGATGCTCTCCAGATGTTCCATTGAATACTGTGTGAGTGCCGTCTTCTCGCTACCTTCCTGCAAAGGTACAGCATCTGTCAAAGCATCACGTGAGATCACAACACCTGCCGCATGTGTCGATGAATGCCGCGGCATTCCCTCAACCTTCATCGCCATATCCAACATTTCTCGGATCTTCCCACCAGCATCATACAACTTCTTCAGTTCTTCACTTATTTCCATAGCTCGGTCAATATGAATACCTAGTTGGTTAGGAATAAGCTTTGCGGCTTTATCCACATCACCAAAGGGAATATTCAGTGCTCGTCCTACATCCCTCACTGCAGCTCGAGCTGCCATCGTACCAAATGTAATGATCTGGGCAACATGCTCTCGCCCATATTTATCTACCACATATTCAATCACTTCATCTCGTCGCTCATCGCTGAAGTCGATATCAATATCTGGCATGGTGACCCGCTCCGGATTCAAGAATCGCTCAAAGAGCAAATGGTACTTCATTGGGTCCACATTCGTTATTTGCAATACGTAGGCAACGATACTTCCTGCTGAAGATCCACGACCGGGCCCTGTTGCAATTCCTTGTCTATGAGAGAATGCAATAAAGTCCCACACGATTAGGAAATAATCTGCAAACCCCATACTTCCAATAACTCCAAGTTCATAAGAAAGCCGTTCTTCTAGCTCTCTTCTCGCATCTTCATCATGCCAACGATCTGTCTTCTCATACCTCTTTATCAACCCTTCCGAACATAACGCATGTAAATATTGCTCAGAGGTCATCCCTTCAGGCAAAGGACTATACTGCGGCAGTATAGAGCGATCAAACTCAAGCTCTAACTGACACTTGTCAGCAATGATAACCGTGTTGAGGAGCGCCTCTCGAACATGAGGAAATAAGCGAGCCATTTCCTCCTCACTTTTGAAGTATAACTGGTCTGTCGGGATACGAAGTCTTTGCTCGTCATCTACAGTCTTTCCTGTTCCAATGCAGATGAGCACATCCTGTACCTCGGCATCCTCTTGTTGAAGATAGTGGACATCGTTTGTTGCCACCAAAGGAATGCCCGTCTCTTCGCTTAGTTGAATCAACTGAGGATTAACCCTCTTTTGCTCCGATATTCCATGGTCCTGTAACTCTAAATAGAAATCCTCACCAAATATATCTTGAAACCGTAGAGCGGCCTTTCGAGCTTCTTCATATCGTCCATGCAATAAGTGTTGTGGAACTTCTCCACCCAGACACGCACTTAGACAAATGATGCCTTCATGGTGTGTTCGAAGTGATTCTAAATCTATTCTTGGTTTATAGTGAAAGCCTTCTAAGTGTCCAATGGAACACAGCTTCATTAGATTTCGGTACCCTACTTCATTCTTAGCAAGCAGAATTAAATGATAGATTGGCTGATCCTTTCGGCTGCCTCTCTCTTTACGTGACCCTGACGTGAAGTACGCTTCACAGCCAATGATCGGCTTAATGCCTTTACTTTTACATGCCTTATAGAACGGAACTGCACCGTACATAACCCCATGGTCTGTTAAAGCTAACGAATTCATTCCTAAATCCGATGCCTGTTGCACGAGATCCGTTATACGTGCAGCGCCGTCTAGGAGGCTAAATTCACTATGAACATGTAGATGCACAAATGAAGCCATGTCCGCCCTCCCCTTCACTGCAAGTTCTTTTTTATAAGTTCTTTCTCTTATTTTATCATAATACCTTAGGGAACGCCCATAGAATGGATTATAACAAGGAATAACACGCTGATAGGTACAGAAGAATAGGACAAGTTCATTTCATTGGTTATGAAAGGGGAAAAATTCATGAGTACTTTTTTATCAAAAGCCATTCTAGATTTCTTTATTGCCTTCGGCATTGTACTCGGAGGAGCGATGGTGGGTGGCATAGGAGCCGTCATTTCTTTGCAACCACCCACACAAACCATGCTTGATATAGCAGACCGCATTAAAATATGGGCACTTGCTGCAGCTGTAGGGGGAACCATTGATCCCATGCGGGTCATAGAAAGTAACTTCTTTATAGGTAATCTATCTCCGGCAATCAAACAAATTCTCTTTCTCGTGTTTGCTTTCATGGGTGCCCATGCCGGTAGTGAATTAGTCAAATGGGTCTGCAATGGTAGGAGATAACGATGAGAATCCCCTCCAGCGCGCATATCCTCGCCTTCTCAAAAGCGACCTCTCTCATTGTCCTTGGCATGGTTCTTGGTAGTATTGTATACAACGCTATATTTCATGCTAGTTACGAACAACTGTGGCAAGAAAATAAAGATCTACAAATTCAGAAAAAGCAATTTGAACATGATATCAAAACACTTAAGAAATATAGCAATCAACAAACGGTAATCAAAGAAATTAAAATACGTGCTGAACAACTAGATCCACCACTTGACTCCATTATCATAAAAGAGATTCTCGTTCAGGTAGGTGAAGATTTAGATGTTCTGCGGGGTCGCAGTGTCTATGAAATTGATACAGATAGCAAGATCGCTAGGACATTACTAGACCGCAAAACTTATACGGTTCGTGATAAAAATTACGCCATTCATATCAAGACCATGCTTGTGGCCGAAAGCGTCCTACAAGTATGGGTTTCTATTACAAATCCTGTCCTTTAACAACTCATTCATGGTACAATATTAGCAAATTTGTCATTTATTCAGGAGGAACCATAATTATGATTACTGTTATTAAATATATTCTATTCATACTACTAGTCATAACCTGTATAGCTTCCGCTTATTACAGCATTCGATCACATCGTTCTTCCAATTCAACAGAACGAGGACGATACGGTGCAACTACGAATATATTAATGGGCATTATGCTTATCCTCATATCCATTGTCTTTATGTTTATATTCCGCGGATCAACACCTTCTGTCATTGTGGAAGCGTTATTCCTTGTTCTGGGAGCCTTCAACATATTCGCCGGATTACGTAATCGTAAATATTATGCAAGCCAGAAAGCCTAATGATAGATGATCTCAAATATAACCAATGACCAGTAGAAGTTACCCATGTTCGATAGATTGTAATGTCATGACAGCTTTGACAACTAACGTCTCTTCATGTGTCATTTCAATCTCTATTTTACAAGTTCTACGACTCATCTCTAATAGTTTCGGTATAATGACAATCTGGTCCTCAATCTGGAGAGGACGTAAGAAGTAGGTAGACATGTTGTCTAACACATAATCATTTCCTGAAATATCCTTCGTAGATTTGAATGCAGCCTGAGTCATAACCGTAGTTAACACCCCTTCAGAAATTGTACCCAAATCAGTCGCCATTTGAGGGGTGATAAAACCATGGAAGAACAACTTGCCATCTTGGTCGCGCTCCTCTGCGATGCCATTCCACAAGAGATGGTCAAAGGTTTCACCCAGTTGAGGTTGCGCTTGCGCGTCTCTCATGGCTTTCAGTACTTCTTTACGGCTAACCGTTGCGATGAGCTTACGATTACGATCCACGATAGGTAGGAAATCTACGCCCTCCCACATCATCTGTTGTGCTGCGGATGCAAGTGAGGTCTGCAAGCTTGTCGTAATCGGATTACGTATCAGCACTTTCTCAATACTTTGCTCATCCGATAGGCTCAAGGTATCTTTCAAATTAATGATACCTATAACACGATTCCATTCATCTGTGACCGCGTATCTCGGTTCATCAGAATTCTTTGCAAGTTCCCTACATTCCTGAGCGGTACTCGTTATTTTGAGAGAGATCAGCTTCGGCTTCGTCGCTACTATATCTTCAACAATCATGATTTTCTTTTTAATTAATCGATCAAAAATGGCCCGATTGATCATCGAAGCTACCGTAAATGTATCATGGCGTGAAGAAAAGATAGGCAGATTATGCTGATCGGCTAGATTCTTAACCTCACGGCTAATTCCGAATCCACCCGTAATGAGGACACCTGCACCCTGTTCTAAAGCTAACGAGTGAGCATCATCACGATTACCTACAATGAGAAGGCTACCTGCATCAATATATCGAACCATCGCATCAATCTTCATCGCACCAATGACATATTTGTGGAGATTCTTATGAAGACCATCAGCTCCACCTAATACATGACCCTCCACAATATCTACTACGTCAGAGAACGTTAACTGCTCAGAAATATTACGTGGTTTCTTCTCAACTCGAACTGTACCAATTCGTTCTTTCGTAATGACTATTCCTAGATTCTCAGCTTCCTTTACTGCACGATATGCAGTCCCCTCACTGACCCCCATTTCCTTAGCCAACTTACGCACAGATATTTTCGTACCTACTTTTAATCCCTCTATATATTGAAGCAAATGCTCGTGTTTGGTGACCGTGTCATCTCGATTCTCCAACTGTTACACCCCCACACTCAAATCTGTACTATACTGTACCTATTATATCACGCATTTTTGTTAATATACTACTTTTTAAGTAATTCCATTCCTACGTAATGAGAGAGTTTTATCAATATTTATCCATTAAAAGAAGTTCTAAGATTCGTTATAGAATCTTAGAACTTTGTGATGATTCATCATATTTACGAGAATGATTATACACCCTCACTTCTTTCTGTCTCTTCTGAAAATTTCGATTGCCACTCTTGGAGCTTAGCTTGTCTGACGCGCTCAAGTGCCTTCTTCTTCTCTTCATCCACACCCAGAATCATATGCCAATTGGCGGCGATCACTAGAAATGCGAATAACATCCAGACTACACTGAACAACGAAACCCAACCATTCCCACTACTTAAAGAGATGCTAGGTATTGCATACAGTAACATGGCTAAAGCAACCAACATGTAAATCGAATGTTTCAATTTTGTTCTCTTTCTCATCACTTCTTCAACTCCTTCAATTCGAATCTATATCTCTATTCTATGAAGATAGTTAATGAAATATGAGAAGAAAATACGAGATTTAGAAAGAATCATATATTACATATTTGAACCACCATATAGATGCTGAAGACTATCTGAGATTATTTTATTTACATCCTCAATGATAACGGATAGTCTGCGCTCTGCTTCGAACAAACGACGAATGTTCAGATTTAAGCTGAGTTCTTCAAACGTCTTTTCCATTTTTTCCATTTCCTCAGGTGAAGGCATATCTCCAGTCATCATTTGTTGCTGAAGTTGCATTTGACGCTCACGGAAACCCTCGAGCATTTGTTTCCCTACAGGATCCATGTCGATTAAGGCCATAGCTGCGTTAATCTCTTGAACTTCTTCGCTTTCTTTAAGAGCTTTCGCTAATTCGTGTGTTTTGTCATAAATGTTCATTGTTTATTCCTCCTTCAAAATTACTCTCCAATTCTGAAAAATGGTCAATCACCAAGGGATATATGTCCTCATATGATGAATTACATGCAGTATGCACAGTCCAAATATGACTCAAGACATCAAGTTGTTGTTGGAAGGAGATCCACGATGTCCACAAAAAAGATATCGGTCCAACTATTCAAACCGGGCATTGTGCAGGCGAACGCAATCATGTTGGGTGAGAAGCTCATTAAACTGTGGAAAATACCCACAGATCGTCCTCTACAATTGACGTTCGGTTCCTTTAAACAGGAAATCATTGTCGTCCCGGTTCCCAAGTATAGCGGCCTGCGAATCAGTGCAACGTTATCTAGACAAATGGGACTGTCATCCCACCCAGTATTAAGAATTCACTATCACGCTGGAAGCCGAACACTTCGATTAGGTCCTCTAATCGCCATCATGATTAGCCGTGATTATCCTGACAAAGCTGACAACCCGTTTGGCTCCATCTCAATGTTCTGTCGTGAGCTTGTCAATGCCTGCCAAAAGCAAGGAGCATATGTTTACTTCTTCACCCCAGAGCATATCAAATCTAGCACCAGTTCGATGCAAGGTTGGATATATGATGGAGGTTGGCGTATGACCCAAATGCCAATCGCGAATGTCGTTAACAATCGTCTGACTTCGCGAAAAATGGAGAATAACCCAAGCGTACAGCATTTTATGAAGGAAGTAAAATCCGTACATGGCAGTCATGTCTTCAATGAAAAGTTTCTCGACAAAACCGAAGTGTTCGATGCATTAAAGAAAGAAGCCAATCTTCAGCGTTACATGCCTGAGTCTCACTTATTAAATGGCTATAACATTTTAAAAAAGATGTGTACCACGCATCCTGTTGTATTCCTGAAGCCTACTAGAGGCAGTCTTGGTAAGGGAATAATTCGGATCTCTAAACAACCAGATGGTACTTACCAAACGTTATCCACAACCCTGGGTGGAACACAAAAGAAAATATATGCCACTCTTCCCAAGTTATTCTCAAGTATCTCAGGAAAAATGAAAAGTACTCGTTATCAAATTCAACAAGGACTCATTCTGATTGATCATGGTAAACGGCCTGTAGACTTCCGTGCCTTAGTTCAAAAAAATAGCACGGGTATCTGGAATGTAACCTCCATTGTAGCCCGTATAGCTGGTGGTAATCATTTCGTGTCTAATCTAGCTCGCGGGGGCAGCCTCAGTAATGTGAAGGAGGCCGTCAACAAAAGTAATATGCCGATCGCAGCTAAGAATACAGCACATGTCAATCTGAAATCAGCTGCATTACAAATCGCAAAAGGTCTGGATAATGCCATTCCTGCACATTTCGGTGAGCTCGGTATCGACTTAGCCATGGATAATACCGGACGAATCTGGATGTTAGAAGTCAATTCAAAACCATCTAAGAACGACAATACACCGCTTAGTGAACAAAAAATACGACCATCTGTCAGACAACTTATTCAATACTGTAGTTTTTTGTCTGGCTTTTAAGGGGCGGTTCATCATGTCTCGTCATCCCATTGGCTCGATGGGTATTCTGTGCAGTAGTAGAACGGGAAATCCTCCCTTCTCAGAACAGCATTTCTGCCGCACCTTAAGTCAAGCGAGTACTAAATATGGAATTTCTGTCATTGTCTTAAGTCCACAAACGATTCATATCAAGCCTAATAAAGTAACTGGTTATATTTATGAACAAGATGCTTGGAAAGAAGTAACCGTTCCGATGCCTGATATTATCTACGATCGCTGCTTCTATTTGCAGGGGAAAGAACGACGTGCTGCTTCTATGTTACTTAACTCATCTAAGGAACAGACGCCATGGATGATATGGGCTAGAGGATTACCCGGAAAGTGGAAAGTACACAACAAACTCAAAGATGAACCCACACTGAAACCCTATATTCCAGCCACTTCTCCCTATACGGGTCCCGAATCACTTATGAAGAGCTTACTCACTTATCACAAACAAATATTCCTTAAACCCCAAGTCGGGTCTCAAGGAAAATCGACTCTTCATATAGAGATGTCTAATACCTCTAACCAACTAACCATTAAAGGTCGGGATCATCACAATAACACATTTATCGAAAATTTCACGAGTAGGTCTGAAGGTTTAGCGTGGATTCATCAATTTATTCATCATCGACCTTTCATTATTCAGCCCTATTTACATTTATACAGCAAGAAAGGTTATCCCTATGATATACGTGCACTCGTTCAAAAAAATGGTGAAGGTCGCTGGACACTCACCGGAATGGCAGTGCGACAAGGATATATTGGAGGAATGACCTCCAATATACATGGTGGAGGTACGGCTACTTCAGTCCTTCCATTCTTAACACAGGAAGTAGAAGCTACTGCAGCTGGACATATAATGACCGTACTTCATAACCTGTCGAAGGATATTCCGCCGATATTGGAGAGCCATTTCGGTAGACTGGGTGAGCTTGGTATCGATTTTGGGATCGACACAGAAGGAACTGTCTGGCTACTTGAAGTAAATTCCAAGCCGGGCCGCAGCTCCTTTAACCATATCGGGGATCAGACTAGCGCAGTTCTCGCTACAGAGAATCCGCTTCGCTACGCTCGTTATTTATTGCTTCGACAACCTAGGAGGGTAAATTCATGAGTTTGACTTTTTGCAATGTTCATTTTTCGCAACAACCTGAGAAAGTCGCCTATATTTCAAATACGTTAATGAAGAGCCTCAACTTATCCGGCAAAAAAAACATACACCTTCGCTTAGGAAATGACGTTGTACCTGCAAGCATCAAAACGATTAAGAAAAGTGGTAGCCATCTTTATTTAAGCTCAGGAGTTCGAAATGCCATCCATGTACCCAAAGCGGGAGGCGTTTATCTTCGAAATCTTCAGGAAAATGAATTTCAACTTGGCCCGTTAATTGGCATTCTGTCTGATGGACCAACCAGCTCTACTACGCAACCTTTCAGTTCTAGAACAGGTTTTATTAAACAACTGCTCCGAGAAGGAAGTAAAAAGGCATATATTTTCGCTTTTACTCCTAAGGATATCAATTGGCAGCAAGAAACCGTTCTAGGGCATTTCCTTACAGAAGGCGGGTCCTTTATTCGTAAAACAGTTCCTCTTCCAGATGTCGTATACAACAGACTTCCGAGTCGTAAAGCTGAAACTTCCACTTCCATCAACCAACTTAGAGAACGATTCGGTCGTAAGAAGATACCTTTCTTTAACTGGAGCTTTTTTAACAAATCCGATATTTATAAACTTCTCGAGAATGATAATAGTGTGAATCGTTACGTACCTGAATCGCATATGAACCCTAGCACAGAGACGCTAAAGGATATGCTCGAGCGACATCAATTTGTTTACTATAAGCCTTCAAGTGGTAGCCTTGGAAAAGGAATTTATCGTATGACTTATTTACCTAAACGTGGCTATTTCGCGCGTTATCGCAAGAACAGTGAGAATGTACTTCTTCGCTTCAACAATTTCAAAAGTCTTATGAGTATGTTAAACACCAAACACGGCCGAACACTGCATGGTTATGTCATTCAGCAAGGAATTCGATTGATTGAGATCGATAATTGCCCCATTGATTTCCGGTTCCATATGCATAAAAATGGCAATAATCAGTGGGTCGTTGTAGGCATCGGGGCTAAGAAGGCGGGACGCGGTAGTGTAACAACTCACTTGAAAAATGGGGGATCCCTCATGACTCCAGAGCAAGCACTGGTTCGTAGCTTTGGTTCCCGTTCGGACGAAGTGCTCAAACAAGCCAAACAAGTGGCGATTGCACTTGCTGAGGCCATTGAATTCCATCATCAGCATTTGCTCGGTGAAATTGGGTTCGATCTGGGTATAGATCAAGATGAGAAAATCTGGATGTTTGAAGCTAACGCCAAACCTGGAAGAACTATATTTAACCACCCTTCTCTCAAGAATGAAGGAAAAGCCTCGGTGGAACATATTCTTGAACATTGTCTGTACCTCAGTAAGTTCCGTAGGAGGATTAACCAGTGAACGGCCGGGGTTCTGAGGAAATCAAACCGGTTGTTGCCATATTAACAATGGGCTCCACAAGCGGCTTCCGAGGCAACCGTGCGAACTTTGTGGATATTGTCCGAACAGGGAAGGAAATGGGCTTCCCTGTTTATGTGGTGACACTACGTGATTTGAAATTCACTTCTCCAACAATCAAAGGGTATACATTAAATAACAATAATGATGACTGGGAAACACATCAATTCCCACTACCTCAAGTCATTTATAATCGAATTCCCCTACGTGAAGACGAGGAGAAGCCTTGGGTACATCGTAAAATAATGACTTGCATGGAACACCCGAATATTCATTTCTATAATCCTTATTTTTTTAATAAATGGCATCTTTTCGAATGGCTTAAAGTTTCTAAATCAACCGATTATTTAGTACCTCTGACTAAACGTTTAGATAATCCTATGTCACTTTCTAGGTTTCTAGATAAACATCCTTATCTCTATTTGAAACCTGAAAGTGGTAAAGCGGGTAAAGGCATCATGATGCTGAAATACAAAAAGGAAAGAGCATTACCCTATAGACTAAAAATCCAGAATGACAGATCCAGCATAACGTATAAATCGACCAGCTTAAGAAGACTATGGATTCGCCTCAAAAAAGAAACGGGTAACGCCCCTTATATTATTCAACAGGGAATTCAACTTGCTAACATCGATCATCGTCCATTTGATCTCCGAATTCTGGTCCAGAAAAATGCGAAAGGAACTTGGGGAGTTACAGGTCTAGGAGCTAGGATGGCTGGCTTAAAAAGTATCACGACACATGTGCCACGTGGAGGAACAATTGAGAGTCCTATAAAGCTACTCTCAACACTTTTTGGAGCGGATATGTCTACAAGTATGATTAGTCGTATTAAGACCACCGCCCTCATCATTGCTCGTCAGATTGAGAAGGGTTCTGGGTTCACATTAGGTGAAATGTCTATGGACCTTGGGATTGATCATTTAGGAAAATTGTGGTTCTTTGAAGCTAACTCCCGTCCAATGAAATTTGATGAGCCGCCCATTCGAAAGAAATCTTTAGAACGAATATTTGAATATAGCCAATATTTATCACATCGAAACAAGCAACACTCTTAAGGAGGTGAGCATAAGGATGCAAATTACATCCTTAGATACAGTTACCCAACCCGAATGGAACAAATACCACGAACAAAGCATTCATTTTATAAAGAAACATAGCCGTAAACGAATTACAACCGAAGCCTTTCGTCACTTTGCTGAATTGACTTATCCAGAATTGTTACTTCCAGGTACTTCAATTCTAATTGCTACCGTCCGTGGAGATCGCGGACCGACACTAGCTGGAGTATGTTTCGTTTCTGGGTATGGTGAACACACCTGTTTAATCGTTGTGCATCCTTTCTATCGTGGACGACATCTGGGAACTTCCCTCTTGTCGTCTCAACTCACCAAATTAGGCAGATTATGCTGCAATGTTGCGTTAGATAATGTACAATGTCTTCAAATGTGCTTTCATGCTGGACTTACCGCTGATTCACTCCACCTAGGACCTACTGGGAAGCCTAGCCTTAAGCTACACGGAGAAATTCGAACCGACAGTACATCAACTACCTCCATTCAAGAAGAAGGTGAAGCGATATGCCACGTCCCGTCTTAGGAATACTGACACTATACCTCAACGAACAAAAGCAACTCGAAGAACGAATTGTTTACCAGAACATGATTATTGAAGGCAAAAAGCTCGGACTTGATATCTATGTCTTTACTCCTATGGATGTAAACAATGCAACAAAGAAAATCAGCGCTATGGAATATGATCCAGTAAATCACAAATGGAGTCGTAAAATTCGTGATTTCCCTAATATGATTTTTGATCGTTGCCGTATACAAAAAGGTTACCGGTTTAAACAGCTTCAGGCATTTCGCAAAAACTACGGACACCATCTTTTCCTTAATCGCCCACTTCGTAATAAATGGATCATACATGAGCTTCTCTCTAAAAAAGAAAACTTCCGTCCCCATTTACCTGAGACGAAGTTAGTTACTCGTATATCGGATGTTGAGCATATGCTGAAAAAGAAGCCCGTCATATATCTCAAGCCCATTAATGGGACTGGAGGACGTGGAATTCTTCGCATTGAAAAGCTGAAGCATCAGAATTTATATTATATTCAAGGACGTAACCAGAATCGTAAAATCATCACTCCACAAAAAATACATGCTGCCCGACTTGGAGCTATTCTACAAAATTGGGGTATGAAAGATAATTACATCGCACAAGAAGGAATTCCGGTTGAATTACCCAACGGACGCGTGCATGACTATCGCATGTTAGTCCAGAAAAATCGGGAGGGTGTGTGGGCATTAACTGGAATGGTGGGCAGAGTAGGCGCATCTAGAAGCGTCACATCTAATCTCCATGGTGGCGGTCAAGCCATTTCGATGGATACACTGTTATCCCAGTGGATTAAGGACCGAAATCTACAAGAACAAGTGAAGAAGAAATCGGAAACTCTTGGGTTAGAAACCGCTAAGCATCTCGAACAAACCTATGGTGCCTTATGTGAACTCGCCCTTGATCTAGCCATCAACAAGAAAGGTGAAGTATACCTTCTGGAGGTTAATCCGAAACCAGCTAGAGAAGTCTTCTCCCGAAGTGGGCAACAGGATACCTATCGTCAATCCATTATCAGACCTTTAGAATATGCCATTTGGTTATATGAACAAAAGAATCACCCTCCAAAAGCAGAAACAAAAGAGGAATTGTCTTAACCAATTCCGATAGTACACAGCGTGTAACTCCTAGCACGCGGTGTGGTGTAACATGATGGCGGTCAACCACACATCATACAAAGAATCATCATCCCTAAATAAGGATGATGATTCTTTTATTGCATCTTTATATAATCCACCTGGAATATCAAAAATTATATTTTCATCAAAAGTGCCGTATTGCACTTGATCTGTCTTATGACATATTTGAATTAATATTTTCCGAACCCATCTTCGCATGTAATATCCAATTCAAGTACGTCGTAAAGGTTTCTTTTTGAATCATCTAACTTTTTTTGAGCCTTCTCGATTTCAGATATTTTCTCCTTAATGATATGTGTTTGATCATCTTTGGACATTTCATTTCTCGAGATCATGGCTTTTATATCGTTAATTGAAAATCCCATGGATAAACATTTTTTTACGACTTCTAGATAAGCAGTAATTTCTGAAGCATAATCCCGGTAATTATTCTGTTCTCTCCTAATGTAATCATTAGTGATAATTCCTATTTTCTCATAGTAACGAATAGTTGATATAGGAAGGTTAACCATTTTTGCAACTTCACTAATCTTCATATTAATCACCCCAATGCCTTCTCTTGCTATAAAGTATACTTCATAGTTTACAATTCTAATAGTGAGGTTAAGCGACCGGAATCTCACAACTAATATAGATGAGGGAGAGACACTACATGAATACAATCACTAGCAAATTCCATAAAACTAACAATTTCAATGAAATTGTCATGGAGCGCCGTTCCGTGAAAGTCTACGATTCAGAAGTGAAAATTAGCCGGGAGGAAATAACCGAAATATTAACGGAAGCTACCCGCGCCCCTTCTGCGATCAATATGCAGCCCTGGCGTTTCCTTGTCATAGACAGCGCTGAAGGCAAAGAAAAACTTGCCCCACTAGCATCCTTCAACCAGACACAAGCTCTGACTTCCTCGGCTGTCATCGCGGTATTTTACGATGCTAATAACATTGAATATATTGACGAGATTTTTGGCAAAGCTGTAGAACATGGATACATGCCACAGGACATTATGGACATGCAGGTGCCACAAGCCAAATCCTACTATGCAAACCTATCCGAATCCGACCTGCGAGACGTGAACTTGATTGATTCGGGTATTGTATCTATGCAACTCATGCTTGTTGCACGCGCCCATGGATATGACACTAACCCCATGGCAGGATATGATAAGGAACGGATTGCTGAAGTTTTTGGTCTTAATAAAGACAGGTTCAAACCGGTCATGTTGATCTCAATCGGAAAAGCAGCCAAAGAAGGTTATCCTTCTTACCGCCTTCCAGTTGAAACCACTACTACTTGGGCATAATCGAACATAAGCTAAGTCTAAAATCAAAACTCATGCTATCCGAAATCTTTCGTTTTCAGCTTTTTAAAAGCATGCCGGAGTTTAATCTTCTCGTTACTTGAGCGGATGACGGCAGCCATTCGTAGGGGTGGCTACCTATAAGTCTTGATGAGCTATCGTCTCCCGTTAGAATTAAGTATCTTCGGTCTAAAACTTTATTTCCCTCTGACACCAACTGTTAATTTTATGACATCCTTAGACAAAGAATCTACTATGGTGGCGATTTAGTTGTATTATCCCAGGTTCAATTTTCTTTTAATTTGATAGATTCTTTTCATGACTTTGGGACACCCTATTTCAGCGTTCCACACGTTCTAAGTATCGCCGGTATAACCCTATAGATAGTGTTAGCCAGCAAGCACTCATTAAATATCCACCAAGCACATCGCTTGGATAATGGACACCTAAGTAAATCCGACTAATGCCTATAATAACAATAAATAACGAACTAACAATAATAATCAATATTCGTCCGTTTGCCTTGTGAACATGTTTCCAGATCAAGAAGGTAAGAGCGCCGTATAACGCGAATGCAGCGACAGAATGCCCACTAGGGAAGCTGTAACCGTTAGCCTCCACAATCCGGTGTAGGGTAGGTCGGGTTCGCTGAAATACTAATTTAAGTAACTTATTCATTAGAGCAGACCCAATCATTACCCAAATGAGAAATAGTAGTTCTCTCCGGTGACCCAAAAAATGATATAAAATAGCCATGATCACGATTGATATGATAACGATAGGCAGCCCACTCCCAATCGTTGTGAAGAACTTCATTACTACCGTTAAATTCGGTGCTTCAAGACCCTGTACCCATGAGATGATCGTGCTATCAAAATGATACGTCATATGATTACTCACGAGCACGGAAATTAGACTGAAACCTAATGCACATATGACAAAAATGACTACAGCCAATGAAAATGAATACTTCCTATTCTTCATAAGTTATGTATATCCTCCATCGTTATTGTTTGATCTTAGCATAGCTTGGTTATGGACTTCAAACAGAGGAAATAGTACTATTCAAACATATAGGTTAATACAGGAGGTACATGGCAATGGATCACTTAACAACCCAGCGTATGGATGAAATTATTCAGCAACACCATCACTTTCATAACAGTGGTAGAACACTAGACATCCAGTTTCGAATAGAACAACTTAGAAAACTTAAGGAAGCCATTCAACGCAATGAGCAACCTATTATGGAGGCTCTTTACCAGGATCTGAGAAAAAGTGAATTTGAAGCTTATGCGACGGAAATAGGCTTAACACTAGACAGCATCGGCTATACGATAAAACATTTGAAACAATGGATGAAACCCCAAAAGGTAAAAACCCCTTTTCACCAATTTCCATCCAAAAGCTTTATTCTAAAGGAACCCTATGGAACCATCTTGATTGTGGGTCCTTTTAACTATCCTTTCCATTTGGTCATTGAACCACTCGTCGGCGCGATCGCCGCTGGGAACTGTGCTGTACTTAAGCCTTCAGAAAATACACCTACCGTATCTGCCATCATCGCTAATATCATCAAGGAAACCTTCGACGAATCTTATATTAGAGTAATCGAGGGTGAGCGCGAAACAACGTCGATATTGATCCATGCACCCTTTGACTATATCTTTTTTACAGGAAGTGTTCCCGTTGGGAAGATTGTCATGGAAGCTGCGGCGAAAAACCTCGTCCCCGTTACCCTTGAACTAGGTGGGAAGAGTCCTGTTATTGTGGACCGATCAGCCAATATTGAATTGGCTGCTAAGCGTATTATCTGGGGAAAATTGGTTAATACTGGACAGACTTGTATTGCACCTGATTATATTTTTGCTCATACGGAGATTAGACAAGAGCTGATTGAGGCCATGAAAACTGTCATTATCGATTTCTATGGCAACAATGCCAAAGACAGTAGTGATTACGGTCGGATTGTTAATGAGCGACAGTTTGATCGCTTGCATGCTATTTTAGAAAAAGATAGCGCGAATGTTCTATATGGAGGTCACTCGGATAAAGAAGATCTATACATAGAACCTACTCTGTTAGATTCTAATTCTTCCTCCGATGCAGCCATGCAAGAAGAGATATTCGGACCCATCCTCCCGATTCTGGAGTACCGGCAACTTGAAGAGGTCATTCAAAGCATTCATAATCATCCTAAACCATTAGCATTGTATTTATTTACTGCGAGTAAAGAAGTTGAGAATGAAGTGTTGAGACGGGTTTCTTTCGGAGGCGGATGTATTAATGACACCCTTTCACATTTTGCTAGTTCACATCTCCCTTTCGGTGGCGTAGGGAATTCAGGAATCGGTGCATATCATGGTAGAAGTAGCTTCGAACTGTTCTCCCACAATAAAAGTATCATGAAGAAAAGCACAACCATAAAAATCAACGTTGTCTTCCCTCCTTACAAGGATAAAGTAAAAATCATCAAAAAATTATTGAAGTAATTACACATCATGATCCAAACAAGCATAAACGGCTTCGCCGTCCTTTAGCGGCGATGAAACGGTTAGCGTTGAAATATAATCCTATGTATAAGCAGAAATACTTATAAATTCTTATATTTTAAAAAACCTCTTAGAATTAACATGGATATAACCAAAAGGTTATACCCATCTCTTTTCTAAGAGGTTTTCTCCTATCTTCTTAAAAAATCTTCTGCTGCTCCCGATCACCCTTGACTATCTCTACGGCTTCCTTAAAACGCAGAGAATGCACAATCTCCCGCTCACGTAGGTACTTCAAACTATCCTGCAAATCTACATCATCCGTCATATCGATCAGCCACTGGTATGTAGCCCGTGCTTTCTCCTCAGCAGCAATATCCTCATACAAATCTGCTATCGGATCCCCTTTTGCCTGGATATAAGCCGCCGTGAAGGGAACCCCGCTTGCATTCTCATAGAATAGTGCACTGTCATGGGCTGCATAATGAGGACCGAGTCCTGCTGCTTTTAGTTGTTCAACCGTAGCATCTTTGGTTAGTTTAAAGATCATCGTTGCAATCATCTCGAGGTGAGCGAATTCTTCTGTACCAATGTCTGTTAGAAGACCTATGACTTTATCAGGTATCGTATACCGCTGATTCAAGTAACGTAATGCAGCAGCTAATTCTCCATCCGCTCCACCATATTGTTCAGATAGAAATTTCGCCATTTGAGGATCGCATTTACTAACTCTTACAGGATATTGTAATTTCTTCTCATACACCCACATGAACAAACCTCACCTCCGATAAATTTTAGACTTGCCAAGGCCATGGAGTTTGTGACCATTGCCATGGAAACCTTGAAAAGGCATGGCCGAAATTCATTAGAGGACCATATACATCCTGGAACTGCTTGGTAAGCCGTATTCTTTCTTGACTAAGTTGGTTGTATTGTTGGATACTTCTCAAATCCTCAGGATGTGTATCGAGAAATAAATTTAGTTCCACAAGAGCAAAATCTACAGTCTGAAGTTCTTCAAGCCATTCATAATACTGTTGATCACACGCTGTAAACTCCATCAACAATCTCCCCCTTGTGATTGTCTTGCAGTATAAGGGCTATAGAGTGCCGGCCAGAGTGTTCCCCTTCTTAGTGCTTCCGAGAGACTAAATTGCGGCCAATCCAAAGGCTGGAAGGTAATGAATTGATTTGGTGGTACTACATACGACTTACAGAAGATGGGTGGACATGGATCAAATGGACCAACAAAGGGTCTATAACTTTGCACTACTTGGTTCAACGAAAGTCTCCTCCTTATGATTCATATGGTTACTACGACAATGTCTTTGTATTATCATATGACGTTAGCCCAGAAAATGAACTTAAATAAGACAAAAAACTCCTTGGCTTGGCCAAAAGCTTGAGCTTCGACCACAAGGAGTTCTAATACACCATTCGTCATGATTGTACACAATTGCACTAAAATTTAATATTAATCTGGAATAATCCAGCCTTACGCATGGCTAAGTAGATAATAATGACTAACGGACCGATAAAGAAACCTATAACACCTACCAACTTGAAGCCGATATACATGCTGACAAGAGCAGGAAGAGCACCAATCCCAACTGCATCGCCAATAATTTTGGGTTCAAGAACTCGACGCCATACCGTTATTACAATGAAAAGAATAACCAATCCAATCGCCATATAGGTATTGCCTACAATCATCTGGTATATTGCCCATGGAACCAGCACTGAACCTACGCCCAGGATCGGTAAGAGGTCAACAATAGTAACTAATAAGGCAACAGCTAATGGAAAGGATACACCTAAGATTAGGAGGCCTAGCAGAGTAACTATATATGTCGAAACACTTAGAATAAGTTGGGCACTTAGAAATCCAAATATGGATCTCTTGAGACTATGAATCACTTCATTTACCTGACTCTGTGACTTTTCTTCAAAGAATGAAAGGATACTAGTGCGCATCGTATCGAGGCTGAAGCTGAATAAGTAGACCGCTACGCAAAACACGATGAAAAAGATAAACATATCTGGTATCCCTTTAGCAAACGACAGAAAAGAAGAAGATACCGTATTCACAATCGATTCAACGTACGAAGTTAGATTATTCAGAAATTGTTGCAGACTATTTGCCATGTCAGGCTGAAGCCGATCAAATGCCCCCTCAGCTTGTATCATGGTCTGTTTAATGAAATCATTCGCGCTGGAGAAATAGCTAGGTGCATTTTTCCAATACTCCACAAGTTGAGTGTAGACTTGCAAGCCCACAATGTACACCATTAGCAAGATAAGAAGCAGAAATATTGTGCATGTCATCGTCGATGCTGTGATTCGATTTAACTTCAACCGTCGCATTAGAAACACATTAGCCGGTTCAATGGAAATGGCTATTAATGCTGCAAGAAGAAATGGTGAACCTATGGTAAAGAGACCATAAATAAAGAGAAGACTTAAACCAATAAATAATACCTGCTTCCCAGACATCCTTCACATCCTTTAGAGATCATCATTCTCTAACTGTTCCATGGTTGTGTCCTTCTTTTTCTCTGCTCGTAGAATCATGACTCGTGTTATACGCAATCGAGAAGATTCCTCCACCTGAAATATGAAATTACCCACTTCAACTTTCTTGCCTTTGGCAGGATTACCTTCGAGTTCTTTGAACAACCATCCTCCGATGGAATCCACTTCATTATCCTCAATCACAATACCCGTTAGATCGTTCACATCCTCAATAAGCATCCTCCCTTCCACAGAAATCACGTCTCCGTTAACCTCTACATCCTCACGCTCATCATCTTCGAATTCATCATATAATTCTCCAACGATTTCTTCTAGGATTTCTTCTGCAGTTAACATCCCAGCTGTTCCACCATACTCATCAACAACCAGTGTAAGCTGTGCATGCTTCTTCTGCATAAGTCGAAGAACATGGCTAATCTCCATCGATTCAGGAACATTTAATATCGGACGAAGCATAGATGTAAGATCTTCTTGGTGTTCCTTGTCCGCAAGTAGAAGATCTGTAATATGAATAAAACCAAGAATCTGATCCTTATCTTCTAATGCGACCGGATAACGTGAATGCTTAGTCTCACTAATTATCTTTATGTTCTCCTCTAGCGGTAAATTCACATATAAGCAAACCATATCCGTTCTAGGTAACATTACCTCACGAGCCAACAGATCTGAGAATTCGAAAATGTTGTCCATCAGCTTCATTTCTTCTTTATCAATCACGCCACTTCTGGCACTCTGATTCATTAATATCCGTATTTCTTCCTCAGAATGAGCCCCCTCTGCCTCGCTAGCAGTATGAATCCCAATCATCCGAAGTAGCGCATTAGCCGAAACATTTAACACCCAAATAAACGGAAAGAATATTCTATAGAAAAACATTAATGGAGCAGAAAGGGCCAAAGCTGTCCCTTCCGTTCTTTGAATGGCAATAGATTTAGGAGCTAATTCTCCTAATACAATATGTAGAAACGTAATCACACCGAATCCAAGCGCAACCCCAACGGTTGTGATGAGCGTCTGATCTGTGACACCTAGCTTATACATAATCGGTTCAACCAGTAAATCTGATATTGCCGGTTCCCCTAACCAACCTAGACCTAGAGAAGTTAAAGTAATCCCAAACTGCGTTGCTGATAAATAAGAATCCAACTTGTTGTTCACTTTCAGAGCGAAATCAGCTAATTTATTCCCTTCACTCACCAATTGTGTTAGACGTGTTTGACGCATTTTGACAAGTGAAAATTCCGCTGCGACAAATACCCCATTTAACAGTACAAGCAGCAATACTAGAGTTAAATTCAATGTAAGTTTCCCGATTGCAAACTCTGTATGCAATATGAACGACCTCTTTTCTATAGACTGTGTGCAGTTCTTAATTTAAAATCCATATCTATGTAATACATATCTGCTACAAGTAAGTTAGGACCACAACAACCCGCAGCATCGCAATGACAGTTCACTTTCTGGTTCAACGGATGCCCATTCATCCATTGATTAAATATATCTTCAATTGATTCGCTCTTAATATTCCCAAACGGCGGGATATCTGCGAAATCTGTCACATACACATCTCCGGAGAATAAGTTCACATTTACTCGATTACGACCATCTGGATCATTACGTACTGTGATATTCTTGGAATCCTTTAACCGCCGAAGCAATTTCAAATCTTCGTCATGATCACTACAAGCATAAAATGGAAGTGTACCGAATAACATCCACACGGATTCATCTCGTGTATCTAATAAGTTATATATGGCATTACGCATATCATCCAGAGATAAGACTGGCAGACTTGATGCAAAATTAGAAGCATACATGGGATGGACTTCATGACGTTGACAGCCCATGTCGACAATTAATTGATGAATCTGATCTAACTTCTTATGTGTTCGATAATTAATCATGGATTCAGCGGATATGTACATGCCAGCATCGGTCAGTTGACGCGTATTCTCGACCATAGTGTCATATAGGCGGTACGCAGCTTCTTTACTAACAGGACGAGCACTGTTTGCGAATCCTACCTCATGGAAATCATCCCCGTTCAGATAATTAAACGACATATGCATAACATCTAGATAAGGAAGAAGCTTCTCGTAACGATCTATTCCCATCGTTAAGTTAGAGTTAATCTGGGACTTGATCCCACGATCCTTCGCATATTTCAACAAAGGAACAATAATTTCATCAACGGTTTGCTTCCGAAACAGAGGTTCCCCCCCAGTCATACTAATCGTTTCCAAGTGCTCCACTTGGTCCAATCTTCTGAGCATCAGATCCAGTGAAAGAGAATCTGATTCTTTCATAACTAGCATATCTCCAACCGCACAATGTTCACATCGCATATTACACAGATGAGTAACCGTCATCTCGACACTAGTTAGTACATGCTGTCCGTACTTTCGAAGTGAATTCATAGGATCCCATGGATCATAACTTGGGGATATTTCCTGTGTGTTCATGGAACTTATATTTCTTGTAATCATATTCGCCACCCTGTTCCCTTTATTAACCAACAATGAAATGAGATCAAACCTTTTACTATATATCATATCACGAAGGGGGGTGTTTCGCATTTTCTCGATTCCTTATATCTTGTGTTCTATTCGAATATATTATTATCACAATCCAAATATTAATTACACCTATCCAACTTCAGGCGAATCAATACATAGCAAAAGGAACCATGAAACAACGACGAAAGGCATAACGAAGGATCGTTATGCCTTACATGTTCATCAACAAGTCGTTGTTCCTTGGAAATATTTAATCACTGTGCTTTCTCAGCTATGTCTACCGATTCTAGTCCCTCAACATGTGTAACTACGACGGATAGAATTTCAGCCAAATCTTTATCATAAGGTACCTTTAGCGGTTCTCCCGCTTCGTTTGTCAATACACGCACCACAGGCCGTTGAGGTATGCTAGGGTGAATCTTGCTTACCACACCCGTCTCTCCAGTACTTAACTTCACACTCATACCTGGTGGGTAAATGGCAACATTATCTCGAAATATTTGTAACTTTCTCTGTTCAAATAGAATATCAGAACCTCCATATAAGAACTCCATCGCTTGATGTGGAAGCATAGCAGGTTTATACACACGATGGGAAGTCATCGCATCGAACGTATCTGCGATACCTAACCATTGTGCATACTCGTGTATTTCATACCCTTTAAGTCCCCTAGGATACCCCGTACCATTCAATCGTTCATGATGCTGGAATGCACAATGAGCAGCCACTAACGGAATATCTGGTTCATCTTTTAGCATTTTAAAACCTAGTTCTGTATGAGACTTAATCTGATTAAATTCATCGTCATCCAGTTTCCCAGGTTTCAATAATATGTTAGCTGGAATTTGTGTCTTACCAATATCATGGAGAAGTGAGCCAACTCCAAGTACCTTAAGTTGTTCAGTCGATAAGCCACTTGCGGCACCAAGAATTAATGTAAACACACACACATTTAAGGAATGCCTGTACAAATAATGATCTAGCCTATTCATATCCATGAGCATAATCATCGTTACTTCTTGACTATTAAGATCATCAAGTATAGATTGCATGACAGCCGTGAAATCTCTCCCTAAATGCCGATAACCACCCATACTGCGGGAGGTGATCGGGAATTGAGATATTTTTTGAAAACTTGATTGAATGGTATGTAAGGCTTTGCGGCGCGTTTCCTCGTGCAGAACCTCAGGGATGATAATATCCTCTGTTAATGAATCTTGAATATAAACATACCCGATGCCAATTTCCTTTAATCTACTAATCAGATTATTTGTTAATTCCACACCTTCAGACAATAAAGTAACTCCATCAGCACTATATATCTTTTTGCCGATCTTCATGCCTTCGTGAAGCATCTGCACAGGGACTAGTCGCAAAGTAAATCCTCCTACAATGATGAATGTCATGATACATCTAAGCAGTTCATTTGATCTCATTCTAAGAGAGAAATACGCTTGAATGACATTAGTTCAATATAAATATCCAAAATACCGCTGCAAGCACAAATCTGTATATAGCAAAGTGAGTTAGTCTAACTCGTTGTATTAACTTCATAAACGCTAACACTACCAAGTAAGCCACTGCAAAAGCTACGATAAACCCTAATATGAACATGCCTATATTATCACTATTAAAATATCGGTAAGAATCGAGTAATTCATAACCCGAAGCTGCACACATAATTGGAATTGCAATTAAAAAAGAGAAGTCAGCGGATGCTTTATAACTAACACCACTTAACATTCCTCCAGAAATCGTAGAACCAGAACGTGAAAAACCTGGCCATAATACAGATATAATCTGGTATATTCCGATTAAGAAAGCCTGCTTATAAGTTAAATCATCCAGATCATGGGCAGTTACATTTGATTTGTTCTTATTATACCATTCCGCGAAGATCATAAAAATACCACCTACGACTAAAGCCCAGACAACGGTATTCGCACTAAACAGACTCTTTATGAAATCTCTTGCAAAAAAGGCCACAATCAGTGCTGGAGCAATCCCTAGGATCACATGAATTAAATCAAGCCTCTTTTTTGGTTTGCCTCCAATAGCAGTAGTATTCTCTGCACTTTTGAGTCCTAACAGGCCCAGAATCCGGCGCCAATATACAATAGCGATAGCAAGAATAGCCCCTAACTGTATAACGATTTCGAAAGTCTTCATAATATCTGTTTGATCATCAAATCCCATCGCTTTGGATGTTAGGATCATATGTCCCGTTGAAGATACCGGAATAAATTCCGTAATCCCCTCCACAATCCCAAGAATAATTGCTGTAATAGTATCCATTATATCCTCCTTATCATATCTCTCATCTAAATTGACTAATCTATGCTAAATCCTAGTAACCTACACAGAATGCCATCTCATTTCATGACAATCTTCGAGGCTACCCGGACGTTGAAGTTCTGTACTTAATAAGTCCCTCAGGAATTCTGGCAGAATAAATGTTCTATCCCAACCCGTAGCAATTCTCTCGTAACCAATGCCAAATGTAAACATGTCAATAGTCCCTACTCTATACTCTTGATCATCAGATATAGGCACACCCTGGATAGTAATGCTAACGATTTTATCATAAGGGATTCGGGTACTGTCATACAAGACCTCTGCTCCATCCAGTGCTATACTTCCTAATACTTTCCCTCTGAATCCGTAACCAAAGATCTTCTTCTCCTTAAATTCAGATAGCAAGCTTTGTTCCAATGTAAATCGTATGTCACTACCTTTTAACGTAAGAATACACGGATTGATGGGAGATGGACATAATTGGTGTAACATTCCCACTGTAATATTCCCTTCAGGTAGAGAACTTAGAAGTTGCCCTGTATTAACCATTGAAATTTCAGTTTTCGTAAATTCACGTAACGATTGTGCCAGCAAATTCCCGAACGGGGACTCTTGACCTGTTTCATTTAGTAGTAAAGCATGGTCTGTAACCATGATTGTTCGTTCTAAAGTCTTCTCTGCTTGCTTACGATGGATTTCTAAGGCCATAGTGATCTTATCGTCCCTAAGTATCGGATCAACGGGTATAACCCCACCCCAGACGACGCCGAATCCCCCATTAGAGTTCCGTTCCATAACTATTTTACCAACAAATTGTCCAAACTTACCAGCGCCACAAATACTAGTATTTCCGATTCGAATTGGCTCTTCAAGTAAGTGATGTGTGTGTCCACCCAGAATTAGATCTATCCCCTCTAGGTTCGTAGCAAGGTTACGATCTGTAGGGAGTCCTAAATGGGACAAGAGAATAAGTACATCGACTTGTGGTCTTAAGATTCCAATTTGTTCCTGTATTACGGCTTCAGGAGCAAGGGCCTCCCACCCAATAAGTCTATAGAACTCATCGAATGGGGCTGTTACACCAATAATTCCAATTCTAATGTGACCTTTGGTTATGATAACGTGCTTCTTCATCCAGTTTGGACAGAGTCCACTCGAGCTTTCACGAATATTACAGCACACAACAGGACACAACAGCCCGTTATAGGCTCTCTCTAACATATCTGGGGTAAACGTAAGCCCTTCATTATTACCAATTGTAATGGCATCATAATTCGTTAAATTAATAATGTCTGTATTGACTTGCCCAACACTACCTTCTGTTTCTACAGCCATACGATCCATATGATCACCTATATCTAACAGAAGAAGGGAACTGTCTGAGGCAAGACTTCTCTCCCCATTAATCACTCCCGCAATGGAACTCACCATTTCAAAATGACTATGAATGTCATTGGTATGTAGAATGGTTAGTCTTTCTTTCTGATTCAGTGACATCCTGACTCTCCCCCTTCTCTCTTTATGTCAAAATACAATTCATGCAATTAACCAACCAATCAGTTATTGGTATCTAGTGCTTAATCATAACATTTCCTTATTGATTGTGGTATATTGAAGGAAATAACCAACAATTCTGAGGTGCATAATTATGAACATAAAGATTAGACTTTTTGCTGGACTAGCTGAATTAATGAACCGTTCTGTACTCGACTTCGCAATAGATGAGTTACCTATTTCTGTCGATCAATTAAAAAAACTAATATCTACCACCTACCCAGAGGCAGCATCTCAAGTATCCGTCTCTTTCTTCGCTGTCAATGAAGAATATGCTACAGGCGAAATGATGATTACGCTTGATGATGAAGTTGCTCTAATTCCCCCAGTATCTGGAGGAGATGGCCAGAAATCAGTACGAGAAACTAGTTCCAATGGATTATATGTCATTACAGAAGAACCACTCTCTTTAGATGAAGTATATTCTAAAGTGCTCCATAACAATCATGGTGCTACTCTTGCATTCGTTGGTACGACGCGAGAAATGACCGGTGACACTCGAACCGTTCATTTAGAATATGAAGCCTATATCCCTATGGCATTATCGTATCTGGAGAAGATAGGAACGGAATTGAATAACCGTTGGCCCGGCACACTCTGCGCTATTTCGCATAGAATCGGAAAAGTTGATATAAAAGAAGTCAGCGTAATTATAGCGGTTTCTTCCGCACACCGAGATATCTGTTATGAGGCTAGTCGTTATGCTATTGAGAACTTGAAGCAATCCGTTCCAATATGGAAGAAAGAACTATGGGAAGACGGGCAGAAATGGAAAGGATACGATAAACAAGAGTCCTGGGACCCGTATTTGAGTTAAAATCGTTGTAAATCCATATTTTTCTTGTTATGATAGATGAAACATTTATGAGAGTGCCTGTAACAGATTTAAAGCCCGGTGATATTTTGCAAGCAGATACGTATAGTGATAAAGGCCTACATGTGATGAAAAAATTCACCGAATTAAGATCAGCTGAAATTAGAATACTTGTTCAGCATGGATTTGATTATGTAGATATTCATTCGCCCGCTAAAACGAACCGTATCATAGATAGCCCAAAGTCAGAGGAGTTTCTCGCTAAATCTAAACCACATTTAGCAAACGCCATTGATGGGTTCGAGAATATATTCTTGGAAGCTATAAGTAGCGGTAAAGTAAATAATAGTTTGGTTGACGACATCATGCATCCTCTGGTCGATCAATTGACTGCCCAGACGGATGTTGTCTCTTTACTAATAGCTCATGATTTTAAAGATGATTATACCTATCAACACTCTATGCAAGTAGGTATGTTATCTTATTACATTGCAAATTGGTTAGGTTACACTAAGGACGAGGCTTATGTAGCTGGTAAAGCAGGTTATTTACACGATATCGGTAAATGTAGAATCTCTACTGAACTCCTTAATAACAGGTAAAAACAGGTAAATTAACGTACGAAGAATTTGAGGAAATAAAGTTACATACTACGTATGGTTACGAAATTATTCGCAATTCATCATTAGATGAGGTATCTGCCTTAGTTGCTCTCCAACATCACGAACGTGATGATGGCAGTGGCTATCCTCAGAAATTAAATGAGCACAATATTCACCCCTTCTCACGGATGGTCAGATTGGAACAATTATCATGACGAATCCTGCGGATTCATTCCGTCTCCTGATTCAGATTGATAACGAGTTCTTAGACCTTTCCATCGAACGAACTCTATCGATTGGAAAAGTATTTATGTGAGTGCATACAAAAAGGGCTGTCCAAGCCATGAAAATGGCTTGGACAGCCCTTTTGTTTTTATAGGATAAAGTTAGATGTTCGTGAGAGATCACTCCACGAACGGACCATTGGTCCAATCGCTGTGGTCTGCCATATCGAAATTGTAAAAAATGTAGGACACTCTATGGCTTGGGACTCCCATATTCATTGAAAATCAGCCATTAATTCATCAACAATTCCTTTAACTGTTTTCTTTTCTTTAATTACATCAATCGCTGTATTTACAGATATGATACCTTCTGAAATTTGCCCATCCAGCATTCCTGTACGAAGACCGCCACGCTTATTAATTTCTTGTTCAACCTCGTCACTAGATTTCCCACTGTTATACATTTTTGCCAATTCCACCGCTGATTTCGTAGGAGTAGATCGTTGTACTCCTGAAACAAGTAGTAAGTCTTCAGATTTAGAATTGATAATGTCTTGTTTAGCTTCTTCAGAAGCAGGATTCTCTTCAGATACAATAAAACGAGTTCCTACATAGACTCCTTCAGCTCCAAGTGCGAAAGCAGCTCGTACACCACGAATATCATTAATTCCCCCTGCAGCAATAACTGGGATGTTAACCACATCTACAATAGTTGGTACGATAGAGAACGTTCCAATTTGGCGTTGTGGGATATGTCCTCCCTCGTCATATCCTGTAGCAACAATTAAATCAACGCCGCACTCTTCTGCCTTTTTTGCGGAAGCAACGGATGGTGTTAACTCTCTAAAGATGATAATACCACCACGATCTTTTATTTCTTTGAAAATATTTCTATTCACTTCTCCGATTGCTACAAAGACTTTTACGTCTTCTTCAAAAGCAACATCAAGTACTCGTCTTACATAAATGTTATCTTTCTCCATACCATCTGGCGGAGAAAACATATTAAGACCGAATGGTTTACCCGTTAACTTTTTAATTTCTCTAATCTCACTTCGAAGTCCATCTTCTACAGATACTGTTTCATCTTTCGCATGTGGACCCGCATTAAATCCTAAGACACCTAATCCACCCGCTTCAGAAACCGCAGCTACAAATTTAGCATTGGTTAGCCAATTTAGTGGCGCTTGAATAATGGGATATTTTATTCCTAAGATGTCCTCAACTCTTTTGTTTGTTGCTATATTCATTTCTTTCACCTCACGTTTTATTTTGTGTAACATGACATTACCCAGTTGCACCAACCACTGTCACCTTCTTAGATACAAAAAGACGAACTTAAAAAGTTCGCCTCCTTGTTAAGAGAAAAATCTGAATCGGCACGAAATCGGCACGAAGAATTTCCCTCGCTATTCAAACGGGTCATAACGTTGTTACACCAACGCTTTTTTAGAGACTTAACCGATAGACCCTTCCATCTCGAACTTGATGAGACGGTTCATTTCTACGGCGTACTCCATTGGAAGTTCTTTTGTGAACGGTTCGATGAAGCCCATAACGATCATTTGTGTAGCTTCTTCTTCTGTTAGACCACGACTCATCAGATAGAAGAGTTGTTCTTCTGACACTTTCGATACTGTAGCTTCATGCTCCAATGTAATGTTATCATTCATGATCTCATTATATGGAATCGTATCGGATGTAGATTGGTTATCTAGGATCAATGTATCACACTTGATATTGGATTTAGCACCTTCTGCTTGACGTCCGAAGGAAGCTAGACCACGATAAGTTACCTTACCACCATGTTTACTGATTGATTTAGATACAATCGTAGAGGTTGTGTCTGGCGCTAAGTGGATCATTTTAGCTCCTGCGTCCTGATGTTGGCCTTTACCTGCAATCGCGATGGAAAGAACCATTCCCTTAGCCCCACGACCCTTAAGAACAACAGAAGGATATTTCATCGTCAATTTGGAACCAATATTACCATCTACCCATTCCATTGTTGCATTCTCTTCTGCTACAGCACGTTTCGTAACTAGGTTGTAGATATTTGGCGCCCAGTTCTGAATCGTTGTATAACGTACACGTGCGTTCTTCTTACAGATGATTTCTACAACGGCACTGTGTAGAGAATTCGTGCTGTATATTGGAGCTGTACAGCCTTCTACATAATGAACATGGCTATCTTCATCCGCAATAATCAATGTACGTTCGAATTGTCCCATATTCTCGGAGTTAATACGGAAGTATGCCTGTAGAGGCATTTCACATTTCACACCTTTTGGAACATAGATGAAACTTCCTCCGGACCATACAGCACTGTTCAAAGCAGAGAATTTATTATCTGTCGTTGGAATAACAGTACTAATATATTCTTTAACGATTTCCGGATGTTCTCTAAGAGCTGTGTCCATATCCATGAAGATAACACCTTGAGCTTCAAGGTCAGACTGCATGCTGTGGTAAACAACTTCAGATTCATACTGTGCCGATACTCCAGCTAGGAACTTCTGTTCTGCCTCAGGGATTCCAAGCTTATCAAAAGTTTCTTTGATTTCAGACGGAACTTCCTCCCATGTCTTTCCTTGCTTATCAGAAGCTCTAACGAAATATTGGATATCGTTGAAATCTAGATCATCCATATTGCCACCGAAATTAGGCATTGGCATTTTCTCGAATTGTTCTAATGCTTTCAGACGGAAATCAAGCATCCATTCTGGCTCATCTTTGATCCGGGAAATTTCCATTACAATCTCACGTGTTAGACCTTTTCCTGTTTTGAAAATGGACTCATGTTCGTCACGAAACCCATATTTATATTCTTCAATTTCTGGGGACTTCTTAGCCATGTTATTTCAACTCCCTATCATTTTTTGTTGAACTGTTCCTCATCAATCACTTTCCGTAATGCATTCCAAGAGAGCGTTGCGCATTTAATGCGTGCAGGGAACTTATTTACACCCGATAAGGCTTCGATATCTTCATATTCATCAAATTGAACATCTTCACCCAACATAAGCTGTGAGAAACGTGCAATCATTTCTTGTGCATCTTCCAACGTCTTACCCTTCACTGCTGCAGTCATCATCGAAGCTGAAGACATACTGATGGAACATCCATCACCGGTATATCTGGCATCTTCAACAACGCCATTATTGACCTTAAGCTGCAATGTGATCTTGTCGCCGCATGTAGGATTATTTAAGTCCACTGTTATAGCGCCATCTTCGAACTTACCTTTGTTACGTGGATTTTTATAATGATCCATAATTACCTGTCGATATAAATCATCAAGTTGCATCGCCAAAATACTCCTTTGTCTGGATTAAGGCACTGATAAGACGATCAACATCATCTTGTGTATTGTATAAATAGAAGCTGGCACGAACCGTTGAATTCACATTCAGCCAGCGCATAAGTGGCTGGCAACAATGATGTCCCGCGCGAACGGCTATACCACTTGCATCAAGAACGGTAGCTACATCATGAGGATGAACATCACCAAGATTAAAGGTTACAAGTCCAACTTCACGCGTACTAGGACCATATAAAGTAATTCCCTTAATTTCTGATAATCGATTCATGGCATAAGCCGCCAATTCTTTCTCATGGCGTTCAATATTATCCATGCCGACCTCATTTAGGAAATCAATAGCTGCACCTAGTCCAACAGCTCCCCCTATAATAGGGGTTCCGCCTTCGAACTTCCAAGGTAGTTCTTTCCATGTTGAATCATAGAGACCTACTTCATCAATCATTTCTCCTCCGAATTCAACCGGCTCCATGAACTCCAGCAGTGCCTTCTTACCGTAAAGTACACCGATTCCGGTTGGACCACACATTTTATGAGAAGAGAATGCATAGAAATCACAATCTAAGTCTTGAACATCTACTTTCATATGCGGCGTACTTTGTGCACCATCCACCACGATAATAGCACCATGACGATGGGCAATTTCTGCTATTTCTTTCACGGGATTCACGACTCCCATGACATTGGATACATATGCAATCGATACAATTTTAGTCTGCGCTGTTACTGATTTCTCAACTTCAGCCAGATCCACTGATCCATCCGGTTGCAAAGTAATATATTTGAGCGTAGCACCCGTAGCTTTAGCTACTTGCTGCCACGGAATAAGATTACTATGATGTTCCATAGGCGTGATCACAATCTCGTCGCCTTCATGACATACAGCACGAGCATACGATGCTGCAACCATATTCAACGCTGACGTCGTTCCCCGAGTAAAGATAATCTCTTGCGTACTTCGGGCATGAATGAAACGAGCCACTTTCTCGCGAGCACCTTCATATGCATCTGTAGCACGGCTACCGAGAGTATGCACTCCACGATGCACGTTCGCATTGTCCCATTCATAATAATGCTGCAGAGCGTCAATAACTACACGAGGCTTCTGTGAAGTAGCTGCGCTATCCAAATACACTAATGGATGACCATTGATCTCCTGCTGCAAAATTGGGAACTGCTCCCGCACGTTTAAATTCATCGTCCTAACTTCCTTTCAACAAGCGATTGAAGTTGAGTCCGTAACGCTTCAAGAGGAATCTGAGATACTACTGGAGCTAAGAAACCGTAAATAATTAGAGCTTCTGCTTCCGTACGAGAAATACCACGAGACATGAGGTAGTAGACTTGCTCTGGATTCACTTGTCCAACGGATGCAGCGTGTCCCGCAGTTACATCATCCTCATCAATCAGAAGAATTGGATTCGCATCTCCACGTGCTTTTGGACTAAGCATTAGTACTTTCTCTGTCTGTTGTCCGTCAGCTTTGGAAGCACCTTTCTCAATCTTCGTAATACCGTTAATGATCGCTGTAGCTTGTTCACGCATAACAGCACGTGTAATCATCTGACTAGGAGTGCTCTTACCGAAATGTTGCGCTCTAGTCGTATAATTAAGTTTCTGTGATCCTGAACCAACCGCGATAATCTTCGAATCTGAAGATGATCCATTACCTTTGAGGATTGAATTCGTATCACTCATGGTATTCCCGTCATTCATCTCACCGACGATCCATTCAATGACACCATCGTTTTCAACAATAGCACGACGATAGCTTAATTCAGTCACATTACTGCTCATTTCATGAACGGTTGCATAACGAACCTTAGCTCCAGCTTTAACAAATACTTCAACAGAACTATTATGGACTAAGTCCCCAGTAAGTTCTCCTGATACATAATTGTCTACATAAGTTACAGAACTATTTGTATCCGCAATAACCAATATATGCGGCGCAAACGTTGCTTGTACTTCATCCGCCAAGAAAATAGCTTGTAGAGGTACAGTTACTTCCACATTCTTCGGTACATATAGGAAAATCCCACCGTTCCAAAGTGCAGCATGTAGAGCAGTAATCGCATTCTCGTTCTTCTCAATGGCCTTATGCAAGTAACTCTTCACTAAATCTCCGTGTTCAATAGCGGCTGTATGAAGATTCATAAAAACAACGCCTTGTTTAGCTAATTCAGCTGAAAGCTTGGTATAGACCACACCGGAATTATGCTGAACAATTAGATTTCCTTCTGCATCTTCGTCTTTAATCAATCCTTGTACAGAAGCCGGAAGGCTCTTTAAGGAATCGATTGTAGTCGTTTCTTGATAAGTACCATAAGATTGTGTGTTCCAACGATCCACTCTTGTCTTCTCAAGACGAGGAAGTTCCAATTGACTTGCTAATTCCAAGGCTTCAAGACGAAGTTCTGTTAACCAATTGGGTTCATTATTTCGTAACGATGTCGCTTTTAAACTTTCGGTATTCACCGGAAGAATGGTTTGTGTTGTCATATCTTTGTCCTCCTCCCGTTATATTTACGCTTGACCTACTGTTTCGTCTTCAATGCCCAATTCTTCTTTAACCCAGTCGTAACCTTCAGCTTCTAGACGTTCAGACAACTCAGGACCACCAGATTTCACAATAACACCTTGCATCATAACGTGAACAAAATCAGGTTTGATGTAGTTCAATAGACGTTGGTAATGGGTAATCACTAAGAAACCACGGTCTTCGCTTCTCATAGCGTTAACGCCATTGGCTACAATTTTAAGTGCATCTATATCAAGACCTGAGTCAATTTCATCCAAAATAACAAGTTTAGGATCTAACATCATCATTTGTAGAATTTCATTACGTTTCTTTTCCCCACCAGAGAAACCTTCATTCAAATAACGGTGTAGGAATTCAGGGTTCATATCAAGTTCTTTCATCTTCGCTTCCATTTGACGGATGAATTTGATAAGTGAAATTTCGCTTCCTTCTTCACGACGTGCATTGATGGCACTACGAAGGAAATCGGAGTTCGTTACACCGCTGATTTCACTTGGATATTGCATACCAAGAAATAGTCCAGCACGTGCACGTTCATCAACTGCCATCTCAAGAACATCTTCACCGTTCAACAATACTTTTCCAGCCGTTACTTCATACTTAGGATGTCCCATTAGAGCAGAAGCCAATGTACTCTTACCTGTACCATTTGGACCCATGATTGCGTGGATTTCTCCACCTTTCATTTCCAGGTTGATCCCTTTCAATATTTCTTTTCCTTCGATTGATGCTTTAAGTCCTTCAATGACGAAATTTGTAGTCATTTTTATTATTCCCTCCGGTATTCTGATATTTGTTCTGTAACTATATTTGAAATGGAGTGACTCTCCAATTTCAAGCATGAGTAATGTTGTTTATACTTATTCTAAACTAAATCCATTTGATTCTCAATGATTCTCATTAATTTTATACGAAAGAACATTTTTATCAACCCTATTCGTCAATAACCGTTTAGCAAAAAAAGGCATCTTATAAGTAAAATGGGCTTGGCTGAGATTTCAGCCAAGCCCATCTTCTATAAATATGCGCTATATTTAGCGAAATTAACCTAATAAAGAACGCAACATCCACATATGTTTCTCCAAGTCACCTTTGATCGTAATCAACAGATCTCCTGTCACATGGTCATGAGAATTCTCCGCAAGATCAATTCCTTCTTCAAGTTCTTCTGCAACGGTTGCAAAGTCTTCAATCAGATTCTGCACCATTTTACTTGCATCTTCTTTACCGTCAGCTTCTTGAATTGTTGTAATGTCTAGGAATTCTTTCATTGTTGCAACTGGACTTCCTTTGATGGTCAATAGTCGTTCAGCAACCTCGTCCATTTTCAACGTAATATCGTTATACAATTCTTCAAATTTCACATGTAATGTAAAGAACTTATCTCCGCGTACATACCAATGATAGTTATGTACCTTCACATATAGAACATTTAAGTTCGCAACTTGTTGATTTAGAACCTGTTCTAATGTTGTTTTTTGAGTAGCTGAAGTTGTTTTTGCCATGATAAATCCCTTCCTTTTCTATTAATATGGTATAAACCTGTCTGTATACTAAATGACAAGCAAGTGACCTGCATTAGGATGTCGTTATTAGTGAATCTCGGATATTTCGTTACCCGCTTGCTTATCTATACTTTACCCCCTTTACCCATGTGATGAAACATCAAACGTCACGCTTCATTTAAATAAATGTACAAACTATGTCTAAATTCCGTTATACTAAATTATACCCAGTTAACAAGTAGGGATAACGTTATTTTAAACTCGCCGGAGGTGAATCCGTTTGTCCACATATCATCCCTTGAATAATGAGGAAGCTATCGCTTACGTCCAGGAAATACCTAATTTCTTCTCTGATAAATCCACTCTGGTTTGTCGTGAAATAGGAGACGGAAATTTGAATTTAGTATTTCACATTACCGACGCAAACACCGGTAAGAGTATCATTGTCAAACAAGCTCTTCCTTATGCAAAAGTCGTAGGTGAATCTTGGCCATTATCTTTAGATCGCGCTAGAATCGAACGAGAAGCACTCCAGAAACAATATTCACTCTGTCCAGGACGCGTCCCTCAGGTCATTGCTTATGATGAAGATCTTGCACTCACCGTCATGGAAGACTTAAGTGATCACATGATTATGCGACAAGGTTTAATTAATGGAGAGGAATACCCTCTATTTGCTGAACATATCGGAGAGTTCCTTGCTACTTCACTATTTTACACATCAGATCTATACCTAAATCCCGTTGCAAAAAAAGAACAATCCAAGAAATTCATCAACCCAGACTTATGTAAAATTACGGAGGATTTGATCTTTGAGGATCCTTATCATATCTCAGAACACAATAATTATCCCTATTACATTGAAGATGAAGCTCAGAATTTACGTGACAATTTGGACCTTCATTTAGAGATAGCTTTGCTAAGAGAAAAGTTCCTAACCCAATCTCAAGCGCTTCTTCATGGTGATTTACATACCGGCAGTATTTTTATTACCCCAACATCCACAAAAGTCATTGACCCGGAATTTGCCTATTATGGTCCGATGGGTTTCGATATTGGTGCTGTACTAGCTAATCTAGTTCTAAATTATGTTGCACAACCCGGTTGGAATGATACGGAGTCCGCAGTTCTAGCGAAGGAAGCACAACTGCTACTTATGATTGAGAACGTCTGGAGAGAATTCGAATCTAAGTTCAGGACATTGTGGAATTCAGATATACAAGACCTAATGGCACGCACTCCGGGATATCAAGATATGTACGTTACACGGGTTTTTCAGGATACAGTTGGATTCGCTGGTTGCAAAATGATTCGACGCATTGTAGGGTTAGCTCACGTTGCTGATATCGATACGATCGTAAATGACGAATTGAAAGAGGCTGCACAGCGTAAGGCTCTAGCTATTGGGAAACAACTCATTCTAAATCATCGTCAACTATCTTCTGTTGAAGAATTGTTACGGATCATACAAGAAACGATTCCAACACCTACTAGACAAGGAGCTACAACATGAATCCGACAGATACTTCTGAACCTCTATCTTCTCTAACATGGAGAGACAATCATCTCGTTCTTCTAGATCAGAGATTACTTCCTGAATCCATTGTTATGTTGGACCTTTATACCCCAGAAGGAGTCTGGGATGCCATACATACGATGAAAGTACGCGGTGCTCCAGCGATTGGTATTGCAGCTGCATATGGTGTCGTTCTAGGAACTCAGATTTCCCTGGACAGCGACAACCCTAGTGAACCCACTAATGACGATCCAAATACGTGGTTGAATCATGTTCTTAAGGTTAGCCATTATCTAGCAACCTCACGGCCAACGGCTGTGAATCTTTTCTGGGCGCTAGATCGCATGAAGAATAGAGCAACAGAACTTACCCAAGAAGGACATACCATTGATGAACGGAATCAAGCACTTCTTGCTGAAGCACAAGCAATTCAATTAGAAGATGAAGAAGTATGTCGTCTGATTGGTGAACATGCACTCCCATTATTCCATGATGGTATGGGCGTACTAACCCATTGTAATGCTGGTGGGCTCGCTACTGCGAAATACGGTACGGCACTTGCTCCAATGTATCTTGCCCATGAACAAGGAATTCACTTAAAAGTGTATGCTGATGAGACTCGCCCTGTTCTTCAAGGCGCAAGACTTACCGCATTTGAACTACAACAAGCTGGAGTTGATGTTACACTTATTTGCGATAATATGGCTGGAATGGTGATGGCCAAGGGCTGGATCCAAGCTGTCATCGTCGGTACAGACCGAGTTGCTGCAAACGGAGATGTAGCGAATAAGATTGGCACTTACAGTGTAGCTGTACTAGCCAAAGCACATGGAATTCCCTTTTATGTAGCTTGTCCTCTTTCTACCATTGATTTAAATACCGAGACAGGTGAAGAGATTCCGATTGAAGAAAGACCTGCTGAAGAAATAACCGAAGGATTCGGCAAACGAACTGCACCTCAAGATATCAAAGTGTACAACCCTGCATTTGATGTCACTCCTAACGAATATGTAACAGCTATTATTACGGAAAAAGGGATCATCCAAGCACCTTACAAAGAAAATTTAGCTGCTATTTTTTCGAAATAACCCATACACATCTTCATTCAGCATAAAAGACCAATTCGCCTTGACGAATTGGTCTTTTGAATGTGACCAGGTTACACCATTTTCAGTAAAGCTTCTCTTCCCGTAATTCCTTGGGTAATACCCAACTTCTCTGCTTCATAAGTAACAGATTCAAGGGGTGCATCCAATAGCTCTTGAAGCGTTTTTACACCAACAGCTCTTCCAGCGATGATCTGACGATCAGACAGTCGTGTATTCAACAATCCAACATCCAGAGCACCACGAACGAGATAACGTATCAAGAAACCCCATGCCTACAGCGTATTCGAACATCTTATGACCCTGGAATCACAATGCGGTCACAATGTAATCATTTCTTCAATCGTGTTTGCTAGTTCGAGTTGCATACTAGGTATCACATGACTGTAAACATCTAGCGTGATACTAGACTTTGAATGTCCCAGTCGCTCGGATATGATCTTCACGTTCACATTTCGCTGAATCAGCATTGTTGCATGCGTATGCCTCATATCATGAAAGCGAATATGAGGTAACTCCGCTTCTTTAACATCTTTCAACCAAGTCTTTGTTAAGTTAGAGGGGTAAATCGTCTTCCCATTCTTTAAGTTGAATATTACGATATCTATATCTTCAAATGCTGGACCAAGTCTCTGTTTGAGTGCTTCGTAAGCCTTTCGCTGTCTTCGTAGTACTTCAACTAATTGTGAAGGAATAGATATCGTTCTATTCCCTGATATCGTCTTCGCTCCATGACTGAGACTTTTCCCATAGTGAGTTAGCGTCTGGTTTATAGCTATTGTTTTCTTCTCGAAATCAATATCCTTCCATCTCAATCCCAGAATCTCTCCTTGTCTCATTCCAGCTAGTAATGCCAGAGCATAAACACAGTAGTATCTTCTTGTTCTAGTGAAATTCAAGAAATGGTTTACTTGATCAAGGGTCCATACGTTTAGTTCTCGTTTCAACTTTTTTGGTAAAGTAACCTTCCTCATATTATTTTCTTTCATATATTTGTAAATAATGGCTGTGTCTAAAGCTTGCTTTATTAACGTTGCCACCCGCTCAATAGTGTTTCTAGCGTAGCCATCGTCATGCATACCTTTAATAAATTTTTGGCAAGTCAACGGGTCTAAGTGTTGTAGCTTGATGTCACCAATGCGAGGAATAATATGATTCTTCAAAACCAATTGATTATTGTAAAAGGTTGTATCATCGCATTCCAATTTCCTCACATGATCTAGCCAATAAGTCATAAAAGGGCCTACTTTTTGCTGATTGTTCTGCACATATTCATCATTTTGCACTTCTTTTTGTAAACTGATCATTGCTTTATTGGCCTCACGTTGCGTATCGAAGCCTCTTCTTCTTACCTGTTTTCGTTTTCCTCCCACGTAGTAGTCGAAGACGAAGTCCCACTTTTTTGTCGTTGGGTTTCTAGTAGGTGCAGCCATCCTACAATCCCCTCCATTCTTATGACCAAATGATACGGAGTCAGATCTGACTTATTTTCTAAATCAGTCATCTCTCCTATCCTCACCTTTAAGCCACTTATCAAGGACCTCTTCATGAACATACTGGCGTTTACCAACCTTCACAACATATAACTCTCCGCTGTCCATAATGTCATTAACAGTCTCTCTTCCAAATCCTGTTCTCGACATGATCTCTCTAATACCAAGTAACACTTTCTTATCTTTCACTTCCATACGATCACCTCTGATTTACTTCTATGTATTCATGAATTTGTCCGATACCACATTAATTATAGGTACCTGAAATGCAGTTTTCTTAACCTCTATTACGTAAAAAAAGAAGGTACACCAATCCCGTGAATACACACGGGAACAGGATACCTTCTGATTTTATTATTTATGAAAGAGATCTGTTCTTTTTCTTCAAATGTTATTCGATCGCTTCCCTCTTACTTCTTAAATCTAGATTTAAAAACCACAATTAAACCTCCAATGCAAATTCCAGTTAAAGCCATACCCGCAACAAAAAATACCGAATTCATCATGCTGTACACTCCCCATTTTTGATGTTATATATAAATATAATTTTAATTTTCGTTATCACTAGTAGGTTATTTTACCACACCTTTAATGTCAATAAACTTAGATGTCATTTAAGATTTCATGTGGTCTCAATTGCATTCACTAAATCACAGATTCGGTCACAATAAAGAGTGAATCCCACTTTATTTCACTTTTAGATCATAAATTTAAATGGATAATGAGCAATAACCCTAAAGCTTGTCCTAAATGGATTCCATCATGAAGTAATCAATGTTTATCAACCTTCCCAGAAATAACATATATGATGTGCACCACACATGATATAACCCTTAGAAGTATTAATGGTTAAGAGTGTAGTTTTGGGAAGTTTTACTTCAACCCCAGTCACAGTTATCCCCTCGATAATGATGGGCACAATATTAATTATGGTAGACACCTCCTCTAATCTGTCTCAACATTATGTGTATGCAATCTAAGACAAGAGAGTGTCTTAGACAAAACTGCGTAATTTGTCGAATTATGTACTTTTTCCACTTTAGTCCTACGACATTAGGACTATATTTATTTCCATTTTAATGGTATAGTTGATAACATAGGTAACATTTCACTGATAAGCTGGAGGAATTATGAATAAACAACAAATTTACGAGAACAATGGATATTTATTCAACGTCGACATATTGATCAAAGATGATTCCAGCGCTCAAGCTCTTCAATTGTTAATTGAAATCCTGAACGGAAACAACCAAGTTATGGATTTCAAAATTCAGTCTGGAATTACCTTAGGCGAGACTATAGATAAACTTCTTCAATCCAAGAATAAGGTCGCCATTCCTAAAAATGAATTGTTAAGCTCCCAGCTTTCTGAAAGTAACAATAGTAATACAATTAAAAAAGACTTAGTTCAAGCGTCCTCTCCTGCTAAAGCATCCACTACAACAAACAAGAACAAACAACAGTCAACATCAGAACATCCCAAAGATCCCCGAGCATGGATTAAATCTTGTATTAAAGACAATCGTCTCGTACGTCTAACTGCCAATCGGCAAGGTCAACATTTAGACATTCCATGTCGAATATTAAATTTCGATGAAGAACAACAATATATTAACGTGTACCATGTGGACGAGAAGCAAGTATATTCGTTTAAGCTTAACGAAATTGACTCTTTTACGGATAAATAGGATGAATAAACTCTTCATTTAACTCTCATCATGGATAAAAGAAAGAGGATCCTTGAGGGTCCTCTTCTTTAAGATTATACTTTCTTGGATTGTAAGAAAGCTGAGAAATAGCATAACCAGCCCGCGATGAATGCTACACCACCAAGAGGTGTAATAGCCCCTAGCACTTTAATTCCAGTGATACTTAACACATAAAGACTGCCCGAGAACAATATAATCCCAACAATTAATAACCAACCTGCCCATTTGAGGCTCTTTGACTCACCCCATTGACCAACCGTCAAGCTTATCAATAGAAGTCCAAGTGCGTGAATCATATGATAATGAACCCCTGTTTCGTATACCCCTAATGCATCTTCACCTATTCTTGACTCTAATAAGTGCGCCCCAAAAGCCCCAATCCCTACAGATAGAGCCATCAAAATCGCTCCCCATTTAGCAAATGTCCTTTGCAACTTCTTTCAGCTCCTTCATCATATATCAGTTATTCTTACGCTATAATACCTCATCCCCCACACCTTTACCACTTCATAGCTTTCAGGTCACAATATAACAATCCTTGATTTTTCTATTCAAATATGGAAAAGTAATAGTATTGTGAATATTTCTAAGAGGAGGAACAACCATGCATTCAAACGAACCACAGCAACCATCTGGTACAGAAGGATCATTCTTTAACCCGATCCTTTCAGATCCACCTGTTATTGTAAAGCATTCGGGTCCCGGAATTGCATCTTTTGTACTAAGTATGGTCAGCCTGTTAGGTTATATTGTATCTGTCGCCTTAATTGGCGCCCTCATCTCACCCATTTTAGATGTTGAAAGTAACGCCTTAGCTACCAACGACAATATAGTACAGAAATTGGGAATTGCAGTCTTAGTGGTCATCTTATTCATTCTAATGAACGTAATTGGCTTAATTCTGGGTATTGTTGGAGTATCACTTAAAAATAGAAAGAAAATATTCGCAATACTAGGTTTAATTCTTAATGGTGTTATTTTATTAAGCATAGCCTCGTTTTTTGTTATTTCTGTCATTAGTTCAACTACTTAAAGAAACACGAATGTAAAAGGGAGATTACTATAATATGCCATCCATTAAAATATTTGCTGACAGTACTAGTGATCTGCCTACGTCTTGGATTGAGGAATACAACATCGGCATTGTTCCGTTATATGTTGTATTTGGAGAAGAGTCCCTGAGAGATGGAATAGACATCACTCCTGTTGATCTCTATCAGAGAGTCAATGAAAGTGGAGAATTGCCTAAGACAGCAGCCCCTTCGCCGGCTGACTTCATGAGAGCCTTCAACCCGTACATAGAACAAGGGGATCAGATTCTTTTTATAAGCCTCTCTTCAGAACTATCCTCCACATACCAGAATGCCCTCATTGCAGCAGGTGAATATCCATCTGACCAGATCGCAGTTATTGATTCATTGAACTTATCATCTGCCATTGGACTTTTAGTGAAGAAAGCAGCTATAGCAGCTCAAGCAGGACAGTCATTGCAAGACATTGTAACTCTTCTCGAGTCTGTGAGACCTGAGATTGAAGCGGAGTTCGTTGTTGATACCCTAGAATATCTCTACAAAGGTGGACGTTGTTCTGGCATGCAGAACATCATTGGTAGCCTACTAAAGATTCGTCCAATCATTAAAGTAGCCGAAGGTAAAATGACACCTACGATTCGAGTCCGCGGTAAACGTGAAAAGGCTATAGAACAACTCTTACAAAATGCGATAGACAAGAAAGAGCTTATGGATCAAGATCACATCCTTGTCGTTCATTCTCTCGCGGAAGAAGATGCTCTCTTCTTACAAGCAAGTCTCCAAGAGGTTACGCATGCTAAGATTGACTTATCTACTGCTGGTTGTGTTATTAGTAGCCACTGCGGACCACAAACGATCGGCATTATGTATTCGAAGCAACCTCTCACAGTGAATAACGTAGTAGTGTAAAATAAACCCCTGACGAATGAACGTCAGGGGTTTGTCATATCGATTATCGCTTTAAAATTTTATTCGCTGACAATCCAGGTCTGTAGATCATCATCCTCTATAATGCCTAACGTAACATCGGCGATGTCCGGATCTAATAACAATAGACCTTTAACATCGAACTTAATATCATCTGCATCGGCAAGGGTAAGACCCTTTTCTAGCTCGATCAGGCCTTCTATATGGTAGTATCGACCTTCTTGTAGAATACGTAAAGAATGAATATCCTTCACATGTGCTGCTTGAAGAATAATCTTTGAGATTCTTGTTTCTATCTCTAGGGGTGCTGCCACGCCAATTAGACCAATCATATTGTCGTAACCTACCTTGAATGCAACTCCAACCATAAGTAACCCGATTAGCATGGTCGTTACACCGTCCAAATAAGGTGAAGCTACGAACGAAGTGACAACGATCGCTATTAGTGCAAGTAAGGCTCCCGTCACGGCTACCATATCTTCATAGAATACAAGCCTTGTTGGGGGTGCTGAACGACTTACATTTTTAAATGCCCCAGAAACAATACCGAAGCCCTTCGCCTCAACGCGAGCCTCATGCAGGATTTCTTTCATCGCTTTAAAAAGAATAGTCCCGTCAATAATAATATTAACTAAGAGTACTCCCACACTTAACCAAAAGTATCCTCCACTCGCCACTGGATGCTGGATTAGATGAATCCCCTCGAGAATCGTCTCATACGCCATGACCGTTACGACAATGACTGCGATCATACAGAAGATGTTGATGACACGACCGAAGCCGGTTGGGAAACGTCTTGTAGGCTTTTTCTCCGAAAGGACACTACCGATAAATACAAAAGCTTGGTTAATCGCATCTGCAAAGGAATGCATAGCCGATGCAAACATTGCCCCGCTACCACTCATTGTTGCAGCAACCGTTTTAATACCCGCGAGTAATGCATTACCTGTCATAGCAATAGCAGATGATTTGTTTCCTTTTTTAACTAGCTGCCAGAGGGTTTGTTTACCTTCTGTGGATGATCCTTGTTTCATAATTCCTCCTATGGTTTGTTTTTTACGAACTAGATTCTACAATATGTACTAAAAATACCTCTCTTGGATCATACCATTTTTTCGAAAATACTGGATTATTGTTTTTTCATTCCCACTACATCATTATTTGCAATTCCGCTTTATTTTCGTTACCATCTTACTTATATCATATGCAAGAATACAGGAGGATTATAAATGTTAGAAATGAACGATGTTATGAGTCGGTGGAAGAAACACCGTGAAGTGTTACATAAACTAATTGAGCTGGATCACAGTGAGCTAGTTCAGTACAAGCCTTGGGAAGGCGGAATGAGTTATGGCGAGCTGGCTCTTCATATTGCCCTTTCTACCGAAATGTTTACTAATTCAATAGTTCGCGGCGAATTTACACCTCCTCAGTCCAAAGACGAGTGGAATACACTAGAGGATGTACGTACCCTCGTACACCGTTACACTGAATCTACGAGTTCATTGCTCTCTTCTATCACAGAAGAACATCTGCAAAAAGAAGTCACATTCTTCGGAAATACAGCACCAGCTTATATATTCCTAAGCAATGCACTCGACCATGAAGTACATCATAAAGGTCAATTATTCACCTACGCTCGTATGGGTGGTGTGACCGAACTTCCATTCTTCATGTAATATGTAGATTGATCTCTTTAAGCCAGTCCTTTGCGAACAACGTAATGGACTGGTTTTTGCTTTGTAAAAAAATAAAACTAAGTTTTCTATAATTTCATTTTTGCAATACCGCGTTCAGACCTAGTCAAAAAATGAAGTGTATGTTCTTTAAAATTGGACGGAGGTAAATTTTGAATTTCATCAATCGCGTGAGGGAGCGTCAACTTATTACGGAATAAAAGATTATTAATATGTTTAATAATTCGGATATCTTCTTGATTCATCCCTTTTCGTTTCAATCCAACGATGTTAATCCCATAAATACTTGCTCGAGTTCCATTAGCTAAAGCGTAAGGTACAATATCTTTCGTTACACCACTTACTCCGCCAATCATCGATAATTGGCCGATTTTGCAAAACTGATGAACGGCAGTGCAACCACCAATAGTCACATAATCTTCAATTTCGATGTGGCCAGCAATTTGAACGTTATTAGCAAAAACACAGTGATCTCCAATTGCTGTATCATGACCAATATGTACAAAATTCATAATGAAATTATCATTTCCTACTTTGGTTACCCCGCCTCCTTTAATCGTTCCTTTGCTGATTGTCACATATTCTCGTACAACATTATTGTCCCCAATAGTAAGATATGTTTCTTGTCCTTCGTAACTCAAATCCATAGGAATACCCCCGATAATAGCCCCTTGAAATATGCGGTTATTCTCGCCAATTGTCGTGTTGCTGCCAATTCGAACATGACTTTCAATTTTACATCCGTTTCCCACTTTTGTGTTTTTTTCAATGATAGAATATGGACCAATTTCAACGTTATTTCCGATTAATGCTGTAGGATGAATAATTGCTGTGGAATGTAACATACAGTCTGCCTCCGTTTATAATTATTTTGAGTAATAAGAATATAATCGAATCGTTTTTAGGATTAATGCGATTTGTTTCGACATAATCTTTCTTTCGTTTGTATGTAATATTATAGTTTTAATTTCAATTTTTAGGAAGTTAAAATGTAGAATGCGCTACATTAGAAAATCAATAAAAAACCTTGGGAATAATCCCAAGGCCATAATAAACAATTCTAGTACTCTCAGAAATCTAAAAAACTTCAAATTCAAAGGTTTTACAATAAAACATAAAAGTCTCGTCCTCTTCTTCTTTAACCTTATAGTTTATACCTTCCAATTGGGAACATTAAAGAAGAAGAAAACAATAAAACCTACTTTAGGCCTACATTTTTCGACATGAACACAACACAAAGACGCGACAAAAGTCGGATTTAACTTTTGTCGCGTATGGTAAGAAGCATTTATTTATATAATAAATTATTGATATGAAGACGGACTATTAATTTTTAAACTCGTTCCAGAATGACACATCTTCCAGTGGTAAACGAACGGATGGCCGTGCTTCTACTGCTGCTTTTCCTAAGGCAATTAACATAACGGTCTTATAACGATCGGAAATATCAAATAATTGTTTGAATTGTTCTTCGTTATAGCCACCCATAGGTACCGTATCATATCCTTTAGCTTTGGCAGCAAGCATAAGTTGCATCGAGATTAATCCACCGTCAACCAATGCGATTTCTTTCAGTTTCTCAGCACCAGCATTCGGATACGTGTTCATAGTGTTCTTCACCATCATATCTTTAATATCCGGTGTCATCACTCCTGCTTCAACCGCAAGTCCGTGAATCTTCTCGACATTCTGATAAGCTTCCAAATCGCCGATCACAGCGATGACTGCGGAAGCATCAACAACTTGTTGTTGGTTAAATGCAACCGGAAGTAATTTCTCCTTCAAACTTGGATCTTGAATAACGATAAATCTCCATGGTTGTAGATTGGAAGAAGAAGGTGCTAGAATAGCATCTGCCAGAATCTCCTTAATCTCCTCTTCTGTCATCTTCCATGTTGCATCGTACTTTCTTACTGAATGTCTTTCTCTAATAACCGTATCGAAATCCTTCTCCACCTGTAATCCATTATTCGTCATTGTAACGCCTCCATATCCATTGTTATCTATTTATGTGTTTCTGTGTAAATATAAGCACAGTTAAATCCAAAAAAATATGTTCCTCCGTATGAGGATACAAATTCGTAAACCGCATCCCCTGAATGATCCATTTACTAACTGTTACTTTATAATGTACAGTATAGAACAAACAAATAACGGCTGTCAACACTATTCTTTATGTGCTAAATCTGCGATTGTATATTTCTTGAATGTCTCCAATATATTTCGATCCACTTCATTCAGTATTTCTGTGAAATCAGCTCTAAATCGAATTCCTAATTCATTCTCACAAGTCGTATCTATCATGGCTTTATATTTCGCAGTCCCTACCTCAAGCGCAATGTATACCTCTGCCAATGTGAGTAATTTAGGATCCCTTTTCAGCAGATATCCACCCTCTCTGCCCTCACGTGTCCCTAGAATGTTCTCCCTTACCAGATTAGCTAGTATTCTTCTTAACAAGGTTGCTTCGGAATGAAGAGACTGCGCAATATAACAACTGGGACAAGTATTCCCTTGATTATTAGCTAGCACTACTAAAGCCTGTACTGCAAGACCGAATGACTTGTACTGGGGAGACCCTGTAACTCGCTCTTTTACCATCATTGATCTACCCCTTCATTTCACGCTATAATGCATCATCATTCTAACAAATGCTATAAGCTTCGTCTATATGGTTGGTCGATGCTTTCATCTGTCAGCGATAAAAGTGGTAAGTTGACGATAGATCTCCACGATCTCATCCATAGACATACGTACAAGACCACTAGATGAAGGAGCAACGAACTCATGTATTTCATCCACGACGGATTCCGGTTGGAATCCCCATCCGACCTTCGTCTTACGGCTATATTCTGTATACACTCCCTTACCTACAAAACAAGCAACCTTCGGTTGATACTTATTTAATTTAGCACGAAGAATCTCGCGTCCCTCCGCATATTCTTCACGAGTAATATCATCCATACCTCTCGTAGGTCGAGAGACAATGTTCGTGAAGCCATACCCTAATTGGAGGAGATCTCCATCCTCAGAAGGATCATATAGCCGTGGAGTTAACTCCGAACGATATAGAATTCGCCAAAAGTTATTTCTTGGATTTGCGTAGTGATGACCCACTTCCCCTGAACGGATACTCGGGTTAAACCCGATAAATAAGATAGACAGGCCATAATCTAGATGATCTGGAATTTCTGACATAAGACCCACCTTCCACAACATTTTTAATATTGTATTTGACCAAGATTGAAATAGCAAATTCCCTAACAGTTCTTCTAAATACATTACCCTTTATGAAAAAATCCAACACATAGAAAGGACCACTCCCCTTCATAAAGGAAATGGTCGGTCTGTATTCATTCATTTCTGATTAATTAGATTACTTTTCTCTTCACAACAACGAAGGGCGCACGTTCATGTCCTATTAATGTTCTATCAGGTTTGACTATAACATCCTTATCGATAATCGCATGATCAATGGACGTGTTCTCATGAATGATCCCATTCTGCATAACAATGCTATTCTTCACAGATGCACCTTTACAGATACGGACTCCACGAAATAGAATCGAATTCTCCACGGTTCCTTCAATAACACATCCGTTTGCCACCATAGAGTTACTTGTATGTCCGCCAGCAATATGTCGAGCTGGAGGCTCATCTTTTATTTTCGTATAAATAAGACCTGGCTTAAAGAACAACTCTCTCCAGATATTCGGGTTTAGAAGATTCATACTATGCCTGTAATAGCTATTCAACGTATTAATAATACCTAGATATCCTTGATACGCATATCCATATATGTTCAAACGACCAATATTCGCCCGGATCGCATCCTTCATGAGACTGTGGTGACCTTCTGCCAACGATGTTTCTATTAAATCTAGCAATAAACTCTTCTTCAGAAAGAACATTTCCATGGATACTTTATCCCCATGTGGTGATGCATTCGGTTCCCACATCGAAGTGACTTTACCTTTATCATCCATCCCAATTCGAGTAGAGAATGAGTCAATATCGCTTGAGTCCTTATACAATATGGTGATATCCGCCTTAGTATCATTGTGGAATTCCTGTAATCCATTGAAATCAATATTGCAGACCATATAACTACGAGAGATCAACACATACTCCTCACTACTTCGATGTAGATAATCTCTATGTGCATTTAATGTATGTAAATCCCCATGGGTTGAGTCTAGCCCTTCTTTCATAGGAGGAAGAATAAATAAACCTGATCTTTTACGATCTAGATCCCATTCTTTCCCTGACCCTAAATGATCCATTAATGAGCGATATTTCGTGTGTGTGAATATGCCCACATTTGTTATACCGGAATTAACCATACTTGATAAAATAAAATCAATGAGACGGTACCGTCCCGCAAATGGAACAGATGCGATATTCCTGTGATACGTTAGCTCTTCTAACTGATCTGGTTCATTCACCATATTTATAATTCCCATCACATTCTTCATATCCCCATCTGCTCCTTTACGGTTAGAAACTCTGAAGGAATAGATTCATGGTTACCTACTAGCGTGACTTCCTCACTATCAGGTGAGCCCACAACACTACCATCCCCAATGATGGATCCCTCACCAACGATGGCCTTATAGATCGTGACATTCTCTCCAATTTTAGCGTTAGGCATAATAACAGAATCGGTAATAACGCTCCCTTTTCCAATCTCAACACCATAGAACAAGACGGAATGGTTCACTTCCCCGAATACAATGCAACCTTCATTCACCAGGGAGTTAGAAATAACTGCGGATTCAGCGATATATTGTGGTGGTTGATTCGGATTAAGTGAGTAGATTCGCCATTTGCGATCATGTAGATTCAATGTTGTCTCATCATCTAATAGATCCATATTCGCTTCCCATAAGCTATCAATGGTCCCAACATCTTTCCAATATCCTTCGAAAGGATAAGCTGTTAACTGTATGCCATCCTCTAACATGGCAGGAATAATATCTTTACCGAAATCATGACTTGACTTCGATTGGGCCGCATCATTCTCTAAGTATTGCTTCAGTGTCTTCCATGTGTAAATATACACGCCCATAGAAGCAAGATTACTTGTAGAATCTTCTGGTTTCTCTTTGAAATCAGTCACTTTATGGTTGTCATCCACACTTAGAATTCCAAATCGATTGACTTCTTTCCACCTTACACCAATGACAGCGATGGTGGCATCTGCCTTCTGTTCTTTGTGAAAACGTAACATGCGCTCATAGTCCATTTTATAAATATGATCTCCGGAAATAATGAGGACATATTCAGGGTTGTATTGTTCAATATAATCCATGTTCTGATAGATGGCATCTGCCGTTCCTTTGTACCAATCTCCACCTTTTCGCTTGATAAATGGTGGAAGAATAGATACGCCACCTTCTTTTCGATCCAAATCCCATGGCTTCCCAATCCCGATATAGCGATTCAATGCTTGAGGATGATATTGCGTTAAGACACCCACTGTATCTATACCTGAGTTCGTGCAATTGCTAAGCGTGAAGTCAATAATACGGTACTTACCTCCAAAGAATACCGCAGGTTTAGCAATCTTCTTAGTCAACTTCCCTAAACGTTTACCCTCGCCTCCAGCTAACAGCATGGCAATACATTCTTTATTCTTCATCACATGACCCTCCCTCTCAAGAAACGAATGCTTGTCTGGCTTATCACAGCCATCTGAGTACGTCCCTATTGAATAACCTATGAGATCAATACGAGCTTTGCAGGAAAGATAGATATGACTAACTAAGCTTGTTCTCGTCTTAAGATCATTCTATGTGCATTGATTGATGTTAAGTTTCTTCGACTTAAGATCATTCTATGTATATGAAAAAGTGGACATGAATATGTCTGGCAGTGTGTATTTCTCCTGCCAGACATATTTTTGCATATATACGCTATTCCTCTGTGGAGGGTCTATGATTAGAGCGTCTAAGATTCTGTTTGAGATGGGGTGACTTGACGGTTCGTCATTCTTGATCTCACAAGAAGCGCAGAACAGATTAGCGCTGCACCATTAATAATAAATATCCACCGAATAGGTAGCCACGTCCCTAACAATCCACCAATAATCGGTCCAGCCATCGTTGCCATCTGAGAAGCAGATTGATTCAAGCTAAATGCCCTACCGCGAAAACTTGAATCTGTTACATTTACAATCAATGCATTAATAGTTGGATACACGGCTGCAAAGAAAAGCCCATACACAAATCGAAGTACTCCGAACCCGATATAACCTGTCACAAAAAACTGCAATATATTCCCTAGACCTCCGCCGATCAGTCCAAGAAATAACACTTTCACGTATCCAATCTTTCTTCCTATTCTCGCCCACTGCGGAGCCATGATAATGGTTGCGATCCCAACAGCAGAGAATATAATTCCTGAAGTACGTGAAGCATTCTCCTTCGCAACCCCCATGTCCATGACATACACCGTAATGAGAGGTTCCAGAATCATAACCGAGAATGTTGTAATGAATACGAGCCCCATCAAAGTCATAAATGTGGTGTTCTTCGCCGCCATCTTCAGATCGTCCCTAACATGAGACCGGACAGCGTTACGATCGAAATTATGTTCTTTGGCAAAAAAGGTCGCAATCAACGCGGAGACTAATACGATGATGCTAGAGAATAGAAATGCATTCCGATTTCCGTAATAATGACTTACAAATCCTCCGATTAGGGGACCCAGAATACTTCCTGTTGCTCCAGCAGTAGACATAATTCCTAATGCATACCCCGTCTTATCTTCTGGTGTATTTGTTGCCACCAACGCAATTGCCGCAGGGACGAACCCAGCGAGTAACCCCTGCAACACTCTTACTCCTAAGAACCAATAGGGATCCGTTACGAAATAATTCAATAAGTATAATGCCGCAAGACTAAACCCTGACCGAATCAACATCGGCTTACGCCCATACTTATCTGCTAGAGAACCCCAGAATGGAGAGATCAATGCGCTAGCTAGGAAGGTGATTCCGAATGCCAATCCTGACCAAATCTCTATATTCGCTTCCACTCCAAGTTCCGTATTCAGAAATATGGGAAGAAAGGGAATGGATATTGAATAAGCTGTGCTACAAAAGAACACACCCACCCAGAGGACAACTAAGTTCCTTTTCCATAGAAATGTCATGTTTACTCCTTTCATATCGTATTTGATGTAGCTTACTTCTCGTATGTCATATGAAAGATTCCCATCACAATTGGCAACATTAGGTACTATTCTACTCCTATCCTGCTGGAATCACTATACTATTAAGTCCGATTTCGATTCATTATTCTGTTCAAGGGTACAAATATATAAGAAGTAACGCTCAGAAACTGTTATAACAGGTGGAGGGTCAGGAATCGGGCAGGCAACAGCCAACCGTTTCGCCAAAGAAGGTGCAACGGTATGTCTGCTGGATCGCACTCCGAAACATGCGGAAGAAAGAAAACGTATAATTGAAGCTAACGGGGCACAGGCCTTTGTCTACGAATGTGATATATTCAATCCTCAGATGATAGAACAAGTATTATTATCACAAGTTCCGTAAATGGGAACCGTATTTTCTCAGGAGTTGGATTCTCTACTTACGCCTCAACCTAGGTAGCTCAAGTGGCATTTATGAAAATGGCCGCACTTGAACTTGCACAATATCGCATCCATGTTATATATACGGTGCAGAATCACTACTTCGCGGATAAGATACAAGAAAAGAAAGTAGCAAAAAGGGTTGGTAGGCCAAGGTAATTCCTTGATCTGCCAACCCTTTTTTGTATATTTAAGATACATTTACTTTCTATGTTTTATTTCAACAAATAAAATTTCACTAACTGAAAATAGGTTTCATCCGATAATAAATAGATAGAATAAATAGATAGAAAGTTTAAAGGGGAGCAGATCATGCCGACACTATCTAAAAAAGTACGACATTTTCTACAAAATATAAAAATCACTCAGCAACTCATCACGATGCTAGTATTAATTATGCTAGTAAGTATTGTAGCAGCAGTCACTATCATTACTCAGAATCGGACAGTTGCACGCGAGATTACCTCATTAGAATCCGCGTCTGAACAAGAACGAGAATTTCTTGCTGTCGTAGAAACGATGCAGCGGGATTTATTATGGATGGTTGATGTCTTAGAGACAGGAAATAGAGACTTTCTAGATCCTTTACAAGATGATATCCTTGCTCTTCCGAAACAATTGGAGACTTTAACTGTACACTTCAAAGCTTTCGATGAGTCGTTGAATCTGACAGATGCTAAATTTTCAAATTATATTAAGATTCTAAATAGCGTATATACGACGCTTGAGGAGGCACACCCTCAGATCACAATAGAGCAATCAGCTATGTCTAAAAGCTTATTAAAGCAGCATCTGTTGAATACCTACACATCTGTACTGTCTGAGAGTAGAACCATGTTGAATGCCAAATTTACAGGTGTCATCAAAGAGATTCAGGCCAATCTAAGTACCAATGTGGCCCAAGCCAATTTGGCCATGTATCTTGACAGCTTCCTCCTAATTGTTCTCCCATTTTTGATGATTATGAGCTTTCTTACTAAAGTTCGTTCGGGATTAGCAGGGATTATGAAACGAATAGCTTCCTATCAGAAAGGCGACTTTACCTATGTTAGCACTTTAGACCGTGGAGATGAGTTCGGAATGATTGACCAGACACTTTCTGTCATGGGTGCTAATCTTCAGAATACCATTCAATCTACGATCGATGTTAGCAACAATGTGTTGGAACAATCCCAACGTATGGAGAACATTGCACAAGATAATAAGAACGCTTCTCTTTCCGTAAGAATGGAGATTGAAAGTAGCATTCAAGGACTCTCCTCTCAACTTAATGAGACAACATCGATATCCGCTGTCACGGAGCAAGTATCTGCTAGTTCACAGCAAATCACAGCATCTAGTGAATATATTAATAGCAACATGCAGAACATGAAGGTATCTTCGCAATTAGGGTTAGGTCGTATGAATGAAGTCGTTGAATTAGTGGATCGAACTGGCCTAGAGTTCGATCAGTTAATGACCGTATTTGATACAATGACAGAGAGATATAATCATATTGAACAGACGCTTACCGGTATTCGAGATATGAATACACAGACAAGTCTATTATCTCTGAATGCATCGATAGAAGCAGCTAGAGCTGGTGAGCATGGGAGAGGTTTCGCTGTTGTAGCTGATGAGATCCGCAAACTATCCGAGAATACGAAATCACTATCAGAGGAAATTAATAAAGACTTAGTACTTATACACTCGAATATGAATTCATGCGGTCAAAGTCTGGGAGCCTTCTCACAGGTTATCCGGGAGACTAAGGCGATTTCCGAAGAATCTAGCACCACATTCCATGAACTAGAGTCCCAAAGTTCCACTCTGGCTGACCAAGTTAGCGAAATAACCGTCGCGATTGCTGAGATTTCCAGCAGTATGAATCATATTGTCTCTTCAGTAGAACTATTATCTACCTCTTCTTCTGAAGTCAACACGCGTATGGAACATGTTAATGATATATCCCAAGATCAGAATCAAATTTCGGAGCAATTAGTTGAATTGACCCAGACATTAAAGGATGCTTCTAATCACTTGAAAGAAAATACCTCTGCATTTACAGTATAACCAAGTAAAAACGGCATTTAAATAAATAGAACCGGCCAATGCGCAAGTATGCTGCGTTAAGAGGGAGGCCGGTTCTTTTTTTTCTAAACTTCTAGCTGTAATACTTCTAACCCTATGCTTCTACTTTCCGGTCTATGAGCTTCACCATAATGTATAAGAAGGCTAAAGAGCATCCTAACTCAAAGACGAATGTACCTATAAATTCCCATGAGAAATATACGGGACTATAATTAACCTGTGTTGATATCCCATTCACTACAGCATCAGATTCACCTAATAATATTCGAAACATTCCCCACCCAGCTTCTCCAAAGAGGCGATTCTCTATCCAAGCTAGCCCATTCTTGATTAGGAAAAAGGCCACAATTCCGATCCAAAAGCTACCCTTATTACGAATACTAGTAGTAATGGTCACCGCTAAGAAGATAACAATTACAACATAAACAAACATCCAGAACACACTTAATACTGACATGATCGCATCCGTAGGATATAATCTAAATAGTTCCTTAATTGCTTCTAGATTACCTACAGTCGATAGAAATGCGAAGCCATGAATGGTAAAAACAAGACTCAATATCAACATACATATACCACCCATGATAATCGGTGAAAGAATAGATTTTAACGTATGAACCGGTAATAACTTGCGATGATAAGCTTTGAGATTATAACTATAGGTACGAATTGTCGTTGTAAACAGAATAACGCCAGCGATAACATAAGCTAGAGCACTTAATACTAGTTTTATTTCCGTATTATTAATAAACAACATCATCGATATCTGTGCAAGGATTAGAACCGCCCCAATACCTAATAGCCTAGCTCCATTACGTTTGAAGTCATACTTCAACAATTTCATCATTCTGCATACACCTCTTTAAACATGTCATCAACACTTTTACCATATTTAATCCGTATATTCTCTACCTCTTCATGCATAACAATCTCTCCTTCACGGATAAAGACGACTTCATCAAAGATCCGTTCAATATCACGCACAAGATGTGTAGAGATCATAATGCTACTGTCTTCATTGTAGAACTCTACAATCGCATCTAAGATCTTGCCACGAGCGACCGGATCTACGCCACCAATGGGTTCATCGAGTAAGAATAGCCGTGCATTACGTGATAATGCCAACGTGAGTTGTAGACGTTCACTCATCCCCTTCGATAATACGCTAACACGATCACTTTCGTTCAACTTCATGAATTGCAGCATTTCCCGAGCTTTTGAACTATCGAAATCGGCATAGAAATCTTGAAAGTAAGCAATTGCATCTCGTACTTTCATCCACGACTCCGTCAAAGGTCGGTCTGGCATGAAAGATACTAATTCTTTACTCTTCAATCCTACAGGCATCCCCGCAACCGTTACTGTTCCTTTCGTTGGCTGCAACAACCCAGAGACCATCTTCATCAACGTACTCTTACCACTGCCATTACTTCCAAGAAGACCTACGATCTTCCCAGGTCCGATTTCAAGAGATACATCATCTAATGCACGCTTAGAACCATAATATTTAGTAACACCGTTCATTTGCAATAAGTTACTACTCACGATGATTTGCTCCTCTCTCTTGATTTGCCGTGGGGGCTTCCGTTATCGCCTCAGTTACAATAGTTACAATATCTTGCTCTGCAAATCCAAGCTCCTGCATACCGTGTATAAATCGATCTAATAACTCGCCCGCCATTTCTTTCTTAATCGCCATAATTTTGGACTCCTCACTTGTTACGTATCTTCCGAGACCACGTCTCGTCTCAACAATCTCTTCACGCTCTAGTTCCTGAAAGGTGCGTTGAATCGTATTCGGGTTAATCTGTAATTCAGCTGCTAATTCACGAACCGAAAATATTTTGTCTCCTGCCTTCAATGTGCCTGTTACAATCTGTCTCTTGATGTAATTCATGATCTGTAAATAAATCGGCATATTATTATCAAATTCAATACTCACAATTGGCGTATCTCCTTTCATTTATGTTGTATCACTGTTATAGCTAAATAGTACACTATGAATGCAGTGTTGTAAAGTCCCTTTTTTCCTAATTCAGGGATTTCACTAATTTATTAATAAAAGTAATCCTCATCGCCAAACAGCCAATGATGTCGTTCAGTTCAGCAGTCAAATAAGAATACAATCATCAACTATATTCTAAGTATTTCGCTTATAATAGCCACATGTTATAATGGCTCTGTATTTGCGAATATTTGTTCCACCATTGTAGAAATGATAAGAACTAGGGAGAAGATTAGACTTGGAAACAAAGCTCAAACAACCGACGCAAGAAGTCGTAGATGTCTGCCTGCTAGCAGGCAAGATTATGCTCCAAAGCGGAGCAGAGACCTATCGAGTAGAAGATACTATGGCTCGTATTGCATCCTCTTCGGGGTTCCCCAACTCGCATAGTTATGTAACACCAACTGGAATCTTATTTCAAGCAGATAGTGATGAATCTGCAAAGATGGCTCGAATCGTGGAAAGAACCACTGATCTTCATAAAGTAATGGCTGTGAATGGTGTCTCAAGACAACTCAGTACCGGCGAGATTACTATTTCTGAAGCGAAGCCTCTTCTTCTCCAGATCGATGCAGAACCTCATGCTTTCTCGATATGGTATCGCATTATTGCAGCAGCGATAGCAAGTGGTTGTTTTACAATTATGTATCAAGGTGTATGGCTCGATTTCATTCCAGGAATTATTTGTGGGGGAATAGGGTATTCTGCATTTGTCTATTTGCATCGTTTAGTAAAGGTTAAATTTTTTGCAGAACTAATGGCGTCTTTCCTTATTGGAGTTGTAGCATTCTTTTTAACTTCTAAAGGATTTGGACAAACAATAGATCGAATTATTATAGGTTCCGTCATGCCGCTTGTGCCTGGTCTACTCATTACGAATGCAGTACGTGATTTAATGGCGGGACATCTTGTATCAGGGATATCCAGAGGAGCAGAAGCATTTCTAACCGCTTTTGCAATTGGTACCGGTATTGCAGTTGTTTTCACCATTTTTTAAATTGAAAGAGGTCATTCTATGATTGAACAATTAGTAACATGTTTTATTGGTATCGCAGCCTTTTCCATGCTCTTTAATGCCCCGAAGCGCTCGCTAATCCAGTGTGGTTTAGTGGGTATGATCAGTTGGATGGCTTATATTATCCTTCTTGAACATGTAGACTCCATCCTTGCTACGCTTGTTGCTACCTTCATCGTTGGGGTCATTAGTCAATTATTTGCTAAATATTATAAAATGCCAGTCATTATATTTAGTGTATCTGGTATTATGCCCTTGGTTCCCGGTGGACTAGCCTATGATGCGATGCGTAGATTTGTACAAAATGATTATAATGAAGCGATTCACTTCGCCGTTCAAGCCTTCATGCTCTCGGGTTCGATTGCCATTGGATTGGTTCTATCCGAAGTATTGAATCAAACCATACGTAAGAATAAACCCGTAGCCTGAAAGAAACAGATGTCTCTAGTAGATATCTGTTTTTTTATTGTCATTATTTTAGCTACATTTCTATTGACTTCGACAATGATAATCATTATCATTATTCTAGTATCAGAAATAGGGATATCTTCACTTTCCTTCATATCTACATATTCAATTAAATATATAAAAGGCGGGGTACAAGAATGTTAAAGAAAAGTATTTTACCAAAAGGGAAACTTGGATTAGTTCTGATGAGTACGTTAATTGCTGCTATCATGTTGACGGCTTGTGGAGGTAATAATGAAGCAACAACGAATGTAACTCCACCAGCTACTACAGAAGATACTACACCGAAAAGTAGTGAGCCTGTAACTCCAGTTGAGAAAACAGTAACCGATGCTATGGGACATACCGTAGTTATTCCAGCTAACCCACAACGAATTATTGGTTCCTATCTTGAAGATCATCTGGTGACGCTTGGAGTTACTCCTGTAGCTCAATGGTCCGTAGCTAACGGGATACAGGATTATCTAGCGACTGGGTTAAAGGATGTTCCTACCATTAGCTACGATTTACCTCCTGAATCCGTTGCAAGCTTCACACCTGATCTTATCATCATTAAAGATGAGTCTTCCGTGCAGAATGGTTTGTATGATCAATATGCCAAAATAGCTCCTACATACGTTGTAGGAACCGAAGTTGCTGCCGATTGGAAGAAAACACTCACTACCATCGCTGATATTCTAGGCAAGTCTGAAATAGCTGAGCAATCCATTAAAGATTATGATCAAAAGGTAGCCGATACCAAAGCAAAACTTAGTGAATCTGTCGATCAAGAATCTGCTGCTATTCTATGGCTGACTGGAAAACAATTCTTCTTAGTGGATGAAACATTATCTAGTGCTAGTGTCTTGTATGCTGACTTGGGTATGAGTCCTCCTAATTTAGTAACGGAGATCCCTCAAGCTAGCAAAGCAACTTGGAATCCTATCTCGCTTGAGAAGCTTGCGAAGTTAGATGCAGATCATATCTTCCTTCTTAACAGTGATAAAGGGCAAGCAGATGATACGACAAAGAGTTCCATCTGGACGAATCTCCCTGCTGTAAAAGCTGGTCATATCTATGAGTTAGATTCCAAGAGTAGCTGGTTATACAGCGGTTATCTCGCTGGCAAACAAGTCATGGATGATACCTTAAAATTCCTTACGAAATAATATAATTAAATATATCCTACACAATTAAAGGAGCTATCTCCCAAGTAGATTAATCTACTTGAGAAATAGCTCCTTTTTGTGATAGCTTCTACTGTTTAGATAACATATATAGAAAATACGGGGCCCCGATCACCGCCACCACAACGCCAGCTGGAATCTCTATCGGTTGTAGTATGGCTCTTCCTAACGTATCCGCAAGAATAAGCATGAAGGCACCCACTAAGGCAGAAGCAGGTAATAAATACTTATGCTGTGGGCCAATAATACGCCGGGCAAGATGCGGACCGATTAACCCAACAAAGGCGATGCCTCCACTAACGGATACACACGAAGCTGCTAATGCCACGGCCACAGCGAGTAGCTTAAGACGTTCTTTCTCAACAGGTACACCTAGACCAACAGCAAGCTTGTCACCCAGATTTAGAACATCTAACACTCTAGCCTTATAGAACACATAAGGAAGAAGAATAATGAGCCACGGCAACAATACCAGGACGAACTCCCAACTACTTCCCCATATTCTTCCTACCAGCCAGACCGCAATCATATCGTAATTGTTGTTGCTAAGTCGAAGCGACAACATCGTTAGAAGAGCACTAAGACCTGCTGAAACGGCAAGACCCACTAGAACGAGGCGAACAGGAATCAGACCGTCCTTTTTACTATAAGCTAAGACATAAATAATTGTCCCCGTAATACTTGCACCAATGAAGGCTGCAACCGGCATCCAAAATGTCACTTGGACATTAATCGGGAAGAAAGAGATAAATATAACTACAGCTAATCCAGCTCCCATTGTAATACCGAGTAGTCCCGGATCAGCTAATGGGTTACGGGTTACCCCTTGCAGTATACAACCCGATACAGCAAGACCCGCTCCTACTAGAATTGAAATAATGATCCTTGGGAGCCTGAATTCGAATAAGATTAACTCCTGATAATCTGTCCCCGTTCCAAAGACGGTATGTAACACATCAAGCGGTGATAATTTAGATACACCCGTATTCATACTAATGATAAAAGTAATCACAATGAGAATGGCGAGTACGAGCATTGTCATTAAACGGTGTTTCTTCTTCTTCACTTCTTGTGACTGCATGAACTTATGCATACTCATGAGAGATTCCTCCCTTCCTTTCGTGCCACATAAAGAAAGAACGGAACACCAATCATCGCGAATATAGCTCCAATAGGAGATTCGAATGGAGCATTAATCATTCTTGCACCTATATCAGCGATCGTTATGAGTAGTCCTCCAACAACCGCTGAACACGGAATAATCCATCGATAATCCACACCTACCATGAATCGTACTAAGTGGGGAACCACCAATCCTACAAAGGCGATCGGCCCAGCAACGGATACAGATACTCCAGCTAAGATAAGAACGATAAGCGCTCCTAATATTTTAACTAACGTCATTCGTTGTCCTAGACCTTTAGCAACGTCATCTCCTAGGCTTAATATGGTAATAGAACGAGATAGAAGAAGCGCTCCGATCAATCCAAGAATAATCCATGGCGTCATCATTTCTAAATGTGACCACTTCACACCAACCATTCCCCCAGAGAACCAGAAGGCTAGATCCTGACTCAATTTTGAAAAAATAGCTATACCTTCACTAAGAGCAGTGAACAATGCACTAACTGCAGCTCCAGCAAGTACTAAGCGTACTGGTGTCATTTTTTTTCGCGATAGAGCTCCTATACCATAGACTAGCACCACACTCATAGTTGCTCCAACGAAAGATAACAAGATCGTCCAATTGAAAGAAATTCCCGGAAAAAAGGCAAAACAAACGGACACCATAAAAATAGCACCTGCATTCAGACCTAGAAGTCCCGAATCTGCCATAGGGTTCCTCGTCATTCCTTGCATCATAGCCCCCGCAACGGCAAATCCAGCTCCAACTAAGACGTCTGCCAAGGCCCTTGGAATACGTAATTCATGAATAATCGTGTGATCTGAATTACTCGAATTGTAATGAAAGATAGCCTCCCATACCGTATGAAGCGGAATCGTGACTGCACCCACCGAAATCGATAGTAACAATCCTAGAATCAGAACAATTATGCCTGCTATGAGCACGAAGGTTGCCATTCTAGGGCGTGTACGAATGGGTGTGTTTGAAGATTGTTTCTTTTCAGTTATAGATTTTGACATACTGTTTCCCTCTTCTATCTATATATAGCTTTAGTATTAATGCATTTCAATATTGATAATGATTATCACTAAACAGTGTATCAGTTGATTATCCTAGTGTCCATGTTTAATATGAATCACTACCTTTTTACATCCAATTAATCAAAAATATAGGGTCTAGCCAAAATGAAAATAGAACGTATAATAGAATGAGATTCAATTCTAAGGAGGAACATCATCATGTCAACAAGTAAAGCCAAAAAAATAAGACAGAAACTCGAGAAACAAGGTAAAGTCAATCCAGAGTTACTACGAGGATCTTGGCTAGGTGTCAATCCCACCGTCAAGATCATGCCTACGCTACAACAGAGACGTACACAACTTCAACATAAACACAAAAGGAATCCAGCTCATGACAGCAGCGATTCCTTTTGTATTTATTTTATCAATATCCGAGAAATCTCTTCGTAACAATCCACAGTATAATGAGGAACATGTTCTGATTCTGGTTGAATATGCCTATGGTTAAACCAGATCATCGTCCACCCTGCATTTAATGCTCCCATGACATCATTACGCCAAGAATCTCCGATATAATAACATCGATTAGCCGTCGTACCTGTGACCTTATTCACATGATCAAATAATCTTGCATCTGGCTTATCAATACCCACACCGCCTGATACGAAAATATGATCCGCTGCTATGATGTTTTCAAGAGATAATGATCGTATTTTGGCCATCTGATGCTCTTGTGGTCCATTCGTGATTAATCCCACTACAACACCATCCGCCTGCAAACGTTTAATTAATTCAACGGCCCCAGCAAAAGGTTTAATCTCAAACTGCTTCCCTAAATACTGCGCCTGTATATTCTCTGCTTGTTCACGACTAATTGAAATACCAAACTCTTCAAGTGCGAGGATATAACGCCTTCTCCTCATTTCTGCCATAACATCCATACCTTGTTCAGTATTGACTTCCCTATTCTGCTCCGTTAAGAGATCACTGTAATATCTTACCCGATGGTACACAGCTTCATATGGGAAATCATCGTCTAACACAAGCTCATGTTGTAATGCATATCGAAGCGGATCCAAATGATCATATATTGTATCATCCACATCGAAAAAGACCCCTATAGGCAAGTTTTCTCGTTCCATAATAACTATTCCTCCTTACACACATATATAATCAATCCAATCTGTTTACCTTGATGTTCAACCTGCACTCTGTCAATCATCCCTCTTCTGTATCTCATATACGCCCATAACAACCACTACTAGTTCATAACTATCTAAATCCTTAGACTCATTTAGCAACCGAAAGGCTCCTGTTTGTAACCAACTATTTATTTTAGCAAAAGAAGCTACGGTCCCGCCATAACTATTCTGTATACTATATTCTTTCGAGAATGCGGGCGATGTAATCTCAAATACTCCACGATTTCCTGCATCATATTCATACTTTTTCTCAAGGAAACTCATTCGTCTTCGTAATACACCTAACTGCCCTTCTCTTTCATCGGATACGATCCATCTATTTGAGAATAAACGGAACTTTCCAGTACACACAATCTGTCCTTTATATCCAAATACGTCAAGAGAAGAACCAAAGGCAGATTTCAAGTCCATACTGCCTACTACGTCTCCATCATGATTCATGATATCTGAGATCCCTGAATTGAAAAAATTATCTTTAAAATATAATTCCATGGTTGATCGCTCCTTTGATTAGAATGGTTGGTTTGTAATCAATGAGAACACCACCTGAATTTAATATCTTTATTATACGAAAAAGAGACATCTTTCGCACAAATAGATTGTGAAAAAGATGTCTTGAAACCAAAATCCATACTTGCAGAAAACTTAGAATACTATATCGACGTAGCGAAGATGACGGAATTGTCCTGAAGAAGCGTTAGTGTTCGCCTACAAGCTTTCCATAGGAATGCTACTTCGAAAGTATAGGCTTGCCCGCTGATTCCAACCGCTTCAAGCGATATCCAATCAAGAAATCAGATGTAACAGCGATCGTAAGGCTATTCCGTCATCGTAGCGGCATCCTACACATTATGCGGGCTTTTTCAGTGGCCACAATCTAACATGTAGGCTCTTTCCAAATACCATTTGAAATTGAAGGACTTGGGCCTCCTACTTCGATAGAGAAAATTTAGATCAATCTATTTAGATGAGTCAATAAGCTTGAAATCATCATAGTGAAAAGCTGGAGCAACAACACAAGTCACAAACGCAGGCTCATCTCCGATTGCCACAGAGGTCTGCCATACATTAGCGGGTACTAATGCCTGAGGAACTTGCCCATTCTCAATATCCATACCCAGGATGATCTTCTCTCCCGCTTCAGGGTTCTCAGCCGTTCCACCTAGAGTCAATTCGATCGGACCGCCAGAATGGTACAACCACAATTCATCGGATAATACGACATGCCATGCGGAGACTTCACCCGGGTGGAGTAAGAAGTAGATAGAACTCGCAGCAGCGCGAGCACCAGAGTATTGCGGACCTAATACATCCTTAGGAATTTCATACGATGCTTTCCATAATTCCTTGCACCAACCACCTTCTACATGTGGTTCTAAGTTCAATAATTTTACTAGTGGAGACTGAGGTTGTGTCATTGTTTCTCTCCCATTTCATTTAGATTTGTATGTCATTGTATTCATCTTACTATAGAGTATCCCATCTTGCCCATAATTCCCTTGGATTTAATTCATAGATTTCATTCTCCCTATACATGAATTGATGCATAATAAATTCTCTCCGAATCGTGGCAAAATCTTCATGAGCATGTTTGATGAAGTTATTAATTTCCTTCTCTGTGTACTTTCTACCGCTTTCCAATTGACTGACTAAGTGTTCTAGAATAATCAATTTCTTCTTAAGTTGAGCGGGTATCTGTTTTAATTTCCCTTCCACCGTAAAAAAGTTATTTATAACCGATTCTTGTAATTTCTTTTGTGAATCGTTCATAGGTTCTCTTACTCCTTTCTCACCAGAAGTACCTGTATTTCTGTAGATCAAATCTACGATGGCAGTTGCATGATTGTGAATAAAATAGTCATTTAATGAAAAATAGATCGTGTTTTTGTCACGTCGCTCATTGATCAGACTTGCTTCACGTAACTTTGTCGCGTGATGAGTAATGGTAGCGGGAGTAACATGAAGTTTCTCAGCTAATACCTGTCCATTACGCTCGCCATCAGCAAGAATGATCAGAATCTTAATCCTTGTTGCATCGGCTAGCGCTTTATGATAGGCGACGATCTTATCAAGTTGCATAGATTAACCTCTTCCCAACTAATTTAATGATTATCTAATTAGATGTATGTTAAATTACATAATATTTACATTGTCCATTGTTGTCAACTTAAATAACCAGAAGATCGTTCATCTTCTGGTTTGTTAGTTTATTAAGGTCACTTTTAATGCTGTATAACAAACTCGTCCAACTTCTCTCCATCTACATCATAAGCTTGAAAAGTTAAGGTATGGTCTTGAATGGTAACACCCGCGAACATCTGCTTCATATTTTGAAAATGGACCTGATGATAGAATTGATCATCTTTCTTCTCATTGAACTTCTGTCCCGCGGTGTTCGTAACGACATATACCGTACCTTCACGATTATTCACGATATTCCCACCATTACCAACTATTTCTCCATCTCTTAGAGGGAACGATCGGGCATATTCATGATTATGGCCCTGCAATACAAGATCAACCGCGTATTTATCGAAGACAGTTACCCAGTCCTCAATTTTACCGTATGTGTTACCTCCATAAGCTCCTCTATGAAGAGCTACAATCTTCCAAGGTTTATCCGTATTTGCAAGATCCTTCTCTAACCACTTAGTTTGTTTTTTAACGTTAGACTCTGTATTTAAGACGATAACATGCACAGATCCATAATCGAAAGAATACGTTGTTCCTTCTGTTGAACTCTCCACTCCATTATCCGGTAGGTTGAAATGCGATATATATCTGTCTGCTACACCGTCCACTTCATCATGATTTCCAGTAACAGGCATGAAAGGTACTTGTGTCAACCAGTTTGCAGATTTACTAAAAAAATGATCCCATGCCAATTCATCCTCAGGTTCTTCTGTCAGATCACCATTATGTACGATGAACTGTGCCTTAGGAAATTGCTCGAATGCTTTATTTAATGTTCTACCCCATATTTCAAAATCTGCTTCTGTTACACCTTGCGAATCGGTCACATTAATGAAAGTAAATTCATCCATATTCTCAGATTCGGTTGTGAATCCTGCGGGTGTACTCCATTCCTTATCCTTACCACTGCCTACACGATACGTATACGTTGTTCCTGGTTCAAGCCCTATGGCTTCAGCTTTATGAACACCTTGTTCCTTAGATTTTTCAACATCCATTGTTGAAGACGTTCCGTTAACCGTAATTACATCTTGTCCATCAAAGTTCATATCTGCACCCTTAACTAGCTGTAAGACGGTTGCCACATTAGTGCCTTCTGTATACCAAGTAAATGCCCGAGTCGTTAGCGCAGAGTGTTTCATTGTCGTAACTAAGGACTTCGGCTTCTCAGACTGTCCTGTCTTCAACCATTCTGTTGCGACTACTATAATCAAAATAATAAGAACGATCAATCCGAACCAGATGAACTCTTTCCGCAAATTCATTGTATTCCTCCATTCCAATCATGATTAGCTATGCTAATTGCCTATAACGATACCGCTCCAGGACTTAAGAAGTCAATTCAGCTAGAAAGTCTACTATTTTGTTAAGACAATCTAAAATTTTCAGTTTACATTCAGTTTACACTCAGAGAAAAATCAGGTTAAGAAGATACAATATATATTCAAAGCCAACGAAGAGAAGAGGTGTTATATGTTTTATGAATCTAAAATTTAGAAATGAACTCAAGTTTTTCATCAACCAACATCAGTATCAGATTATTCGTCAACGACTACAAAACTTGATGGAACAAGATAAGAATGTTGGACCTACCGGGGAATATGCTATTCGGAGCCTGTACTTTGATGATGTTAGCAACACAGCTCTACATGAGAAACTGGGCGGAGTAAGAGACCGCGCAAAGTACCGAATTCGTATTTACAATAAAGACGATAAGGTTATTCATTTCGAGAAAAAAATCAAATTTAGAGATTATATCGCTAAATTAAAAGAACCAATAACTAGAGATATCGCCGATGAATTGATAGCTGGCAATTATCATGTGCTAAGTCATTCTACCCAACCGCTTCTCACTGAGTTACATGATGAAATGAAGAATAACTTACTGCGTGCCAAGGTTATTGTCGATTATGTTCGGGAGCCCTATGTATGCCCAAATGGAAATGTTCGCATTACATTTGATAAAGAACTTCGAACTGGACTTCATTCCGTCGATATGTTTGATTCAAACTTACATGGTATAAGTGCGATTGATAACAATTTGATTATATTCGAAGTGAAATACGATGAATACATTCCGGAATATATCAGAATCGCTTTACAGCTTGAAGGTTTAACTAGACAATCAGCTTCGAAATATGTCATGTGTCGTAAATTTTTAAAAATGAATTCTTGGGAGGATTATTAAATATGAGTGCTACAACAACTGCGGCAGCCGCTACACCAGCGACGGATGCATCAACCAATTTTACAGATATTATAAAAAACTCGGTGACAGAGAACTTTGTATCCGACATTAGTATTTCCAAAATAATTATTACTATGGCGATTTCATTCGTAATTGGATTCTTTATCTATCTTCTTTATAAACGAGTATTCAGTGGTGTTCTATATTCCAAAAGTTTCAACGTCTCTCTGATCGGAATGACGATGGTAACCTCGATGGTCATCATAGCTATTAATTCTAATTTAGTATTATCACTCGGTATGGTTGGGGCACTCTCCATTGTCCGTTTCAGAACACCTATCAAAGACCCAACTGATCTAATCTTCTTATTCTGGGCAGCTGCTGCAGGTATCGTATCTGGTGCTGGATTCTTTACTCTAGCCGCAATTGGTTCCATTATTGTGGGACTAGTTATGTTCTTCTTTATCAAAAGTTCATCGGTTGAAACTCCTTATTTACTAGTAGTGAACTGTGACGGAGATTCAAGTGAGCTTGAGGTTCATAAGAAACTAAATACATCCGTTAAACGATTTAATGTGAAACAAAAAACGGTAACGAATGGCAATATTGAAATTACATTAGAAATTCGCCTGAATGACAAAGAGGGTAGTTTTGTTAATGAACTTTCTAGTATTGGCGGAGTTAAGAATGCCGTCCTTATTAGCTACAGCGGCGACTATGTATCTTAATGATGGGAAGGTGTTTATAAGATGAAAGCAAAAATGATGAAGCTTCTTCTATGCATCTGTTCCATCGTCACCATTATAGCCATGGTAGGATGTGAGGCTACTCAATCTACTACAACTAGTTCTGAGGTATCAAGTACTACTGAAACATCGAAGACCTCGAAGACGGATGAAGAAATAGCTACGAAAGTATTTCCTAAGGATAAAGTAGTAGATGTGAAAATCACGATTGATAAAGACGACTTTCAAAGTATGATGGATAACGCTTCTGCCGAAGAAATTAAAACCGCATCTGTCGATTACAACGGCATGCATTATGACAATGTAGGTGTTCGAACGAAAGGAAATCTAAGTTTACGCAGTGTAGTCAGTATGGATGATTCAGATCGATATAGCTTAAAGCTTTCATTTGACGAGTATTTATCCAGCCAGACTCTCTTAGGGATCAGCAAAATAAACTTAAATAACGGCTACAGTGACGCAGCTTATATGAGAGAATTCCTAACCTATGAACTTGCAGATCAAATGGGACTTCCTACGCCTGGGTTTTCGTTTGTGAATGTCTATGTGAATAATGAATTATATGGATTCTATCTCGCTGTTCAACAAGTAGATGATCAGTATCTTGAGTCGAACTATGGAAACTCCTATGGAGCTTTGTACAAAGGAGAAATGACGGGCACGGGTAGCGACCTTCAATGGATTGATGACAAAATTTCGTCCTACACTGGACTCGCTCAGAAGTCCGAAAAATCCAACGATGATATTCTTATTGATATGTTGGACGAGTTGAATAACGGTACAGATTATACCAAATATTTGGATGTAGAAGAAGTTCTAAAATACATTGCTCTTCAAGTGCTGACGAACAATACTGACAGCTACATTGGAGGAAATAAACAGAACTATTATTTGTATGAAGATGATGGTGTATTCTCTATTCTCCCATGGGACTATAATATGGCGTTTGGAGGATTAGGAGCAAGCTCGAATCTATTAATCGATGAACCAACGCAAGGAACACTGGCTGAAAGACCTCTTGTTGCCAAACTTCTTGCGGTCGAAGAGTACAAAGAAATGTATCACAATATTATTCAGAACGCGACAGAAGGTTACTTGTCCTCCGCCACATTTAAGCAACGGGTTGAGGAAGTATCTGCTATGATTTCTCCCTACGTGAAGGAAGATCCAAGTTCCTTCTATACGTACGAAGAATATCAAGCTGGAGTATCTAAGCTCCTAACCATCAATGACACGCAAGTTAGCCATATTGATCAACAACTTGCTGGCACCATTGCATCCTCAGGCGATGGATCAGGAAGCGGTGGCGGCATGGGTCGTGGTGGTATGGGCGGCGACATGCGCGGTGGTGGCGGTGGCGATATACCAGCTATGGCTGGCGGCAATAAAAAAGTCACTTCTACTGAAGTAACCGCCCAAGTGGGACAGACTCCTCCTACTGGTGGGCAGAATGCTCAAGCGGGGCAGACTCCTCCTATTGGTGGGCATAATGCTCAAGCAGGACAGACTCCTCCTACTGAGGGGCAGAATGCTCAAGCGGGGCAAACTCCTCCTACTGGCGGGCAGGATGCTCAAGCGGGACAGACTCCTCCTACTGAGGGGCAGAATGCTCAAGCCGGACAGACTCCTCCTATCGAGGGGCAAAATGCTCAAGCGGGGCAAACTCCCCCTACTGATGAGCAGGATGCTCAAACTGATGAGCAGGATGCTCAAACTGGAAATCTTACGGCAGCCGAAATTTTAGCCAACATTCCAGAGGATATGCAAGCGATGATCCCGGAAGATGTACTAGCCTCTTTAAAAGAAGGCGTTATTCCCGAAGATATGCCTGACTTTATGGGAATGGGTGGAGGCATGGGTGGTGAAAGACCTGATGGAGTTGGTGGTGGACGTGGTGGTATGGGCGGTGGTCCTGGTGGTATGGGTGGAGGCTTTGGTGGCTTCGGCGAACAAAGTACTCAGCCACAAGGTACTGTTAAAGAAGCTATCACTGTTGGTATTACACTTGTTATTCTTCTCCTTGCAGGTGCATTTATTACCTTATATAAACGTAAGAGACTCTAACTATGAACAAGAAACAAGCCCCACCGATTCTATAATGAAACGGTGGGCTTGTTCTCTTTTCCATTTAAATTACAATCCTTACTTCTGTTCATCTTAACTCATCCATGTTCTTAACTCATTCATCATTCCACTTTGGTGTATTATTCCGAACTCTTACTTACAAATATATCGTTAACAAGCTGTACAAAATCCAACTCGTCGAGACTATTTACTCTGTGATACCCAGAATCAAACTCCATTAACCGAGTTATTTCATTTGGGGTAACCACACAATGCATACCAGCAGCCCTAGCTGCTTTTGCGCCATTCAGCGAATCCTCTATTGCAATTGCTTCGTCCGGTTTAACTTGTAGACATTCCAACGCTTGTATATATAATTCTGGATCCGGCTTCACATGGGTTACATGATCAGAAGTCCGAATACATTCGAAATATTCTCGAATATGTAATTGATCTAAATATTTCTCAACCCATTTCAAGGATGAGCTAGATGCTAGCCCAATTCGTAGTCCCGCTTCTTTAGCTGCATTAAGATATTCAAGAACGCCTGGACGAATTTGCTCAAGTTCCATAAGTTGCGTATGACGAAGATGAATTGCGCTTCGGAATGAATCACGTTCAAGAGGGATGTTCTTCTCCGTTATTAAATATTCATATGGATCAAATATATTAAGGTCCGTCCCAATACACTGGGAATACATTTCACGTGTCAGTTCTACGCCATGTTCAAGATAAGCCTCCTGAAAAGCTACATACCATGCTGTTTCAGTATCAATAATGGTACCGTCAAAATCAAAAATCAGTGCTTTTATCAACCCGATCATCGCCCTTTCTTTATGCATTTCACTAATTATCCTTATATGAACATACCATAAATTCCTTTAAACACTATTATAACTCAATCTTCTACGCGACTTAAGAATGCCTTAGTTCGGTCCAACTTAGGGTTACCAAAGAGCTCCTCAGGTGTTCCCATTTCAGCAACCTCTCCGTTATCCATAAAAATAACCCGATCCGCCACATCGCGAGCAAAGCTCATCTCGTGTGTTACGATAATCATTGTCATATTCTCCTCCGCTAGTTGCTTGATTACGCGTAATACCTCACCTGTCAGTTCCGGATCAAGGGCTGAAGTAGGCTCATCGAACAATAGAATTTCAGGATTCATCATCAAAGCTCTCGCGATAGCTACCCGTTGCTTCTGTCCACCCGATAGATTTGCAGGCAACGCCTTCGCCTTATCTGCAAGCCCTACCTTTTCCAACAGCTCCGTACTTCTCCGTCTAATTTCAACCGCATCGTACTTCTTCAAAGATTTCGGAGCTAACTCTAAGTTCGCCTGGACAGTTAAATGAGGAAATAGATTGAAGTTCTGAAACACCATACCCATTCGGGACGTAACACTCTTAATCTTCGCTACAATTGGATATTCACCCTCTTCAACAAGAGGTTCGCCTTGAATATGAACACTCCCACCAGTAACATCTTCTAGATAAACCAGGCTTCGTAACATCGTACTCTTGCCTGAACCTGAGGGTCCAATAACAGCGACTACCTCTCCCTGATTAACAGAGAACGTTACTTTTTTAAGAACATCTAATTTTCCAAAAGACTTTTTTAAATTCGTTACTTCTATCATACTCATCATCTTCCTACAGTCCTTTTATTCATATTTATATCTCTTCTCGATCATCTTGAAGAAGAGTGTTAGCACCATCGTCATCAATAGATAGATCACTGCTGCTACGAAAAAGGGCGTAATTGAGAAATCTCTATTCACCGCTGTCTTTGCAAAATACAATAATTCAGGCACGGCAACAGCATACAGAAGCGCTGTATCTTTAACTAGGGTGATTGACTCATTGGCCACAGAAGGAAGCGCAACTCGTATCATCTGTGGAACGATCACTTTTGTCATCGTCTGCCATTTACTCAGACCAAGGACCTGTGCTGCTTCATGCTGACCCTTATCAATCGAGAGTAGTCCTCCACGGAAAATTTCTGCGAAATAAGCTGCATAATTCAAAGTAAACGCAAAACACGCTGCAGCGAATCGATCTATAACTAAGTATTCTCCGACTACAGGAAGAATTGGAAGGCCAAAACAAAAGAAAAGTAATTGTAATAATAATGGTGTTCCCCTCATTACATATACATAACTATGTGCGATCCATACGACTGGCTTAATACGACTCTTAGCCATCAGTGTAATGAGGAATCCCAATGGCATCGATAACACAATCGCGATTAAGAACAACATAATCGTTGTCTCTGCCCCTTCTAACATAGGCTTAGTAATACTTATTAAATAATCCATACTCATTGCTTATTCGACTCCTAAGTAAAGAAAAACCGGAATAGTGAATCCTTCCGGTTTTCTACATGATTATAGAAACTGTTTGTGGAACTCATTATTTCAGAACTTTATCTTCTCCGAACCACTTCGTAGATATTTGAGCTGCAGTACCATCTGCAATCAATTCATCCAATGCTCCTTGTACACTCTTTAGTAACTCCTCGTTACCCTTTTTCACACCAATGCCATATTGTTCAGGAGCAAGGGCTTCATCTAAAAGTTTGTAGCCTTTTTCTTTTGACATATAATATTTCGCTACGACTTCGTCAATAACAACGGCATCAAGACGCCCTACCTTTAAATCGCTTAATGCAAGTACATTATCCGAGAATTCAGTTACTTCCTTAACGGTATCCTTCACAGGATTCGCATTTAACGCATCCGATGCAGAGGAAAGTGTCTGTAGTCCGATAACTTTACCCGCTAAGTCATCTATCTTAGATATATTTGATTTCTCAAGCACGACAACTACCTGACTATTCTCAAGGTATGGTTTGGTGAATAATACTTTTTCCTTCCGATCATCTGTGATCGTATATCCATTCCAGATCAAATCAATTCGACCACTCATAAGCTCAGACTCTTTCGATGACCAGTCAATAGGTTGGAACTTAACTTCTTTCCCCATCTTCGCAGCCGTAGCCTTTGCATAATCAATATCGTACCCTGTAAGTTCATTATTATCATCTCTGAATCCCATGGGTGCAAACTTGTCATCTATTCCAATCACCAATGAATTCGTATCCTTACTCGATGAACATCCTACCAAAGTCACCACAATTATTGCACATAGGGCGGCAAATACGGTGATTCTTCTCATGTTGACCCCTCCACAATAACTAAAATTTATAAACGCTTTAGTCCGCTACCACGGTATCAGGGTATTATAATACCATAACAGAGAAGAAATTTCGAGAGAAATAAGATGATCAACACAATACAATTATTTCCACAATAGAATCCCTTAAACATCCCTATTTCTATTATTTATATCGCGGGAATAGACATCGAAAGCTCACATCATCTACACCCGCTATAAGCCGTACTTGAGTAGCTACTTGCTTCAGTACTTCATCTCCTCTAGCATGCCCATAAGTGTCATTAACAATAGAATTGAAATATTGATCATTATTCTAACTGTGAATCATACAGGCTTTTATAGAATCCTTGTAATTCAAGAAGTTCCTCATGAGATCCTTTCTCTATGAGTCTACCATCCTTTAGTACTAGAATTTGATTAGCCTTGCGGATTGTATTTAGTCTATGAGCTATGACAAAACTAGTACGTCCCTCCATTAATCTCTGGAGACCTAACTGAATCTTAATTTCAGTCACAGTATCAATACTACTTGTTGCTTCATCTAGAATTAGAATGGAAGGATTCGCAAGAATCGCTCTGGCAATGGCCAGAAGTTGCTTCTGTCCTTGACTAATCCCAGCTCCGCCATGTTTGAGTGCCTTATCATACCCACCATTCAACCGTTCGATAAAAGAATGAGCGTTCGCCAATCTCGCCGCTGTCTCAACCTCTGCATCCGTCGCATCAAGTTTACCATAGCGAATATTATCTCGAATTGTTCCTTCGAATAGGAAGGAGTCTTGCAATACAAAGGCCATATGTGAGCGTAAATTTTCACGTCGAATTTGGGTAATATCGTGGCCATCTATTGTGATTTGTCCTCTATCTATCTCATAAAATCTTGAAAGTAACTGGATTAACGACGTTTTGCCCGCACCAGTCGGTCCTACCAGAGCGATCATTTCACCGGGAGCAGCCTCAAAACTAATATCATGTAACGTTTCTCCCCCTTGATCATAAGCAAATGATACATGTGAGAAAGATACCGCACCTCTCACGTTATCTAAAGTGATACCGTTTGTCTCATCTTTAGCTTCCACTTCCTCGTCAAGGATTTCGAACACGCGTTCAGCTCCGGCAATCGCAGATAACATCGTATTCCATTGGTTCGCCAGATCATTTAATGGTCTTGTGAACTGCCTTGCGTACTCGACGAATATAACAATAACACCAATGGATATCGATCCATGGATCGCTAGGATCCCACCTACACATGCAATCAAGGCAAAACTCAAGTTATTTAATGCATTCATTAATTTCGGAATGAATCCTGATATGGCTTGAGCCCAGAACCCCGACTGTTTAATCATTTCATTGCGTGTTCTGAATTCATTCATTACCTTTTGTTCCTGAGAGAACGCTTTTATAATACGCTGACCCGACAACGTCTCCTCAACATATCCATTTAAGTCTCCCAAATTACGCTGTTGTTGCCTAAATAAAGGTCCCGTACGCCAAGTAATCCAGCGCATACCTAACACCATTAAGGGTACAACTAGAAACGTTAGTATCGTTAATAACGGACTTAGCCATAACATGACGATGATTGTTCCCACCAGCGTAAGTACACTAGAGAAAATCTGTATAACAGAGCTATTTAATGTTGAACTAACATTATCAATATCATTAGTGACCCTACTCATTAACTCACCCTGTTGACGTTTTCCGAAAAAGGGAATCGACAAACGATGTAATTGCTGGAATAAATCCACCCTCAATCGATATACGGTTTCCTGAGCAATGCGGATCATCCAAATGTTTTGTAACCATAACGAAAGTGAATGTAATCCATATACCATTCCTAATCCACCTAGGAAATACAACCAAGCCCAATCTGCTTGACGTTCTAAGTATGTATCTATCGCTGTCCCAATCATGTAAGGACCAAGCAAAGCCAATCCAGAACTTAAGAATACCATGATAAGCACCAGGATGAGTCGACCTTTATGAAAGGATAAGTACATCCACAATCTTTTCAATGTACCTGCCATATCCTTGGCTTTACGCTTATCCTTCTTATTGGAAGGGACAGATTTCACTTCTTCTTGCACATTGTTTACCTGAGATCGTGGATAACGGAAAGGCTCACTTAATTCTTTCCACATGTCGTACACCTCCCTCTTCGAACTGGGATTCGTAAATACGCTGATATAGATCGCAATGATCCAATAGTTCCTCATGATTTCCTTGTGCAAGTAGCGAACCCTCGTCCAACAATAGAATGTGATCCGCTCCAATGGTAGAGCTTATTTTCTGCGTAATAAGCAACGTCGTGCATGACACACTCTTCAGAGCTTTAAGTAGTGCAGACTCTGTTCTTACATCTAATGCGCTAGTGCTATCATCAAGCAATAATATTCTCGGTTTACGTACTAACGCTCGGGCAATCGTCAGCCTTTGTTTCTGACCACCTGATAGATTAACACCTTTTTGCCCTAATACCGTATCGTAGCCTAATGGAAACTTTATAATGGAATCGTGAATTTGAGCTAACTCCGCAGCCTCCATGATTTCTTCGAGAGTAGCATCACGTTTACCCCAAGCAATATTGTCTCGAATAGTACCTGTGAAGAGAATCATCTCCTGAGGTACATAACCAATGGCATCCCGTAAATATGAGGCGTCAAGCGTCCGTATATCCTTTCCATCTATCCAGATGACCCCTTCATTCTGTTCGTACAACCTAGGAATAAGCCCTAGAAGCGAGGATTTCCCTGCACCCGTAGCTCCCATAATAGCAACCGTAACACCCGACCTTGTCTCAAATGAAATATCACGCAACACGGCAGCCTGCGTATCCGGATATTGAAATGTCACGTGTTCAAAAGATACATTCCCTTTAATAATAGAAGAAGTATCTTCACCCTCCGTCACACCCACAAGATTACTCTCCGTCTCAAGTGCCTCTGCTATACGTTGAGCTGAAGCACGAGCTCTTGAGAAGTTAACTACAATCATGGAAAAAACAGATAATGCACCTGTAGTTCGCATGGAATAATTCACTACAGCGACCACCTCACCCATGGTTGCATCACCCATGCCTATCTTTCTCTGCCCGAACCACAATACGGCCAGGATCCCAGCATTCATAATTAACAGAATAATTGGCATCGTCAATTCTGTCAGTCTTAGTGCTGAAACTGTTCGTTTCATTAATTCGCTACTTACACGTGAGAAGCGCTCTGTTTCATATTTCATTCGTCCAAAGACTCGAATTAATCTCATACCTATTAGATTCTCTTGAATCACACCATTAACAGCATCTAATCTAACTTGCACGGTTCGAAATAATCTGCCTGCTTTTTTCATAACGCTAAGTAGGAAAACAAGCAATATTGGAACCGTAATAGTCAGTAATAGGGCAAGCTCTGTATGAACAATAAATGACATGATAACACTACCCATGATAAGTAGAGGAGCACGCATCATGATTCGTAAACCCATAAATACAGTGTTTTGAAGTTGCGTAACATCATTCGTTAATCTTGTTATTAACGACGAAGCAGCAAACCTGTCAAATACCGCTAATGAGAAAGATTGCACTTTATCATACAACCGCTCTCTCAGATCATATGCGAACGATTGACTCACATGAGAAGCAAAGAAAGAACTAACAATTCCTGAACTAAAGGCAATGATCGAACATGCAACTAAGACTCCGCCCCATTGCAACACAATAGATAGGTCACGATTAATAATGCCTTTATCAATAATTATAGAAATGACAAACGGCTGAATTAATTCCACAGACAACTCAATTAACATCATCAATATGGCTACGCCAGCAGTGATTCGATACTTCTTCAGAAAACCCATACATGTACCCATTCTCTTCCCTCCACATGATGCAGGAACATCACTCCAATTTTAAACAAAATATGACTTATTATAACAAAATATGCGCTTGGCAACTTGGGTATGCTATTTTCAAGAACCCCGAGTCAGACACCAAAAATGTAAGTAATTAGCGAACATTCGTAATTTTGAGGGTTACAATTGTGACAATTAGAGTAACTTTTACGAACAATTGAACATTCTATGAACGAAGCTAAACCTGCGCCATTACAGTGATTTATGTCACACAGAGGTTGGAATGTAACAATTTAATCACAATTTGTTAAATGTTTAGACAAAATTCAACAATTTAATGGTAATTGTTCAACAAAATGGCTTTTGCATTATTCGCGAGATATTCCTAATATATAACTATGCTTGTTTATCCGTAATCATTTAAATGCAGCTCATAAAGGAAGGAGTTTACCATGAAAAAAAGAGTATCATTATTAATGCTGTTCACGAGCTTTGTTTTGCTCTTATCAGGATGTAGTTCACTTACGGTATTAAACCCTAAAGGTCCTGCTGCAAGAACCTTAACCGATACGATCATTTTCTCAATCTTGATGATGGCCTTGGTGTTACTTGTAGTATATGTTCTATATGTCGTGTTCTTAGTGAAATATAGAGCGAGCAAATCAAAAGCAGATTACATGCCTCCACATGAGGAAGGGAATAAATGGCTTGAAGTTATATGGATAACCATCCCTATTATCATTGTAACTATTCTTTCGGTAGTAACGGTAACATCAACAAGTACAGTGGAGAAAATTCCTGAAGGTTATCAAGATCAGGAGCCTTTGGTGATTTATGCAGCTTCATCTAACTGGAAGTGGCATTTCAGTTACCCAGAGGAAGGGATTGAAACAGTAAACTATCTTAACATCCCAGTTAATCGTCCAATTGAATTACGATTGTATTCTTTCGGTCCAATTACAAGTCTTTGGATACCTCAGCTAGCTGGACAGAAATATGCCATGAGTGACATGGTGAATACCTTGAATTTGGTTGCTGACGAACAAGGATCTTATTTAGGAAGAAATTCTAACTTCAGTGGTAAAGGTACAGCACAGATGGAATTTGAAACACTTGCTATGACTCCTACAAAGTTTGTTGAATGGGTAGATGAGGTTAAGACAACCGCCCCTTCTTTGGAGGAAAAAGAGTTTAAAAACTTACTGTCTACTGCATATGTTGGACGCGAGTCTTTCTCAAATACACACTTATCGTTTAGTCCAGCACCAGGTGATCATTCTGATCATATGAACCATACGGATATGGAGAATGGCAATATGGAACATCAGGATAACAAAGATGTGCATCCTGCACCAGCTACAGAACCTGAACAAACAGAGTTCGATACTGTTCCTAATGTAGATCCAAATCAACCTTTACCTTCATCTCCAGCTGAAGATAGTGACAAAGATATCGATAACACTGATTACACTGGTCACGAAGGTCATGATGGACATTAAGAAAGTAACAAATATTTAAATCACTTCTTAATACATCTAACTTTAATTTTCATATATAAACTGAAAGGAGTCAAATCCTAATGAAATGGGACGAATTTTTCGTTACCGGTGAACCGATGATTTACGGTGCGATGGCAAGTATTGTTCTTGCTACTATTGCAATCATCGTCGGTCTTACTTACTTTAAAAAATGGGGTTACCTATGGCGCGAATGGCTAACCACTGTAGATCATAAACGTATCGGGGTTATGTACATCCTTTCCGCTCTGATTATGTTGTTCCGTGGCGGGGTAGATGCCATCATGATGCGCTTTCAGACAGCCGTTCCCGAGAACAAGTTTCTGGATGCGCAACATTACAATGAGATTTTCACAACACATGGTCTGATCATGATTCTATTCATGGCTATGCCATTTATTATTGGTATTATGAATGTCGTCATACCGCTCCAGATTGGTGCAAGAGACGTTGCATTCCCACGTTTGAATGCTATTAGCTTCTGGCTTTTCTTCGCAGGTGCTATGTTGTTAAATCTTTCGTTTGTTATCGGAGGATCTCCAGATGCAGGTTGGTCAGCTTACTTCCCGCTTGCAAGTCTAGAGTTTAGTCCTACGGTAGGAAATAACTATTACTCTCTCGCTTTACAGATTTCAGGTATTGGTACATTGCTGACAGGGATTAACTTCATTGTAACGATCCTTAAGATGCGTGCACCAGGCATGAAGCTTATGCGGATGCCGATGTTTACTTGGTCATCCTTGATTACAAGTGTTATTATTACATTTGCTTTCCCAGTTCTTACAGTTGCACTTGCTCTAATGATGTTTGACCGAATCTTCGGATCTCAATTCTTTACCATGTCTAACGGTGGGATGGATATGTTATGGGCCAACCTATTCTGGGTATGGGGACATCCTGAAGTATATATCGTTATTCTTCCTGCATTCGGGATATTCAGTGAAATTATCGCGACATTCTCGAAGAAGAATTTGTACGGTTATACCTCCATGGTCTGGAGTATGGTCGTTATCTCACTCTTGTCCTTCTTAGTATGGGCGCATCACTTCTATACAATGGGTCAAGGCGCTATGGTCAATGGATTCTTCTCCATTACAACAATGGCGATATCCGTTCCTACAGGAGTCAAAATCTTTAACTGGCTATTTACCCTTCGTAAGGGTAAGATCAGCTTCACGACCCCGATGCTCTATTCACTTGCCTTTATTCCAATTTTCACAATTGGTGGTGTAACGGGTGTCATGCTAGCTATGGCTAGTGCCGATTATCAATATCATAATACGATGTTCTTGGTAGCCCATTTCCACTATGTTCTCATTCCTGGTACAGTCTTTGCCGTTATTGCGGGCTTCCACTATTGGTTCCCTAAGGTATTCGGCTTCAAACTTAATGACCGTCTTGGAAAACATGCATTCTGGTGGATTGCAGTTTCATTTAACGTAACCTTCTTCCCACTATTCTTCCTAGGATTGAAAGGGATGGTACGTCGTACGTATACCTATTCAGCAGAAACAGGCTTTGGTCCACTCAACTTACTTTCGTTTGCTGGTGCACTAGGTCTTGCCTTCGGTTTCATCATACTTGTGTATAATATTTACTACAGTATCCGTTATAGTCCACGTGACACAAATGGAGATCCATGGGATGCACGTACGTTGGAATGGGCAACAAGTAGCCCGATTCCTGCATACAACTTCGCTATAACTCCAAACGTCAAGGGTAGAGATGCATTGTGGTCTGCTAAACATGATAACCAACCTATCTTTGATGGTGAGATCGAACCGATCCACTTACCAAGTAATAGTGGTAAACCAGTTATTCTTGCGGGTATCTTCTTCGCCTTTGGATTCTCATTAGTATTCAGTTGGTTTATTCCAGCGATTATATTTGGTATCGGAATTATAATCGTAATGGCTACAATGTCCTTCGACCGAGATCATGGCATTATCATATCCGTCGAAGAAATTATTGAAACAGAAAAGAAATTGCGGGGTGAAACGCTATGAAAATAGATGCCACTAAACCGCTTGAGTATGGGTCAGAGGAGAATAGTAACAAGGTCTTTGGTTTTTGGATCTTTCTAGGAGCTGAAATTGCTCTCTTCGCCACCTTATTCACCGTGTATTTCGTTTTAGTGAATCGTTATGCAACTGGTCCAAATGGTCCTGAGTTGTTCGAATTATCAGGTGTTCTATGGGAAACATTCTTGCTACTTACAAGTAGCTTTACAATTGGTCTAGCAGTTCACAGTATGAGACTTGGTTTGAAGAAACCGATGATGATCTTCTTTGGTCTTACGTTGCTCATGGGTCTAGGTTTCCTTGGCATTGAAATCACGGAATTCTTCACTTATGTACATGAAGGAGCAACATTATCGACAAGTGCCTTTACATCCAGCTTATTCGTACTACTAGGAACACATGGAGCTCACGTAAGCTTTGGTATATTATGGGGAGCATCTATCTTACTCCAAGTTAAGAGACAAGGGTTTACATTGGCAACTGCCAATAAATCCTTTATCTTCTCTCTTTACTGGCATTTCCTAGACGTTGTCTGGATCTTTATCTTTAGCTTTGTTTACCTGAAAGGACTGATGTGACATGATGAAACAGCTATTTCCAATTCGCCATGTAATGGGCTATCTATCCTCCCTCATCCTTTCGGCCATTGCATTAACTGCTTTACTTGATATTCCTTTTGCTTCTAAGATGGCGATCTTAGTTGTTACAGCCATCATACAGGCTTCCTTGCAGCTGTTTGTGTTCATGCACATTAGTGAAATGGCTAGTACCAAAAAGGAACTCTACATCAATATTGCCTATGCTCTTTTCGTTGGTCTGGTCACGATCTTTGGATCGATGTTCATCTTCGTATGGGGCTGGTATAATTAATTAGAGATGTTTATAATGAGAAATGCAGCTTCTCCTACAATGGTAGGCAAGCTGCATTTTTCATTACATAATATATGGCGAGGATTGATACAAATGGAATTTACAGCAGATCAAGTGGCTGAATGGATGGCATCCGAATTAAAGGATAAAGGTAAATTAAATCAAATCGATGCGGTTAAGCATATCTTTGACAACTTCGGTGAAGACTTTATTTACGTGAATGATAATGGCAACCAATCCATATCCAAAGATGTTAAAAAGGCCTTTAAAAAGTTACACAATGGACGAGCAGCGTGGGATCGTGACGGTTTCTTCTGGTATTGGACCTAATCTCTTTATACTTTTCTGTAACAAAAAGGTGCTGGAATGATCCAGCACCTTTTAATGTTTTTTATATTTTATATAACGTCTTCAATCTCTTCTATTTTAATTCTGACTCAGTAGCTTTAATGAAATATTGGACGGATCTTTCACGAACCAACCACCGTCATGATAAGTTACAGTAGTCCCCGCATTCTTTAATTGTACGATCACAGCATCAAGATCAGCATGAGTAGGCAGGACTAATGTGAAATGATCTAATCCTACGGCTTCATCTGGTGCAGGCGGAGCCCCGACTCCAGCCCAGGTATTCAATCCAATGTGGTGATGGTACCCTCCTGCAGATATAAATAACGCCATTCCCCCATAATGAGCGGTAACATCAAACCCCAGAATACCGCAGTAGAATTCCTCTGCCTTTTGCAGGTCAGATACATGGAAATGTACATGTCCAATGATAGTGCCTTCCGCTAACCCGCTCCAAGACTTCCCTTCGGATATCGCAAGTAAGCCATCTACATCAACTGGATCAGTTGTCATGATATATTCCCCAGCTGCATCACGTTTCCAGCTATCCTTGGGTCGATCTGCATAGATCTCAATACCATTGTTATCAGGATCATTAATATACAGAGCCTCACTCACTAGATGATCTCCTTGGCCTACATCTATGTTATTTTTAATTAAATTTTTCAACGATAATCCCAAAGAAACTCGATCTGGCACCAGAATGGCGAAATGATATAACCCTGCTACAGACCTTTCAGGAAGAACTACAGCATTCGCTATTTGCTCTAATATTAACAAAGGATGTCTACCGTCTACCGTAAGCTCTGCCATATTCTCCGTTTGGTTCAGAATTCGTAATCCTACGACCTCTGTATAAAAAGTAACGGAACGTTTCAGATCGCTAATCTTAAGTTTCACTAAGCCAATCTCAGTACTTGGATGTATTTGGTGTGTCATAACCATCTTCCTCTCGCTAATTATTACGATCATATTTAAGCAATATATTTGTAATAGAAATATTTATTTAATAAGATAAATTTATCATGATTGTTTTGCTTAGTCAATATTTATTTGGTATTATAAATAAAAAGATTCAATTAGGAGAGATTATTATGGATATTGGTTCAAATATCCGGTCCATTCGCAAAAGGAAAAACTGGTCTATTCAGCAAATATGTGAACGTACTGGATTATCACAAGGATTTATGAGTCAAGTAGAGAACAATAAGACATCCCCATCCATAGCTACTTTAGATAGCATTGCCCAAGCATTACACGTACCACTCGCATTTCTTCTATTAAAGAACGAAGAACGAATGCAAATCATACGCAAAGACGAACGACGAAAGACTATTCACGGTAAGAAGAACTTTGAAGTTGAACATCTAACGAATCGTGGTAATGTACGAATGATGCTAGTTGAGATGCCCCCAGGCGCCTCAACAGAGGATACTCATGCGCATGCAGGTGAAGAGATGCATTTCATCATACAAGGCACCTTATACGTCGAACAAGGGGAAGATTCTGCTACTCTAAGTGCGGGCGACTCTTTTAGTTGGAAAGCCTGCATACCTCATTACGTTAAGAATGTAGGGAATGAAGTAGCCATCGTATTAATCTCCATTAATAACGATTCAGACGGTGAAGTGTATTAGAATTATTATGATCTCTTCATGTATACATTCCATAAGCTGTAGAAGCTTAAGTGGCGGTAATTTTGGGCCGTGGAATAGGGACGTATTCTGTAATACATCGATTGAAGTAATGCGTTCGTTGTTGCGTGGATCGAAGTATTACAATCTTTGTTACGTCAATTGACGTAATGCGTTCCCCGATACGTGGATCGAAGTAATACGTTCCTTGTTCGTCAATCGAGGTAATGCAATCCTTGTTACATGGATCGGTGGTATCTCAATCTAGGTAATGCAGTCGTGTTACGCTAACCAAGGTAATGCAGTCCGCGTTATGTTAACCGAGGTAATGCAGTCCGCGTTACGCCAATCGGTGGGTCTCAATCGATATAATACAGTCCTTCTAACCCCACATGGTGGCTGATCATTTCATTTAACAGGAAATTTGTAGCTAAGTGTTCTGCTAAGAGTGTACAAGTCATAAATAACAGGAGAATTCCTGTTATTTCATGTTCCTTTTAACAAATATCGCCTACTTGATGAATTGCAAATTCAAGTTACACTCATATTCGTATTGAATATTCAATATTGTTATTGTTATTTGGCATTTCTTTTCCAAGTATTTAGAGACTGAACAAAATCAGAAGTTGTAAGTCTCCTAACCACAAATATTACTTTTCGCTCGCATAACACCTATAGTCTTCGTTATTAGTTAGTATTAGCTATTAGCCTTGATACTTGCGTCGCCATAGGCCTTGAACGTTACATCAATATTGTTAAGTTCCTCAATGTGTAGCGAGTATCCACTAACTGTTTTCTATTTAAATTACCTCCACTACTTTCTATTTACCTTATATCAACTATTTCACTTTCCCCTACTCAATTCTATTTACTTTATACCCACTCCTTTTCATTACTTTCACCGACTCTTTTCCACTTTCCTTATATCTACTCTTCTATTACCTTATCAACTATTTCCCATTTACCTTATCCAATATACTAAACAAAATACCAGAGCTACGCGACACATCTCGTTCGATGTTAACCAGATGCATGTGTAGCTATATATATATATTTATCTATATATCCGATCGTTTCCTTTCTTCAATCCTTCACTCATCAAATTTGCATGACAAAAAAACAGCCCTACCCCACTTTCACCCTTCAAAGTTGAGGACGCGCTGTCCGTGATCACGATACGTAATCAAGAGACCAACATTGATTCCTCTATTTACTTATATCCAAAGTATGTTATATTGGATGGGTTATTAATTGAATAAGACCTTTGTATTTCACTAGGGGAGTCTAACGACTGAGATGGAGCTAAGAATTTCCGGACCCTTGGAACCTGATCTGGATTATACCAGCGGAGGGAAGTGGAACGAAATCTTCAACTCATGCGATGATTAGCTTGATTGGACTTTTTGACCCACTCATTTCCCTCCGGAAATGGTTGGGTCTTTATTTGTTTATTTTACAGAAAGCGAGGGGATCCCACCAATTTTATCACTACATGATTTATCCTACTCTTTTGCACACCGACCTAATGAATCTCCGCTGTTTCAACAGTTGTCCCTCCAAGTTCATGCAGGTGAATTCATTTCCATTATTGGAGCAAGTGGTTGTGGCAAGAGTACCCTATTCAAGTTAATCGCTGGACTTTTAGAGCCCCTAAGTGGGGAAATTCGGATACATGGAGAACAAGTCACACATCGATTAGGAACAGTCGCATATATGCCTCAAAAGGATCTCCTTCTACCCTGGCGAACCGTTCTAGACAATTGTCTACTCCCTTGGGAGCTTAATCGAGAACAATCCCGTAGAAACAAAGAGGATACTATCACAGAGATTAAGGAAATCTTACACCGCCTCGGCTTAGGAAAATATGAACTTGCCTTTCCAGATGAATTATCCGGTGGTATGCGACAACGTGTCGCTTTTCTCAGAACACTAATTACGGGCCAAGATTTAATGCTACTAGATGAACCCTTTGGTGCACTTGACGCCATGACAAAAAGAGACATGCATCGTTGGTTACTTGAACTTTGGGATGAGCTACATAAGACGGTTCTCTTCATTACACATGATTTAGAAGAAGCTATTCTATTAAGTGACCGAATCTTCCTTATGTCCCATGACAGTGATCAAGGAATACAAGAAATCGTCGTAAATCTCCCTAGACCGAGACATTACGAAATGAACTACGACCCTCAGTTTATAGAATTGAGACAGAATTTGGAGAGACGACTACATGTTACTTAAACGCTGGGCACTTGATTATGGATGGTTTGTACTTGTCTTACTTGTACTCTTACTATCTTGGGAGTCCGTTGTCACATTAGGCTGGGTCCCTTCTTTTATTATTCCCGCGCCAAGCTCAATTGTCCGTGCATTATTCAACAATCGGCAGCTATTGCTTGGTCAACATTTGATCGCTACTTTAGAAGAGGTTTCTTTAGGTTTTATATTCTCTGTCATCGTTGGCACTATTTTGGCTACGGCTATGCATATCTTTCGTTCAATTGAGAAAGCTTTCTATCCTTTCTTGATTATTAGCCAGACTATACCTTTAATCGCACTTTCTCCTATCTTCATCATGTGGTTTGGTTACACCCTTTGGAGCAAAGTTGCCGTGATCTTCCTGACGGCCTTCTTTCCGATCGTTGTGAGTACTTATGATGGCCTTAAGAAGGGTGATCGCGATTATATAGAGCTACTGATGACGATGGGAGCTAACCGTTGGGATATTCTTCGGAAGATTGAAGTTCCGCTGGCCTTGCCTTCCTTTTTCTCAGGACTGAAGCTCTCCATCGTATATTGTGTCGTGGGAGCTACCATTGGCGAATGGTTAGGAGGTACGAAGGGGTTAGGTTACTTTAGTCGTCGAATGTCGAGCAATATGCATACAGATGCCATGTTCGCATTCATACTTATCCTCTCTTTACTTGGCATTTCCCTTTTTATGTTGATTGTAATCTTAGAGAAACAATTTCTTAAGAGGAGAGGAACTACGAAATGACATCAACTAGGAAAGCAACGATAACCATACTACTAATATGCACTCTTTTATCAATCACAGGTTGTCGTTATGGAACGAGTTCACAGCAGCAAGTCACTTCGCAACTCTCTTCATCTGCGGAAAAAGAACAACTTCAAGACCTATCGATCATGCTCGATTGGTATCCAAATGCTGTTCATTCCTTCTTGTACGCAGCACAAAAGAATGGATATTTCGCGGAACAAGGATTAAACGTTACGATTCAAATGCCAGCAGATACCAACGACTCTTTAAAATTAGTTGCCGCTGGACAAATTGATCTGTCCCTTAGCTATCAACCACAGGTACTTATGGCACGCGGTGAACATATTCCAGTGAAATCGATCTCCGCAATCGTGAGACATCCGCTCAATCATCTCATGGTGCCTGCTGATGGAACAATTATTCCCCTAAAGACCTAGTAGGTACAACCGTTGGATACTCGTCCATTCCTCTATATGAAGCGATGATTAGGAACGATGGAGGAGATCCTGAGAAGGTCAACATGGTCAATCTAGGTTATGATCTGATTCCATCAATCGCTACTTCAAAAGTTGATGCCATAATGGGTGGTTTCATCAATCACGAACAACTGATCCTAGCTAAGCAAGGGCACCCCATGCTCGCTATGAATCCTACAGATTATGGAGTACCCGATTATTATGAACTCGTACTTGTCGCAAGCGATCAAGGTATGAAAGAGAACCATGAGCTATTGGCTAAATTTATTACAGCCATTGGCGAAGGGCAAGAATACATACAACAACATCCTGATCAAGCTCTTTCTATACTTTTCGAACATGAAGACCAGACATCACCACTCGATAAAGAAATAGAAACGAAGAGCTTACAGATTCTATTACCTCTTATGGACCCTGAAGGCCATCCTTTCGGATACCAAGCTCCAGAATCATGGAAGAACGTTTAACAATGGTTAATCAGTAACAAGCTGCTATCCAAATCGATAGACGTTAATGATGCATTTATCAATTTCTAATTCATTCTAAGGAGGAAATAATGATGTCATTTCTACAAAAGGTACGTCAAAAGAATCCACTTGTTCACAACATAACCAATACGGTAGTTACCAATTTCACTGCAAATGGGTTACTTGCCTTAGGTGCCTCCCCCTTTATGGCAGATGGCCAAGAAGAAGTTGCCGAAGTGGCAAAACTTGCAGATGCCGTTCTACTCAACATGGGTACTCTGAATGAACGGATTGTAGAATCAATCCTTATCGCAGGTCAATCAGCCAATGAGAATCATGTTCCCGTCGTTTTTGATCCAGTCGGTGCAGGTGCTACTTCCTATCGCACGACTATAGCACAACAAATATCTCAAGAAGTTAAACTTACCGTACTTCGCGGAAATGTCGCTGAAGTAGCCCATGTTGTTGGTGAGAAATGGTCCATTAAAGGGGTCGATGCTGGTTCGGGTGAGGGTAATGTGATTCAGTTAGCGCAAAAGGCAGCTCTTAAATTAGATTGTATTGTAGTCGTTACTGGTCAAGATGATATCATTGCAGACGGACAGACTACCTATATTGCTAGTAACGGTCATCGGATGATGACACAAGTTACGGGATCCGGATGTTTACTTGGGTCTGTGATTGCAGCCTTTTTAAGCGTTGCTGAACATCAAGACTTAGAATCCGTTTTAGAGGCTGTTACCTTCTATGGCATTGCAGCAGAAATAGCCGCTGAGCACACACTAACTCAAGGACCTGGAAGTTTTCAGATCGAATTCTTGAATCAATTAGCGATGGTATCTCCAGAAGTTGTTCAACAAAGAGCTATCATTCACAAACTTTAATAGAGAGTATTACAGTTCTGGCATACAAAACATACGAAGAAATTAGAAGCAAATGAATTGGAGGTTACACTATGAGTATATATAAAGCTTTGACCATTGCAGGTTCAGATAGCGGAGGCGGCGCTGGCATTCAGGCGGATGTGAAGACATTTCAAGAATTAGGTGTATACGGAATGACGTCCATTACTGCGCTAACCGCACAGAATACGTTAGGAGTTCAAGGGGTCTTCCCTTCAAGTATCGAAGCCGTTACGATGCAGTTAGACTCCATTGGGCTTGATTTAAGACCTGATTCCTTAAAGACGGGGATGTTATTTAGCAAAGAGATTATTCGAATCGTTGCTGATAAAATACGGCAGTACAATTGGTCGAACTTGGTCATTGATCCTGTTATGGTGGCCAAAGGTGGCTCTCCTCTGTTGCAACAAGAAGCCGTTCAATCCGTTATTCGAGCTCTGCTCCCACTTGCTCTTGTAACCACGCCTAACGTACCTGAAGCAGAGATACTTACCGGAATGACGATTCAATCCCTAAGTGATCGGGAAGAAGCTGCTAAGGTCATCTATCAGATGGGTAGTCAGTATGTCGTGATGAAAGGTGGACATGATGCTTCTACCGAACAAGTTGTGGATCTACTCTATGATGGACATGAATATATTTATATGGAGAATACGCGAATTGAGACGAGACATACGCATGGTACGGGTTGTACCTATTCAGCAGCCATAACAGCAGAATTAGCCAAAGGGAAATCTGTACTTGAAGCTGTTCAGATTGCGAAATCATTCATTCAATCGGCGATTGAAGATCAATTAGGTATCGGTTCAGGTCATGGTCCTACGAACCATTTTGCATACCAGAGAAGACAACGGGGTGAAGAATATGTCTCCCGCTGATGCTAAGTTCAATGCCATTCGTTCATCGCTCAGACTTTACTTCATTATGGGAAGTATCAACTGCCACAAGGATCCTGTAGACGTGTTGTTCGAGGCGATCTCTGGCGGTATTACCATGTTTCAATTTCGTGAAAAGGGTCCTGACGCATTAGTCGGACAAGCTAAGCTTGCATTAGCCCAACAACTCCAGAAGTTATGTCGGGAACACCGAATCCCATTCATCGTGAACGATGATATTAATCTAGCTATTGCTATTGACGCGGATGGTGTCCATGTTGGGCAAGATGATGAACCCGCAAGTTCCATCCGTAAAAAGTTAGGTCCCCACACGATCATCGGTGTATCTGCTCATACGATCGAAGAAGTTCAGCAAGCGATCCAAGATGGAGCTAACTATTTGGGTATAGGTCCTATTTATCCAACGCAATCCAAAGATGATGCCCAGGCAGTACAGGGTACAAGACTTCTTCATGACATACGTACACAAGGTATTGATATTCCCTTAGTTGGAATAGGTGGAATCACATCAGATAATGCTTCAGCTATAATCATGGCGGGCGCAGATGGCGTCTCTGTTATATCAGCTATAGCAAGCGCCGATTCTATTAGGGATGCTGCTGCTGAGTTCATTCGGAAGACAGATATTCGACAATAGAACATCGCTTCTTATAAAGCAAGGGGCTCCTAAGCCAGTTATAACCATAGCACAGGGGTCCCTTTTTTCAATAACTATAATTTTAACGTAAAAAATACCCATTCAACCATCCTCACTCAGGAGCGGTCACGATTTCATGTACTATTTTATTGATAGATCAACCTATTCTGTACTACAACAAATCTGCTTCAAATTGAAGTCCGATCTGTCTTCTTGCCTCCTCCATCACCTCTGCAACAATCAGTGAATTGGCAAGTGAATTTACGTTGCTATCTCGTTGATTACTCTGCAATAACCTGATGAACTCTTGAATTTCATAATACATTGGCTTATGTGCATCTGGTTGATTAAGGTCTTCAATCGTACCATCACTATAATGAATCTTAATATCTTGTGGTGAACTAATTTTATCCATAACCAGCGTCCCGTTTTCTCCCTGAATTTCTACAGGCAGATAGGAATCCGTAATTTTAGAATGCATAATCACTGCATCCATCTTGTTGTATCGTATAACCATACTTCCTTCTCCGTCTGCCCCAGTCGATAGTAATACACCCACAGCTTCAATGGATTCTGGTTTGCCGAAGAGAGTCACCATTGGATAAATACAATAGACACCCAAATCCATTAATGAGCCACTAGAGTATGCTGGATTGAAGACATTTGGAATACTTCCACTTCCATTCTGTAATTCTTCATAGCTAGATGTATACCGGCAGAAACTTGCAAAATAGCGTCGTACCCGCCCTATTTTATACAAGTTATCTTTCAAGATCTGATAACACGGCATGAGTGTCGATTTCATAGCTTCCATTAACAGAACATCATTTGTTCGGGCTGTATCTATCATCTCTACAAGCTCTTTCACATTCGAAGCCATAGGTTTCTCGCATAAGACATGTTTACCGTGATTCATACATACGATAGCTTGTTTAGCATGAAGTGAATTAGGACTCGCAATATAGACAGCATCTACTTCATCACTCGATACCATTTCCTCCAAGTTCGTGTACACGTGTGGAATATCATATTTATTTGCAAAAGTTCTCCCTTTTTCCTCTGTACGTGAGTAAACTGCACTTAATTTAAAAAATTCTGACTCGATCCCTGCTTGAACGAAACGTTCCGTTATCCAGTTGGTTCCAATGATTCCAAACCGTATCATCGTGATCACCTTCCATCTCTTTTTAAAGTCTTACTTATATATAACGGCTTGTTCGAGGAATTGTACACCCTTTTGTTCAAATAATAGAAAATAATTCTACATTCTTTGTGCAAAATAACCAAAACCAGTTATACTTATTTTGGAAAATAATGATATAGAAAGAAGTGTGCTTATCATGTCTTTTGAAATCGTAGAGGCCACGATCTCAGATATTCAAGCTGCCCCAGAGTCAGGCGATATCACTTCTAGGAATCTAGTCCTCATGTATCTTGATCGTATAGCACATCATGATTAGAATAGCCTGACGATTAACTCCGTGCTAGAGATCAATCCAGATGTTCTATTCATTGCGGAGGCCTTAGATAGCGAACGGGCATTACAAGGCGCTCGAGGAGCACTCCACGGGATTCCGAAATTATTGAAAGATAATTATAAATACCGGAGATAAAATGCATACCAGTGCAGGCTCACTCGCGCTAGCCAACTCTTTTGCAGAAGACGACACCTATATCGTTACAAAACTTCGACAATCTGGAGCCATTATTCGTAAAGCACCTAATTTAAATTGTTTTCTATAATTACTGGCCTAATTGAAAAAAAAATTATATAAACAAAAAAGAGCTACGGGGAAACCGCAGCTCTTTCTGTTTAAAACTAACTATTCGCTTATTAATCTCTAAGCGGGTGATGGGAATCGAACCCACGCTATCAGCTTGGAAGGCTGAAGTTCTACCATTGAACTACACCCGCAAAAATAAAATATCGGGACGACACGATTTGAACATGCGACCCCCTGGACCCAAACCAGGTGCTCTACCAAGCTGAGCTACGTCCCGATGTTATGAAATGATTATGCCATTCAGTCATTCCAATGAAAAGATGGTGCGCGTGGAGGGACTTGAACCCCCACGTCGTGAAACGCTAGATCCTAAGTCTAGTGCGTCTGCCAATTCCGCCACACGCGCACAATTTAAAAAATATGGTGGGACATGAAGGGTTCGAACCTTCGACACCCTGATTAAGAGTCAGGTGCTCTACCAACTGAGCTAATGTCCCTTGTAAAAAATGGCGGAACCGACGGGATTCGAACCCGCGATCTCCTGCGTGACAGGCAGGCATGTTAGGCCAACTACACCACGGTTCCACATTGAATATATTCCTCTAAGGAATAAAATTGGTTGCGGGGGCAGGATTTGAACCTGCGGCCTTCGGGTTATGAGCCCGACGAGCTACCGGGCTGCTCCACCCCGCGTCATTGTAAAATATGCTATTGGTGACCCGTAGGGGAATCGAACCCCTGTTACCTCCGTGAAAGGGAGGTGTCTTAACCGCTTGACCAACGGGCCACATATGTAAGACTCTGTCTGGCGGAGAGAGAGGGATTCGAACCCTCGAGACGCTTGTGGCGCCTACACGATTTCCAATCGTGCTCCTTCGGCCAGCTCGGACACCTCTCCATATATGGCTCCCCGAACAGGACTCGAACCTGTGACAACTCGATTAACAGTCGAGTGCTCTACCAACTGAGCTATCAGGGAATATAAGCAATTGCTTCATATATGTAAACTATAAAACATGAGTGACACATACATGTACACATGTGATGTAGAATACTCGCTTGGCGGCGTCCTACTCTCCCAGGACCCTGCGGTCCAAGTACCATCGGCGCTGGAGGACTTAACGGTCGTGTTCGGGATGGGTACGTGTGGAACCCCTCCGCTATCGCCACCAAACGGGAT